>JAKSIR010000099.1 GCA_024398695.1 Bacteroidaceae bacterium | reverse complement strand
GGTCTTAACGGCAGTATGACCCTTCAGCGTCATTCACGTGACTGGAGCGCCGGGGTTACGGCATCGTGCACCCTTCAGGATGACCGCAACCGTACCGGCTCAACAGACGATGACAGCTGGAACATGGTAATCTGCTATTCTCCCCGTTTTTCAAGCGGAATTACTGTCAACGGAGCATGGAAAATGCTTACGCTGTCAGTCTCCCGGCTTCATGTTTCCGAACGTATGTGGTCGTATGCCGACCCTGAGGATATGCTGGACCCATACGACAACATCGATGTTAAACTGTCGGCCGATTTCCCGCATTGGGGCTTCGGATTCGAGGTAAATGACCTGCTTGACGTGCAGTACGAGATGATACAGCGCTATCCGATGCCCGGTCGCAATTTCAAACTGTCAGTTACATATAAACTATGAAACGCTTCATAATATCCTTACTGTTTGCAACCTGTCTGCTTCAAGTACAAGCGCAGGAACGGCTGATTATAATTAACGAGGGCAACTGGCAGTCCAACAATGCCCGCATCAGCTATTTTGAGGACGGACGCATTGTGTCCAACAAGTGGTTCGAACAGGCCAACGGATATGGAATAGGGGACACGCCGAATGACATTATCCAGGTGGGCGAAAACCTGATTGCCATAGCCGTGAACTGGTCCAACATTATCCAGTATATAAGGACTGACGGAACTGCCGTTACCGCCACCGAGGATGTGCCCAACAACCGCAAGATGGCAACTGACGGAGAGTATCTGTACATAACATCGTACGGGCACGAATGTTCTACCATAGGTGGCCTGTGGGAATGCACAAAAGGCTTTGTTGCCAAGGTCGATCTGAAAACCTTCAAGGTAGTGAAGTGCTGTGAAGTGGGCTACGAGCCGGAAGGGATAGCTTATTACAATGGATGCCTGTTCATTGCGAATACCGGCGGCTACGCATTTCAGGAAGACCACGAGTACGAGACCACGGTTTCAATTGTCGATGCCGCTACCATGACGAAAGTCCGTGATGTGGATACCGGAGTCATTAACCTTTACGGCAAGATGTCGCAGACGGGCAGGTACCTGTGCATCAACTCCCCGGGAGACTACTATGACACACCGGCCTGCTCCATAATCTTTGACTGTCAGAAGGCGCTTGACGGTGAAATAAGGTGTTTTATGGTGCTTGATGACATTCCTGCCACATACAACTGCGCCACACTTGACGGCAAGTTCTTTGCCATAGGCTCGTCATTCAGCTACTACACTTACGAATACCGTTTCAATACGGCTCTGATAGACCCGGAGCTGATGTTCAGGACAGATGGCGCAGATGGACTTGAGGACAGTCTGCCGGGAACGGTATCGGAAGACATAAGTACAAAACTTTCATCACCATACGGCCTGTATGTCAATCCATACACCGGCTACATTTATGCGACCGATGCGAACGGCGATTTCAATTCTCCCGGCAAACTTCACCAGTGGACACCGGAAGGTTCGTACATAGGCAGTTACAAGCTCTACATCAACCCCGGACATTTCCTGGCTTTGGGTGACTGGAAACCGGCTGCGGTTGATAATATACGGTATGATGGAAGTGACCTGCAAAGCGAAACAATCTATAACCTTAACGGATTCAGGGTATTGCCAGGCTCAAAGGGAATCCTGATAAAGGACGGAAAGAAATACATTTCAAACGATAAATAACCCAATAAAAATGAAAAAGAATCTGTTTCTTGCGCTGATAGCAGGCGCTACAGTTCAGGTCGCAATGGCCACACCGGTCACTGTCACTATGAACACATCGACCAAAACAATGGTCCTGACAGAGAAGGAAAGCGGCGATACCATCCGTCAGGACAGTATCGCTGTGGTCGGAGGAAAGAATATGTACATATTCAACAGCATTCAGCCCCAGACGTATGTAATAAGCGGTTTCGATGCAAAAGACAATCTGAACGGTACTATTGAACTGGAAGTTGGGACCGACAGTATCGGACTGCAGCTTTGGACCGTGACTTCAATCAAGGCCAGCAACAAGGATTGGGTGATGGATCAGGACTACACGGTCACCGGCCTGTCCTGCCGCACACGCGAGGGAAAATACATACCCGTGACACTGGGTGTCAGCTCTACTGCCGGGGCAAAGGCCTGCCTTATTGTCAATGGCGGATCATACAACTGCACACTGCATCCCTGCGATTCGCTTGTCGAAGCCGGATATATGGATGCATACGCCAGTGCCACTCTTACCGCAAACACTACGTCCAACATAGCCATTCCGATGGGAGGCAGTTTTTCTGTTTCGTTCCCTGCTGCAGCCAGTTTCGGCATTTTCAGGAAGGAGGGCGGTTCTAACGGTTCGGGTTCGGTCCATTATGTCCCGTTCACGCCGATTCAGCCGACTGACACCATAGCCGGTGGCGGGACAGTCACTTACAATTACCGGCTTGCTGACGGCAACACGTACAACTTCCGTCTGTGGCAGGAAGGAAAGCGTACCGTAGCCGGCAAGTTCGTCTATTACATTGAGCAGAACCAGTGCCCCGAATTTGCGTTCACAGCAGCAGACCTTGATGCCGATCCGCGATATATGGACACTGATCCGACTGACAACAACAAGTACAATGTTGCCAACATTCTGCTCAACATCAATGAGCGCGGACACCTGAAACTCAGCAGCGGCCAGACATACAACCTTCTTGCACAGCGCGACTGGCAGCTCACAGACAATTCCACCAACAACTATTTCATTGAGCCGGACTACCATTATACGGTATTTGACATAGATGGAAAATCACTTTCAACGGCCGTCAGCATTGACAATGCCAACACCACAACCGACCCTTGGGCAATGTTGAAGGCCGATGCCCGGGGTGAAGCCATTGTGCTTGTCACATACGATGCCATCAACCTGAACCAGTGGGCCAAGCAGGTAAAATCCACTTATCTTGGCGGCGAAGAATGGAGCGCCCTGTGGCCCGAAAACACAGGTGTCTTTGTCGTGAGTGTCGATGGCGACCCCACCGGTCTTGAAACGGGGATGGTCATCAACGAGAAATATAATACCGAGACACTAAAGAATGCAGGCAAGTATGTGGATGCCGAGCACGACTGCTTCTATTATCTGGAAGAGGACAGTTGTTACGAATATACTTTCCAGCCTGACGGTGTGGCAAAAGTTGAAATCTGCTACCCTATCATCAGTGAGAATGGCGTTTCATACGAAAACGGTTTCCAGGAAGTTGCCGGACAGGATTCAACATATACCCTGAAGCTGCGCCGCGGCCGTCAGATTGTACGCCTGACGGGAACTGACGGAGGTCACGTGTATCAGGTGTTCACGGCAAAGCCTGTCAAACGGACAATCAGCAATGTCTCAAATCCCGGCAGCGACGTGTTCTGTCCGGGCGATCAGGTCAAGGTGCAGTACAGCGGACTGTATCATCCTGCCAACAAGATGGCGGGCATATACAACATGTCGGCATACATCACTTACAATGGCGTTCCTACCGGAACAGCATTGATTCTGGGCAGCAACCAGTACAATTTTGCAGGTACTCCATCGGCGCAGGCTGTGACTGTTTCCATACCGGACGATGCAAGCGACACTATCCGCCTGAGCGAAGGCGTGCTGCAGGTGAACGGTTTCGGCGACCCGATAGGCAATCACCGTCTGTTGGACAAGATTGGAGGCCGCAGTCCCAACTTCACTGCCATATCACACAAGACATATTTCGGCGCAGTGCCCGATGTCAATATTCCGGTAACGGTCATCCAACTTCTGGCTAAGGTCAATGTGACCAACGCCGACAGTGCAGAAGTAGTTGTGACAGACCGCAAGGGCAATGTCATCACTGCCGATTCATTGGGCCGCTATCCTCTGAAATATTACGGCAAATTCAACTATGAAGTCACCGCCCCTGGCTTCGGATACACCCGTGGCAGCATTGTGACGGACATGACATCGGAACCCATAATAACTGTCAATGTTGAATTGCCCCAGGTTACGGCCTTCAACTGGGACGGAGACAGCATCAGCGAGCCGGCATTGATTGACAACGTCTATCAGATTGGCACAGGCTATGAACTGGCCTGGTTCGCACAGCATATCAATTCCGGTAACAACGGCAATGCGGTTCTTACCGACAATATTGACCTGATTGGTTTCCCTTGGACACCGATAGGAAACAACTCAACGACTTTCAAGGGCAGTTTTGACGGTCAGGGTCACAGAATTGACGGACTGTACATCAATTCGACCAAGACATACCAGGCTCTGTTCGGATACGCCGAAGGAGCATCTGTCAGCAATCTCAGTGTCGGCGGAACAGTAATATCTACCGCCAACTACGCAGCCGGAATTGCAGCATACGCAAAGGCATCGTCCATTACCGGATGTATCAACTATGCTCAGGTCAGCGGCAAACAGTATGCGGCAGGAATCGTTGCATACATGAATGGTGCCACAACTGTTGACCGCTGTGCCAACTATGGCGGAATCAGTGCATCAAGCACCTGTGCAGCCGGAATCAGCGCATACGTGCAGGCTGCAGCCGGCAGTATATCGAATTCATATAACCGAGCAGACATTGCGGGTACTGGAAATGTGGCCGGTATCGCTTACCTGTATTCTGCCGCTGCCGCAGCCAAAGTCGCCAATGTCTATAACACAGGTGAAATAGTTTCTGATGCTGCTACCAAGGGTTCCATCATTACAGGAACGGCCGCTGCAGGAAGCGGAGTGGAAAACGCTTTCTCGACAGTTCTTTATGACAAGGTGGCCGATGGTGAGACGCTTGTGACCGAGCAGCAGATGTCAGATGGTGAGATTGCCTGGAAACTGAACGGTGACCAGAGCGTAATTGTTTTCTGTCAGACGCTTGGTGAGGAACTGTATCCATCATTCTTTGGCAAACAGGTCTATTATGACAACGGCTGTTACACGAATGATGATCCTACGACTTCAGTTTCCCTCCCCGAAAAGAGAGCTGACGATACAATAATCTATGATATGTACGGCCGCGCGGTAAGTACACCACAGCATGGCCTTTACATCATCAACGGCAAAAAATACTGGTTCGAATAATTATTTTCTTTGTTGTTTGGACGGCCTCTACTGTGACAGTAGGGGCTGTCATATTCTTCAAGATTACTCAAGTTTCGCAAGTGAATTCAGCCGCTGTTCCGGCTAGGTTGG
>JAKSIR010000098.1 GCA_024398695.1 Bacteroidaceae bacterium | reverse complement strand
GCAAGTGGGAGAGTAGGTCGCCGCCGTCTTTTAAAGAGAAGGAGCTTCAGATATTGCATCTGAGGCTCTTTTTTATATCTTTGCGGCAAATTTTCCAAAATGACGGTATCTGTAATTATTCCGGTATGGAATGTAGAAGAATATATAGGTGAAGCCATCAGATCCGTAATCGGACAGACATATCAGGACATTGAAGTTCTGATTGTGGACGATTGCGGTACGGACAGAAGCATTGTCATTGCCGAATCGGTTATTGCAGGCTATTCGGGGAAAATCAGATTCAGAATTCTGCGCCATGAACATAACAGGGGACTGTCGGCAGCCAGAAATACCGGCATTGAATGTGCGTCAGGCGAGTACATGTTCTTTCTGGACAGTGACGATGTACTTGTGCCCGACTGCATAGAACTGCTTGTCTCGTCAATAGAATCGGAACCCGGCATTCAGGTCGCTTCGGGGAATCTGAAGGTGTTTGGCATGTCCTGGGATTGTGTTCTTCCGCACGAAGAAGGAATATTCAGCGGCAATGTGCTTGACATGTTTCTTGAGGATCGCATTGTCATTCCTGTATGGAACAAACTGTACCGGTCATCCTTTATCAGAGAACATTCGCTGTTTTTCAAGGAAGGCCTGCTTCCCGAAGACGAGTTGTGGACGTTCATGATGGCATGCAATGCCGGGAAGATGTCTGTAATTGCCAATGAAACATATTTGTACCGCAGGAGAGAAGGGTCGATAGATGTCAGCACCGACAGGAAACAGCGGAATTACAATATGTCAAAAATCATGGCATTGAGAGCTGAATATGCACTGTCAATAAAGGGGATGCACTCGCACAAAGCCCTTTTCGAATACATCGAGTCCAGACGTTATATGCTGTTCAAGGAGGCTGTCCGCATGGACCGGAACAAGGACCATGCGCGGAGAGTATATCAGCTTATGCGTGATCACAGGTACTGGACTACGTCCCAGATACGTGGCATGAAATGCTCATTCGGAAGCCTCGTGCGGTCACTGCACATGAAACTCCCGCAGAGAGCAGGCTTCAGATTCTATGTGACAGTCTTCAAATTGTTCGGGATATGACACGTACGCTGTCCGGTACGTGAACGGTGTCAGTCCTTTTTCCCGATGAATATGTGGAGCAGAATGCCGGCAATCATTATTACCAGGGCTCCAATCTGTATGCCATTGTAATCCTTTCCTCCAAGAAAGAAACTTAAGATGAGTATTACGGCTGCTATTATCACAAGAATGGCGCCAAGGTACTTTTTGAAATCGTTCATTGCTATATTGATTTTTTTTGTTTGTCTTTTCCAACCCGCAAAATAAGGCAAATTTATTCTAATACGAAAGAAGGGATTGCTTTTTTATTGAAATACCCATTGCTGGGTCGCTGTTTTAAGGCCTTTTAATAAATATGAGAGTAAATGTTTGAGCGAATGGAAAATACTGAGTAACTTTGCAGTGATTTTAGAAAACTAAATTTTTATATGAAGAAGGTAAACCTTTCATTTAAGATGACAGCCGCAATGGTTTTTGCCGCTGCCATTAGTGTTTCGTCATGTATGGATCTCGGACTTGATCCAAACAACATCAACAACACCTCCTTCGGTCAGATGGTAGGAGGTAATGTTGACCCTGAACAGGATTGGAACCTTGCCCAGCAGGCGTCTGTTTCAGTAACTGTTCCGACCGAATCGACAGTTCGCGTTTACGCTTTTGACGGCAGAAACTACAGAATTGTTGCAAGCAAGAAGATTTCCGGTACACAGAACATACTGTTCGACGTAATTGACGGTTATGACGATCTGATTGTCGTCAACTTCAATAACGGCGCCATCAAGAAGACAAAGGTTGGCGGTTCCGTTGATTTCAGTCTGGCTACAAAGACTGTGAGCGCCGGCAACTCAACGGTACAGGCTTCCCTCAACAGCACTTATGCTAATTTCAACTACCAGACTGTACTTAACGATATCTATACGAATCCCACTGCTGTCATCAATTCTACCGCAACACGCATTGAGGCAGTTTCGACTCCGTTCAAGGATATCAACAATTCTGTCGCCCTGTATTATTCGAAGAGCGGCAAGTTCACACTGAATCCGGTGTGGTACACCAATGAGTCCGGTTCATGGGCAAAGATCGGCATCTACTATTACGAGAATGGTCAGAGGATTGAAGTTCCTATCTTCACCAACGACAAGTCGGATGACATGATGCAGTATTGGGATATCAATGATCGGAGATTTGTCACATACTATGATGCACATGTTCCTTCATGGCAGAACTACGCTAATTTTGACAAGCAGCAGTATCGCAGCAAGGGCATTGACGTTACAGTACCTGCCAACATGGCATTCGGTTTCTACATTATCTGCGGATATGACAACTCGGGTGCAGTAGGCTATTCGGAGGGCTCGCTCTCAACCGTACCGTCATGGGCATACAACGAAAATGGTGGTCCAAAAGCAGGAAAGCATTGGATTGGCAATGATCTCGGCAAGTACGGTCATGTTGCCGTAATCAACATCAAGGACGCTAACGGCACCCGCAATTACCTTGGCTTTGATGACTGGTATGAAGGCAATGCACATCAGTATTACTATCCTGAATACGACCATCTGGTATTCAGCTATTCAGGTGACCTTGCTCCTGTTGGCGGCGGCTTCGATGACGGCGACGATGATGACGATGACGATGATGACGATGACGACGACGATGATGACGAAGGCGGTATCATAGACGAGCCTATCTGCTGGAGCCTTGCATGCGAAGACCTTGGTGAATCGGCTGACTATGACTTCAACGATGTCGTTCTTCAGATAAAGCACACGGCAGGCGAAACAAAGGCTCACTGCACACTGCTTGCTTCGGGCGGTACCCTTTACAACAAGATTTATTTCGGTGACAAATTCTATGGCGAAGTTCACGAGCTGTTCGATGTTGATGTTACCGTGATGGTCAATACTCAGGCTGTCGGTGAGGAAAAGATTCCCGTATCATTTGACGTGGATGTTCCTGAAGACTTCACCATGAGCGATACCGATATGGGCGGTTTTGTAATCAAGCGTTTCTCGGAAGACGGCAGCGTATATGTCGGTGAGGTCGCTGCCCCGAAGAAGGGTCAGATACCTTATATGATATGCGTTCCTTCAAATTGGGAGTGGCCTTGGGAAATGACAAATATCACTGAAGCTTATCCTGAATTCTCTACCTGGTGCAGCGATCACAACCAGGCCAAGGACTGGTTCCTGAACTGCAACGCGGCGAAGGTCTATAAATCGGCTGCTGCTGCAAATGCCGCAGCTTCAATGGAACCGCTTCCAGAACAGAAGTAGCAGTTCCTGTAACTTTATAATGATTCCCCGCATGATTCAGTGCGGGGAAATTTTTTTTTTTGCGGAAATATTGAGATTGTCATTGATGATGTTTGTTTATTAGCGGATTTTGAGTAACTTTGCGCTCGCATTTTTGCAACATAACATTATTTATTTACAACCCAAATGAATCAGTACGAGACCGTTTTCATTTTAACTCCCGTTTTGTCTGATGTTCAGATGAAGGAAACGGTAGAAAAGTTCAAGGGCATTCTCACCGCCGAAGGCGCAGAGATTGTCAATGAAGAGAACTGGGGCATGCGCAAGCTGGCCTATCCTATTGAGAAGAAGTCAACAGGCTTCTATGAGTTTATTGAATTCAATGCTGAGCCGTCAGTAATCGAGAAGTTGGAAGTGAACTTCCGTCGTGACGAGCGCGTTATCCGTTTCCTGACCATCAAGCAGGAGAAGTACGCAGCTGAATACGCAGCAAAGAGAAGGAGTCTTAGACAATCAAAACAAGAGGAGGCTTAAACCATGGCAGAACAGTCAACAGAAATCAGATATCTGGCTCCGCAGACAGCCGATGTCAAGAAGAAGAAATATTGCCGTTTCAAGAAGAGCGGTATCAAGTATATCGATTACAAGGATCCTGAATTTCTGAAGAGATTCCTTAACGAGCAGGGCAAGCTTCTGCCTCGCCGTATTACCGGTACTTCACTGAAGTTCCAGCGCAGGGTCGCTCAGGCTGTCAAGAGAGCACGTCATCTGGCTCTGCTTCCTTATGTAACAGATATGATGAAGTAATCTTTAAAGCACTAGTACAATGGAGATTATTCTTAAGGAAGACGTTATCAATCTTGGATACAAGAACGATATAGTAAAGGTAAAGGACGGTTACGGCCGCAATTATCTTATCCCACAGGGAAAGGCAGTCATTGCAAGTGAATCAGCAAAGAAGGTTCTGGCTGAGAACGAGCGTCAGCGCGCTCACAAGTTGGCCAAGATCAAGGCTGATGCAGAGGCTCTGGCAGCAAAACTGAATGGCGTATCACTGAGCATCAGCGCAAAGGTCAACGAGGATGGTACCATCTTCGGTGGCGTAGGTGCAGCTCAGGTTGCTGAAGCTCTTTCTGCAAAGGGCTTTGACATCGACCGCAAGATCATTGCAGTCGAGACTGTCAAGGCTGTCGGTTCTTACAAGGCAACCGTTAACCTTCACAAGGAGGTTAAGGCAGAAGTCGCTTTCGAAGTCGTAGCTGAATAAGCCGGACACAAAGCATAATTGGAAGGGATGACCAAATTAGGCCATCCCTTCTTTTATTCATGTTCCAATAATGGCTATTTTTGCAACCGGTATGGACGACTCTAATTTCAGTCTTGAAGGTAAAGCTGCGGCTTTCTATACTCTGGGATGCAAACTCAACTTCTCGGAGACATCGACTATCATGCGCCAGCTCTGTGAAGCCGGTGCACACAAGGCTGTGAAAGGGGAAAAGGCCGATGTCTGCGTAATCAATACCTGCTCGGTCACTGAAGTGGCTGACCGCAAATGCCGCCAGGCAATTCACAGGATTGTGCGTGAAAATCCTGATGCGTACATTGTGGTTACAGGATGCTACGGTCAGTTGCAGCCGGGTACGGTCGCCGATATTCCCGGCGTTGACATTGTTCTTGGACAGGATTTGAAAGGCAGTATTCTGGAGAATCTCAACGGACTTCAGAAACGTGAACACGGCATTTCCCGGACGGTCGGCACCAATGATATAAGAACATTCGTGCCGTCATGCTCACGCGGTGACAGAACCCGCTTCTTTCTGAAGGTACAGGACGGATGCGACTACTACTGCACATACTGTACCGTTCCATACGCGCGTGGCCACAGCCGCAATGCTCCTATTGTCAGTCTTGTGGAACAGGCCCGTCAGGTCGGTCGTGAAGGCGGCCGTGAGATTGTGATAGCGGGCGTGAACATTGGCGATTTCGGCAAGTCGACCGGCGAATCCTTCCT
>JAKSIR010000097.1 GCA_024398695.1 Bacteroidaceae bacterium | reverse complement strand
TTGGTATTTCAAAATGACAGTAGTATGTTTGTATAGTAATTCCTAAATACCGTATATTATGCTACTGTCAAAAGAAGTTGCAGTTTATTTGAATCTTGCATCGTGCAAGTTGAAACAGTACACCAGCAACATGCTCAGACGAAACAAGGTAGGACTTACGCCTGAACAGTTTCTGCTCATTGACCTGCTGTGGAATCAGGGTCCCATGTCACAGCAGAAGTTGGCCGACACAATGCAGAAGGACAAGAACTCCATAACCAAAATTGTGGACGGTCTGGAAAAGAAGGGACTGATAGTACGACAGCGCAACGAGAAGGACCGCCGTTCAAACACGCTGGTCCTGACACCTTTGGCGCAGCAGATGAAGACCGAAGCCAAGGAAAAGGGCATTTTCATGCTTGACCGTATTCTTGACGGAATATCGGAAGAGGAACTGAGAACCTTCCTCAACACTCTTGGCAAGATGCTTCAGAACATGGATAACGAATACGCCGCCAAGTAGTGACGGAAAGTTTTGTGAAATGCATTAGCGGGGTATGAAAATACCTCGCTAATTTTGTGCCCGAACGAATCACATTACCATGAAACACCCTTTCAGAATCATACACGTCGTTGCTCTGACGCTTGTGTCCTGCAACGCACAGTTAAGGCAGGCACTGGAATCGGCCGGCAGCAACCGCAGCGAACTTGAAGCAGTTCTTGAACATTACTGCGGACAGCCACACAAACTGGCTGCAGCGCGTTTCCTCATTGAGAACATGCCTGCGCATTATTCGTACACACCGGGCGCAATTGACGGATACTACGCCTGCGCTGACAGGATCCTGGCCGATACGTCACTAAGTCCGGAACAGCAGCATGACAGCCTGCTGTCAATAAGCGGCCATTTCCGCAATCTGACGGACAGCACCGTGCCTGATGCCAGGATTATCAGCGCAGCATACATGATTGACAACATTGACAGGACATACAGACTGTGGACCGCATGTCCATGGTCCGGGCACATAACATTTCAGGAGTATCTGGAATGGCTTCTCCCATACAAGGCATGCCAGTTTCAGGAGTTAGATTACTGGGCCGATTCGCTGCTGGCATATTATGGAGAAGGTCTTGAGCACCCGGTCAGGAATGATGTGGAGTACAACACCGTCACCGGCGTGTCAGACATGCTGCGCCGCGAAGCTCTTGAAAAGACCGACCGGCACGGAATATACACAGAAAGCGGGCTGCCGCTGCTGTCGGCCCACCTGCTCACACACATGACATTCGGAGACATCCCGGACTATGCGCTTCTGGCCGCTCTCCTCATGCGTAGCGCCGGAATACCGGCCGTGCTTGACCATACGCCCGTAGGTCCGCGATACACGGCAGCCACGACGTGGTTTACGATTCTCGACGACCGCTGTCAGGAACAGCATTCGGAATGGGATCTGTCAACGAACATCGGCTGGGGTTTCTTCCCATACGAGCGCGGACCGAAAGTGTTCAGGTACACCTATGCCATTGACAGAAGGATCCGGAAATACCACAGGAAAGCCAGATACAGATACCCGTTCAAACTGAATCAGAAGGATGTGACCACGAAGTATTTCCTGACATCAGACCTGAAAATCCCCATAGACGCCGGACAGCGCAGGATTCTGAAAGACCGTTACGTCTACATTGAATGCGCGCTGAAGGACAGTACATGGCAGATTGTAGATTTCGGCATGATGAAAGGCGGCTGTGCCCTGTTCCGCAATATGGGGCGCGAAGTGATGTACAGGGTGGCAGGATATGACGGCAACAGTCTGACGCCTGTTTCCAGTCCTTTCATTCTTCACAAGGACGGTACTGTGGAATATATCAGTCCGGACAGCGTAAACTCGCCTGACTCAGGGCGTTTCAAAAACAATCGGCTGCAGTGAGAACAGCCGGTCTGATGCAGTTCAGATCTTTGAATCCTCCATCAGAGTATACTGAATTTCCAATATTCTGCGAAAATTCATCCTGATCCAGAAGGTGAATATACGTTCGGCGAGAAAGCCTTCAAGCTGCTCACTGTACCTGTATTCTCGCTTTTCCCTGTTAGCAAGAAAGCCTTTTTCTATTTCGGTCCGTGTGTAATCCATTGCCTGCTGAACGGTCTGTACCCCTATTCTTTCGTTCAATGCGCTGAAAATGTCGAACAGAAAACCTACATAACGGTCATATTCGGCAGCCCTAAGGACAAAACCGCATGAATAATATAATCTGTGGCGTCGAAAAATAAACCGCCTCCACTTTCTGTAATAGCTGCGCGGATAACGTTCCCGTATTATATCACCGACAAGATTCAGATACTTGATTCCGTGGCATTCATCAAACTGCTCGGCCACTGTCATCTTCTTGAAACTAAGCGGTTTGCAGCTTATTGCATCATACCGGCGAAAAAGGCTGTCAAAATCGGTATTCTCATCAAAATCAAGAAGCCTGCGATACTGCACATTGCCTATGTACTTCAATCCCCTGTCATGATGCTTCCATATCCAGTACAAAGCTGTGTTTTCGGCCATGAAAGGATTCCATACGCTCATATTGTCCGCACCGTCATCATCCCTTATATCGGCAGAAGGATGGACATCCCTGCATGCCGCGCCACATTCTATGCTGGTATACAAGGAATTGCTGCGAATGCCGTAAGGCACGTCCTTATGACAGAGAACGTATATCTGCGCATCAGTTCTTTTCATTTTCGGTCCTGATTTCCTGAATGACAGGATAAATATCAATTCGCAATAACAAGTTATTGAACGTCATTGCAAAGATACTACATTTCTTGACAGCGGGTGTGCTGAGCGCACACATTCCGCGAAACAAGTCCGAAGAACAGCAGTGCAGTTACCGCAAACCTGATATTCATCATTTCGCTCTTCTTTCAGTATGTCACGACATGCTGTTAAGTTCGTACCACTTCGTAACGGATTCAAGGTTGTCGCAACCATCAAAAGCGTGCTCGTCAATTTGGGTGTCCGGCGAAGTGATATTCACGCTATACAGGCTTTTGCAATCTTTGAATGTCGAAACGCCAACTGTAATTCCTAATTGTTCTGCGCCATCAGAAATCGTTAATGTTTTAAAGCCACTACTGCTTAACGCGGATGAAGCGGCTTTTTTCATATTGTCGACATCTTTCATACAGAGATGGTAATATTCTTCATCTTCGTTGTCATTTCGTGAGGGGTTCAATGTTTTTGAACTGGCCCCAGAACGGTGACTCACGGTATTGCCCGATGCACTGAGACGGCACATACAGGGTGCAGTTTTCAAACAACGGCTTGTAGTCATAGAGAGCGTCGCCTTGTTCAACGTATGGTGGCTGGCTACTGGATAGCTTGATTGTCCGAAGACCTCCGTCATGATTGAACACATGGGCTCCCATATGTTCTATCTGACCGAGTATTTCGACCGATTCCAGCTTCTGGCAGTATGAGAAGGCGGCATTACCTATCTGAGTGACCGATTCCGGAATGGTCACAGATTCCAGACCAGTTCCCCAGAACGCCTGATTTCCAATGGACAGTGTCCCTTCAGGTATGGTAATGCTGCGCAGGCTTTTGCATCGGCCAAAAGACCGGGTACAAATTGAATCCAGCGATTCAGGCATTATGACCGATCCCAGCCGTTCGCATTCATAAAACAAGCCCTGAGAGATGGTATGCAAAGATTTCGGCAACTTGATTTTGCGAACAGAAGTTCCTGCAAAAGCATACTCGCCAATATTTTGTACTGATTCGTAAATTGCCACTTTCTGCAAATTCGGACAGTCACGGAAAAAACGGTTTGGTATGGACTGCAGCCCTTTTGGAAATTTTACCGATTGCAGGTTCGCACAGCCGCTGAACAGCACTTTCGGAATTTCAGTAATGTTACCCAGCATGCAAACCGTTTTCAGCTTCTGGCAATCGCCAAAAGCATTTGTACCAATTGAAACCACGCTACGGGGAATTCGCACATTCTCAAGACCTTTTATATTCCAATAAGCACCCCATCCAATGCTTTTCACTCCGCCAGGTATTCTGCTGGCATTCGCAATCGCAAAAATCAGTTCTCCAGTTTTCTTGTCTATGACAGCATCCCTGCGGCTCTCCAGGAATGGATTGTTCCTGTTAATTTTGATTGATTCGATATTGGAATCAACAATTGCAAATCGGCCAATCTTTGCTACCGAAGCCGGCAGACTGAGTGTCTTCAATCCACTGCATTCGGAAAACGCGCAATCGGCTATTTCAACGACATTCTGCGGAATGACCGTTCCCGTACAACCTTCGATAAGCCGGTTTGTGGCCGATTCAATTATCGCATTGCAATTGTCGCGGCTGTCATATCGGGGATTGTCGGGCGAGACTTCAATTTGTGTAAGCGCCGGGCAATCGGAAAGTATTCGCCCGGAGATATCGCATACATTCTTTGGAATACGAATCGATTTTAGATTGGCACATCCTGCAAATGCACCTTCTCCTATTATTTCCAGTGAGTCTGGCAGGGTAATGCTTGACAAAGTGGACATGTCAAACGCATATTGTCCAATAATCTTTACCGAAACCGGTATTTGTATGGATTCACAATCCAGTCTCGAAAATGCGTTTGACGCAATAGAAACAGTTCCCTCTTTAATGACATACGGTTGTCCGGCTATTTTGTCCCAGTCAACGGCAATTTTATCGGCATAACGTATTCCATTCTCACATGGAAGATTGGGGCAGTCTATTCTAGGATGAATATTATGCAGAATGGTCGCAGGATTTTTGATACGTATATAAGACAAACGCTGACAACCGGAAAAAGCACCATTGGCAATCTGGGTGACCGATTCAGGGACAGTTATTGAATCCAGGAAATAACATCCTGCGAATGCTGAATAGGCTATCTTCGTAACATCAAAACATTCGTCTCCATATACAATGCTGGACGGTATGTCAATTCTGGAACAGTCGTTCTGATTAACGAATCGATAGACTTCGGCCTTGCCATCAACAAGTTCATAATCCAGCCCGTCAACTTCAACCAACCTGTTTCCCGACAATGCCCGCCTCTCGTAGCCGTCATTAGCCTGCGAATACATAGTCGCAAAGGCAAAGTTAAAGATAATGTACAAAACAAATATTTTTGATGCATCCATCTTGTTACATAGTTTTATTTAAGTTTCGCAAGTTAGAAATTATACAGTAACGGGCACAAAAAAAGCATAGGATATTTCTGCAATTGGCAGAAAATGAGTAACTTCAAAGTGACCAAACTAGCAGTTACAAACCCTATGCTCAAGTCCAAAGGTACGTAAGCGCCTCCACGGGGACGTATTGACGCGTTTTTGATTTCTGGCGATCTTCGC
>JAKSIR010000096.1 GCA_024398695.1 Bacteroidaceae bacterium | reverse complement strand
CGGATACGCGGCGGAATGTTCAGGATGGTCTGCGAGGTGAAGCCGTCCGTTCCCAGACCTTTCAGACCGTCGCCAAGGGCACGGAAAGCATTCTCCACATCGCCTATGTGCATATTGACATAGCGTATGCCAAGGTAGCGGCAAATCTCATCGGCCTCGTTCAGACTCTGGCCATTCGATGGGATGCTGACTCCCACTACCCTGTCCTTGCCAAGCGCCTCGGCACACAGGGCGGCGGCCACGGTGCTGTCCTTGCCGCCGCTCATTCCTATCACTGCGCTGCACTGCGGTCCGTTGGACTGGAACCAGTCCTGTATCCACTTGACGCAGCGGTCTTTCAAATCAATGTAATCCATATTCTAGAAGAAACGGAAATCATAGAAGTCACATAACGACTGACCCGGCTCACCACCTTCGAACTGGAAGAACAGACCTTTCCTGCCGCGGCCCTTTATTCCCTTCAGGTCATTTTCACATCTTACCGACAACGTTGACATATCGTCCGATGCGACACTGCCAAGCGGGAATTCCGCAATGACACTGCCGCCTTCACTTGAAGTCGGGTCTCCGACCATAACCTTGATCCTGCCGCCTGCTCCAAGGGGTCTGATGCGTATTTCAAGGTTCACTTCCCTGCAGGAACGGAGCCGGTCAAAATTCAGATATTTGAAACCCACGATGCTGCCGGGAGTGTTGTTCACCAGCGGGCAGTACCGGTTCTTCAGGCTGAAGCCCTCGACATTGGTCCCATCTTCAGGATGTGAAGGCTGTATGTAGGAGCCGCTGTATATGAAGTTCGGATACTGTTCAACGGCTTTGGACGGATGCCAGAACCAGCACGCCCAACCTGCCGATATGCGGTTCAGCGGATTCAGTCCTTCTGTGCAGAAGCCCTCGGAAGTGACTTCGGCACGTGAAATCTCCACTTTGTCCGCTTCAACCCTGACACCTATCGGAGCCACCATGGCCTGACGCGAGAACTGGTCGGTACCGGTCTGACGGTGATAGAACACCCACCACTGGCCGTCAATCTCCAGAATGCTGCCATGGGTGTTGCCGTAACGGTTTGCAGTGGCAATGGCCTGACCGTTATGCGCGTTGACGGCAGGCTCACGGGCATCAATTATTGTGCCTCCGTAGGTGAACGGTCCCAGAGGACTGTCACTGTATGCGTATGCCAGCGTGTTGTTCGATGCCGGCAGTCCGTCTTCACCGTCTTCCGTATAACGGGAATACACGAACACATACTTGTCACCTATCTTGCGCATTGACGAAGCCTCGAAGAAACGGAACTCCCCGTCATGCTTATAGTCACTGACCATGTTTCTTACAATCCGGGTGCCCGGCTTCACGGAAGCCATCGTTTCCGGGTCAAGTTCGGCTCCGTTGGATTCTTCAAAGCCCCAGTATCCGTATACGCGGCCGTCATCATCGACGAACACCGCCGGGTCGAAGCCCAGTATGCCGTCAGTGCGGCGCGGATTGCGTTCGTTCCAGTTTATGACTTCGAAGGGTCCGTCGGGACGGTCGCTCACGCACACCTGGCTCTGACGTCCTCCCGCCTGGTTGTTCGGGTAAAGATAATACAGAGTGCTTCCGTCCTGCTGTCTGACCGCAGCAATGTCGGGTGCGTACAGTATGTCCCCTTTGCCGGAGCGGGCATCGAGAAGGTTGCCGTCTGCATCGGTCATGGACCTGAAAATCACCCCGTCATAACGCCAGTCGGTCAGATTGCCGACCGGAGCCGACCACACCACCTGGTCACGTCCGCAGTACGCTGTCACTTCGTTGTCATGAGATCCGTATATGTACAGACGGTATTCGCCCGGTCTGTCAGGATCTTCAAAGACATAAGGCTCCCCGTCGGGAATATATTCCCAAAGCGGCAGATAGGGATTCTGTGCCTGAATGGAGAGGGCAGTCAGGAGCGCAGCTGCCATAACATGAATTCTTTTCATAAACGTGTAATTTGCCGTAAAGATATACCAATTCCCATTGAAATGCGCATGCGTTTTGCCAAAAAGCCGCAAAAGCACTACCTTTGCAGGCACAAAACACAACTTGCTATGGAACTGCTGAAAGGGAAAAAGGGTCTGATTACCGGAGTGCTTAATGACAAGTCAATTGCATGGGCAGTTGCCCGTACCGCCGTTCAGGAAGGCGCACAGATAGTAATGACCAACACCGCGGTCGCCAACCGTCTTGGACAGACCGCCAATCTGGCCGCTCAGCTGGGATGCCCGCTGTTCGAAGCCGATGCCACCAGCCTTGAAGACCTGGACCGTCTGGTTGACAGCACCATGGAACATTTCGGAGGCAAGTTCGACTTTGTGCTTCACAGCATAGGCACATCGCCCAACATACGCAAGCACCGCGCATACAGCGACCTTGACTACAGCCTGATGGGCAAGACGCTGGACATATCGGCCCTGTCGCTGCATAAAATGCTCCAGACCCTGTACAGGAAGGATGCCCTGAACGAATGGGGATCGGTCGTGGCGCTGACATACATTGCCGCCGACCGCGCCGTCTGCGGATACAACGACATGGCCGATGCCAAAGCGCTGCTCCAGTCCATAACACGCAACTTCGGAGTGATTTACGGAAGCGAAAGACACGTGCGCATAAACACCGTATCGCAGTCACCTACAGCCACGACTGCCGGCAGCGGCATTGAAGGCATGGAAAAGATGCTGGAATGGTCAAACCGTGTATCGCCCCTTGGCAATGCAAGCGCCCAGGACTGCGCGGACTATGTATGCACGCTGTTTTCGGACTACACGCGCATGGTCACAATGCAGAACCTCTATCATGACGGAGGCTTTTCGACCACGGCCCTGTCACCCGCTTCAATGGAATAACTGCCGCTATTCGCAGTTCACGCCCGCCAGAATCTGCTGACGTCCCTCGTAGGTACCCTGCTCAACGCTCATGCAGACTGAGAGCAGCCCGTCAAGACGTGCCTGTCCCCTGGCCGTGCCGGTATCCAGAATACCATCCATTTCCATAGGATACAGCAGGCGCATCCGCACATGACCGCTCTTTTCCGAATAGGCCACATCAAGGTCCATTCCCCCGCATGCATCAAGTTTGGCTGACTGCGCATCGTCGAGCGATGTCAGACAGCAGGAAATCAGTGTCTCGACGGCCTTTTCGGTTCTTTCGGTCAGGCTTCCGTCCAAGCCGTACTGCGCACAGAAGTTGTGGACCTTGCCAAGCAGACCGAACAGGTCACAGCCGGCAGAATCGAAATGGCCCGATACGGTACGTATGCGCTTCACGAAATACTGTGTGCGCTCCCTGACAGGATGGTCGAAAATCTGTTCCGGAGTCCCGTCTTCGTAAATCACGCCCTGATCCATATAGAAGACACGCGTGGAAACGTTGCGTGCGAACTGCATTTCGTGAGTCACGATGAGCATCGTTATGCCACGGCTTGCCACGTTGCGTATGACCCTGAGCACTTCGCTCACCATTGTCGGATCAAGAGCCGATGTAGGTTCATCGAACAGGATTGCCTTGGGGTTCATTGACATGCATCGTGCAATTGCCACGCGCTGCTTTTGGCCTCCGCTGAGCTGACTGGGGAAATAATCGGCCTTCGATGCCAGCCCCACCTGTTCCAGAAGTTCGCGTGCCTGTTCTTCGGCCGTGTCAGGACTCATGCCGAGCAGTTTTACCGGTCCCACTATGACATTGTCAAGTACCGAAAGATTGTCAAACAGGTTGAATGACTGGAACACCATGCCCAGACTGCGGCGCACCTTCGATATGTCAGTTCCCGGTCCGGTCACATTCACGCCGTCAATCCAGATATTGCCCGATGTGGGGGGCTCAAGCATGTTGATACAGCGCAGGAACGTGCTCTTTCCACAACCTGACGGGCCGATGATGCTTATAATCTCACCGTCCTGAATTTCGGCGTTGACATCGGTCAGAACCGTGAGGCCGGTGTCGCTGTATGTTTTCCCAAGATGTTCGATCCGTATCATCTGCCTGATTTTTTTGAATACTTGTGTATGACCGGCTGTACCTTGAACTCCATATACCTGAGCAGCAGAGTCAGAAACCAGATTATCAGAAAATACATGGCGGTCACTATGAGCAGCGGGAAGAACGCCTCGAAAGTACGGCAGCGTATCAGGTCACCGGCCCGCGTCAGGTCGAAGACCGTAATGTATCCCACAATCGAAGTGGCCTTGACAAGACTTATGAATTCATTCCTGTAGACAGGCAGTGCACGCTGGACGACCTGCGGCAGGATGAAAGTGAAGAAAGCACGCATCGGAGTGAAGCCCATGGCAAGAGCCGCCTCGCGCTGCCCCTTGTCGATGCTGTCGACCGCCGATGTGAATATCACGCTCGTATATGCGCCGAAGCACATTGAGAACGCCACCACTGCAACCGCCGTGCCGCTCAGGTCCGTCTTTCCGAACACCACATAGTACATGACCATGAGCAGCACCACCTCAGGCATGCACCGCATGAACCTTATATAATGCCGGCTGACAGCCCTCAGCAGTCCTGACCGGCTGGCGGACTGCATGCTGAGCAGAATGCCGAGCAATGTCCCGAACAGCGCTGAAAACAGTGATATGACAATCGTCATGAGCATTCCCTGCAGAAGCAGCTTGTAGCGCTGTTCATACATGACGTTGCGTTCAAAACTGTCCTTTATATGACCCAGCCAGCTTATGGCTGCACCGCCGGACGATGTGTCACCGTCGGCGCGCACAACGACTACCGACTCCTCCTTTATCCACGAATCCGAAAACAGCACGCTCCGGCTCCTTTCAGGCGTATTGCTCATGCAGGCGCATCCGACATCGGCCTTTCCGGCATTGAGAGCGGGAATTATTCCGTTGAAATTCACGGACACGAACTGTATGCCGCAATGCTTCTCCATGGCGAAACGGGTCAGGATTTCGGGTTCTATGCCTGCTATTTCATCGCCGCGCAGCATGATGAAAGGAGGCTGGTCGGGCGATGTCACAACGGTCAGGACACCCTCGTTGCAGACTTCAGGATCCGGAACGGGCATGGGACGCGTGTCGGCACTGTCTCTCCATCCGCGCATCATTTCGTGATATTCGCCGGTGCCTATGAAACCGTCAAGAAACGAATTGATTTCCGATGCAAGGGCGACATTCTCCTTTGGAAGCGGGAAAGCGATATCAGTATTGCACGCCCCCAACTTGAAAGACCGCATGTCCGGATACTGATTTTCCTGGAACATCCACATGAGCGACGATGTCACCCCTGCATCGGCCTTCCTGTTGCGTATCATGAGAGGAACATCGACAACATGCTCCACATATCTTATCTCAGAATCCTGGAAACTGTCAGTGAGATAGAGGTCCTGCGCCGAGCCTATCAGCGTACAGAGAATTCTGCCGTGCAGGTCTTCCGGTTTCTCCATGAGTCCGGTATCGCCGGCAGTCCCGACGCAGCCGGTCAGCAGCAGTAAAGACAACGCAGCCGAAGCAAATAATGACTTTGCATTCATAATC
>JAKSIR010000095.1 GCA_024398695.1 Bacteroidaceae bacterium | reverse complement strand
GTTCACGTCACGGACAGCCTGAATCAGGGCGTCAATATTCTCCTTGGTGGCACCCATCGGGAGACCGCCGCCTGTACTCAGCATCAGACCGTGATGGCTGCCGTTTGCTGCAATGTACCTGTCAATTATTGACTTGGTCGCATCATAGACTGCCTTGGGGTCATTGCCTGTCAGCAGCATCGGCGGAACGTTGCCCATAAGGACAAGCTTGTCGCCTGCCAGCTTGCGGGTCTCGGCAATGTCCTGCAGATGGGTGAAGTTGAACACATCGACCCCCATATCCGTCAAGTGCGGATAGCAGCAGTTGGTGGTATTGTCATTATGGAAGTAATGGCTCAGCTCCGGGAACGACGCGAACAGTTTCTGCATGTACGGGAAGCACTGTGTCTGAAAGTCCTCGGGGCTGTAGAAACCGCATACGTCATCAAGGACCAGAATTGCCTTTGCGGTTTTGACATTCTCCAGTTGTGCCTCAAGCCAGCGCTTTACGCATTCGCTTGTCTTGGTAATGAGCTTGTCGAACACCTCGGGGTAAATCATAGGCAGCATGCACAGTGTGGTAACGGTAATCATGTGCGATGCCACCGTGAACGGGCCACGGGCGCAGACCATATAGACCTGCTCGCCGTCGGCCTCAAGCTGAGGCTGGTAAAGGCGCTGCTGATTCAGGAGCAGAGGCATCAGACCATCGGCCTTCGGGTCAGGCAACTGCAGGTTGTTTACCATAGACTCAATCTTGTCGATATCCTCTTCAAGCGAGCGCAGATGCGGCAGATTGTCATCAAAGAAACATGTCGGACAGCCAAATCCCGTAGGCTCGGCAGTCATACCGTACTCGACCCACCACCCCGGCACGAAAACGGCCTCGGGGAAGTCCTTGACGATTTTGCGGTTATCGGCCATCCACACATCATTGCGTGCATAGTAGTCAATGAAAGTATGGCCGCAATAACCCGGTATCCAAGGGCTGTCGGCAATGAGCGCTACCGGAATCTTTGCATTCCTGTGCTGGATAGTTTCTTCCAGAAGTTTGATCTGATCTGAATTCATATCATTATTGTATTAAGTTTCGCATTTCCTGAAGGTATCATTCCGCTGCCGCACCGAAGAACGCGGCTATATTATGCATCGGAGCCGACGGAGGCACGTCGCACCCTGTCGACAGCACAAAATTACCATGTCCCAGAGCCAGAGTTTTCAGCTTCCGGACTTCTTCACGCACCCTGTCGGGCATAGCCATTTTCATAACGCCTACCGGATCGACATTGCCCATAACGGCAATATCACCGGGCACTTCGGCAAGCACCCCGGCCATATCGATCACATTGCCGAAATGAAGGGCTGCCGCACCTGTTCCAACCATTGACCCGGTACACTGACCCTGATTGCCGCAGTTATGCAGGACAACGGCAAACGTGTCATCCTGAACTTCAGCGACTATCCTTTTCACATAGTCCGATGAATACGTCGTACAGTCATCGCCCGACAGCAGTCCCGACGCAGGCTCGGCCATAACCACCCCGCTAGCCCCCGCAGCCTTGACAGCCTTGACGTAATCCAGCAGAAACGCCGTACACTTCTCCAGAAGGGCATGCACGGTTTCCGGCTCGGTGAACATGGCCATCATCAGTTCCGTCATGTCGTACAGACGGCCGGCCAATGAGAACGGGCCTATGCAGCCGCCAAGCAGCGGGCAATCCAACTGCCGGGCAGCCAGACGGTTCGCCTTCAGATATTCCGGCACACGACCGGCATCAAGTCCCGGGACATGCAATGCTTCTACATCGGCGGCCGACTCTAGCAACCGTCCAGTAACCGTAGGAACCTCGCCCGGCGCAAAAACCACATTGGCGCCGAATGCCTCGGCCTCGACTGACAGATCCATGATGGTGGTCGATGCTGCCGACATGGGATAACGTTTCCTCAGTGCCAGGACGGCATCCGCATGCACCTGTCCGTCACGCACGGCGTCCAGGACATCCTTACCGATGATTTCAATGCCGGGATGCGTCATGACCGGCAAGACCGGCATTATATTGTCTTTGAAAAGCGAAGCGATTATTGCATTCATGAAAGCAGGTTCTTAGTCCAAAGTGTATTCCGGAAGCTTGTCAAGTGCCGGAGTCTCATAATTCGATATGCGCAGACGGAACTTCTGGAGTTCGTCAACCGGGTGCTGGAAAGGCTGGCAGCCTTCAGGCAGAGGCCTGTTGGAGAAGGTCTGGAAATAGCCTATCTCGGCATCGCGCCACCAGATGGCATCCTTGGCCTGACGTTCAAGCTTTACAGCCACCTGCCGGAAACGGTACGGGTCAACGTACTTCTCGACCGACTTCCAGATATCAATGAAAGAACGTGCCTCATCAATGCCGGCCTGATATGTCAGGCACAGTTCATCCCACAGGGTACGTCCCGACTTCATTGTATAATCCCACGGCAGATGGTGGAACCACAGTATCAGGTTCTCCGGACATGTCTCCACATTCTCAAGCTGCGATGCCAGCGGCTCGTGGTACTGCGCCGTATTGCCCGATCCGCTTGCGACGGTGCGGTCAAAGCCCATGCCGTCGGCTCCGGCCTTGTGGTAATACCGAGGTTCCCAGTCGGGACGGCTTGACCTGTCCCAAGGACCAGGACCATAATGTCCTGCCCCGGAAAATGCATGGTGAATACCTAGCGGCATCTCATACTTGACACAGGTTTCGCGTGACATGAGCATCATATCGGTAACCGGCTCAATGAATTTGCGGTCATTCTGCGCAAACGTCTGTCTGAGCCATTCGTCGGCAATCTGCCGCGATGTCAGCTCCGGATTCCATGCCATACGGCCGAAAGCATACCAGTTTGCCTGCGCAAAGTGGTGCCCGCACCAGTTCACGCTGTCTCCTATGTTGGCAACTCCGGCAATAGCGGTATATCTGTAAGGCATAACCCTGCCGCCTGTTATTGCTGCAACGGTGCTGCCCTCACCCTTCATATACGTGTCGCTGTCAAGGCATTCCTTCCACATGGGATGCAGATAGACCAGATGGTTCGAATGTCCCAAGTATTCCTGGGTAATCTGCATCTCCGCCATGACCTGAGTATGCTCCAGCTGGCCGAACAGAGGACTGAACGGCTCGCGCGGCTGGAAATCAATAGGTCCGTTCTTTATCTGTATTATAACGTTGTCACGGAACTGGCCGTCCAGAGGCATGAACTCCTCGACAGCCGTATTCGCGCGGTCGGGCGATGTTGACTGATACACAAACGCCCTCCACATTACAATACCGCCGTATGGCTTCAGCGCATCGGCAATCATATTGGCGCCGTCGGCATGGGTACGGCCATAGTCCTGCGGCCCCGACTGCCCTTCGGAATTCGCCTTCACAAGAAAGCCCCCGAAATCGGGTATCATACCGTATATTTCAGCAACCTTTTCGTTCCACCACTTTATCACTTCCGGATCAAGCGGGTCGCTGGTCTTCAGGCCGGCAAGATGCTTGGGGGCCGCAAAGTTCAGCGACAGATACACCTTGAGGTTATAGGGGCGGAAAATGTCGGCCAGCACCTTTACCTTCTGCAGATATTCGTCAGTAAGCATGCATGGGTCCGCATTCACGTTGTTGAGAACCGTCCCGTTTATTCCGACCGATGCGTTTGCGCGTGCGTACTCGGCATATACGGCACTGTTGGCGGCAATTTCCTGCACATTTATCTCATTCCATTTCCACAGCGATTTGCCCGCAAAGCCGCGCTCGACCGTTCCATTCGGATTGTCCCAGTGGTTCAGCACACGGTACTGGAATGCAGGCACTTCCACTATGGTACTGTTGCCCTTCGGCATTGAACCGCACTTTTCCAGACGCTGCAAATGATATGTGCCATACATGATACCGGCCCCGGTATTGGCTTCAATAACCGGTTTGCCTTTTGTGAACACTATGCGGAAACCCTCACTGCCGAGTTCCTCATCGGTCTCCAGAAGACGGGTCTGGCAGATTTCCTGAAACGGTTTTGAAATATCGCCCAGCCACAGGTCGTGACCATCGTTATTTTCAGGCCTGCCGCCTGCACATGAATGCGCTGCAATGGCAAAGACAGCCACAAACAGGATTGTTAGTCTTTTAACTTTCATAAATAATCAGGTATAGTAATATCGGAAGCACAAAGATAGTCTTCCTGCCGATTTTTTTCGTAATATTGCAGTGAAAAAACAGTTACCAACTACATTAATATTTTATGAAAAGAAACTTTTTGTTTGCAGCAGCTATGCTCTGCGTTGCCGGCTTTGTAAATGCACAGGAGCCGGATACCCGTTTCGGTATGGGTATGTTCGGTGCCCAGCAGTCATTCGATGTCAATTTTGACGAATACATTCCGGCACCCGAAGGCTTTGACCAGGAGCGTCCCAAGCTTAAGGCAAAGCAGCGCGGAACCGTTGAACTGTTTGAATATCAGTCAGAATCAGTAGGCACCACACGCAAGTGTAACGTATACCTGCCGCCAAAGTACAACCCGAAGAAGAAATACAGCGTCCTGTATCTGCTTCACGGCATTGGCGGTGACGAATGGGAATGGATGAACGATGGCGGTGTTCCAAACATCATCATGGACAACCTCTATGCCGACAAGAAAGTCGCCGACATGATTGTAGTAATGCCTAACGGCCGTGCGGCAAAGAACGACTCACGTGACGGAGGCATGGGTTCATTCATGGCATTCAATGACTTTGACAAGGACCTCATCGGCAGCCTCATCCCGGCTATTGAGAGCAAATACAGCGTATATACCGATAAGGAGCACCGTGCCATTGCCGGCCTGTCAATGGGTGGCGGCCAGTCTCTGAACTTCGGTCTGGGCAACATGGACGTATTCGCATACGTAGGCGGTTTCTCATCGGCCCCCAACACCGGACGTCCGCAGCAGCTCATTCCCGATGTCGAGAAGACCAAGAAGGAAAACAAGCTCCTCTGGATGGTTTGCGGCGGTGCCGACGGACTTATGTCCAACAGCTCGAACCTGAAGAAGTTCTGTGATGACAACGGAGTTCCCTGCACCCTGATCAACTACCCCGACGAAGGTCACAACTTCACCGTCTGGAAGTACGGTCTGTACAACTTCGCACAGCTCATCTTCAAATAAACAAATACATTACAATACAAGTCCCGGAAGCCGTCTCAGTTCGGTTTCCGGGACTTGCTGTTTTCGGTAGAGCAGCTGCATTCCGAGGTAATCGCATATTTTTTCCCGAAGAAAATACATAACGCCATTGTTATGCATTGATTATTGAATACAATGTATTACATTTGCACAAAATACAAAATACAATGTCAACAATATCAACTACAATCAGGATTGATTCCAAAGTAAAGCAGGAGTCTGCCAAGACGCTTGAATCGCTTGGAATGACAATATCCGAAGCTGTCAATGTTTTTCTGCATCAGGTGGTATTACATAAAGGACTTCCATTTGAAGTGAAGTATCCAGATTCTTTCAATAAGGAAACATTGGATGCAATGGCTGAAGCAAAACGGTTAAGTAAA
>JAKSIR010000094.1 GCA_024398695.1 Bacteroidaceae bacterium | reverse complement strand
CCGGCAAAGGCGGTGTGGGAAAGACCTCCATATCCTCCGCGTTCGTCCGGCTGCTGATGGAAACCTATCCCGAGGCGAAGATTCTTGCCATTGATGCGGACCCGGCGGTGGGACTGTCCACGGCGCTGGGCATCGAGGTGGTCACAACGCTGGATGATATCCGCAAGGACATCATTGCCAGCGTGGAGAACGGCGCACCCCAGGAAGCCATCGAGATGCTGGGAGATGCCCGGTTCCGCATTCTGGATACGCTGGTGGAGCGGCCCGGTTTTTCCTTCCTCGCCATCGGCCGCCCGGAAACCGCCGGCTGCTACTGCAAGGTGAACGCCTATCTGAAGGAAGTCATCCATCTGCTGAGCCACAGCTATGACTATGTGGTGATCGACGGCGAGGCCGGCATCGAGCAGATCAACCGCCGGGTCATGGAAAAGGTGACCCACCTTGTGCTGGTGACGGATCCCAGCCGCAAGGGCACGCAGGTCATTGATACCATCAAGAGGGTGGCGGACGATCTGGTGATGTACGAAAAGTGCGGTGCCATCGTCAACCGGGTGGTGAATCCGGAGCTCATTCCCTATATTCATATCGAAAGCACCCGGATTCTTTCCTACATCGGCAGCGATGAAGCCCATGCCGCCAACGACATTCAGGGCAGAAGCGTTTTTGACCTCCCGGCTGACGCCCCTGTGCTGCAGGGCGCCCGGGAAGCGCTGGAAAAGCTGGAAATCCTTGCGGACTGACGCTGACAACGAATAAAAAACGACAATAACATAGGAAGGTGTGTGATCCCTTGAAAGACCTGAAGCATTTGATCTTTTTTGAGAATCTGCTGGACAACCCCGACAATGCGCTGGTGAAACAGGCCAAGGCAGAGGGCGGACTGGCTGTGGGTTATACCTGCTACCACATTCCGGAGCCGCTGCTGAATGTTGGCAACTGCTTCTCCGTCCGTCTCCGTGCCCCCAGAACCGGCTCTCTGGACATTGCTACCTACTACATGTCCAACTACACCTGCGAGTATGCCCGTGCTCTGGTAGAGCGGGGCATTGAGGGCGGCTATCAGTTTCTGGACGCGCTGGCGGGCGTGGACGCCTGCTCCATGATGAACCGTGCCATGGAGCATTTTGAGATTCTGAAGGTCAATACCAACCCCAATTTCTTTGTGAGCCACTGCGACATCCCCTACAAGATCGAGTCCTACACGCTGGATTCCTATGTGAAGCAGATGCGGCTGCGGGTGCTTGACCGCCTGACTGCCAACTACGGCGTGGATACCTCCGATGCCGCCATCCGCAAGGCTGTGGAGGAGCACAACGAGGTCTGCCGCATCATTTCCGAAATCGGGCAGATGCGCAAGGCCGATAACCCGGTCATCACCGGCTATGAGTTCCACATTCTGAATCTGGTGACCTACACCTGCCCCAAGGGTCTGATCCTGCCCTATCTGCGGGAGACGCTGGAGGAGCTGAAGGAACGGCAGCCGGATCTCAAGCCCGCTTTCCGGGCAAAGGTTGCCGTTGTGGGCAGCGAGATCGACGATCCCGGCTTCACCAAGCTGGTGGAAAGCTGCGGCGCGCTGGTGGTCTCTGACCGCTATTGCTTCGGCTCCACCCCGGGCCGTGAGGTCATTGAGCTGAAGGATGACGAGGATGCCCTGACCCAGATCTGCCTGCATGTTATGAAGCATTCCGAGTGCGCCCGCTACATTGCGGACGACAAGGTGCAGCAGCGTCGGGATACGGCTGACCGTCTGGCAAAGGAATACAATGCCGACGGCATCATCTATGAGCAGATGAAATACTGCGACTACTGGGGCTTCGAGCGGGCTCTGGTCAGCCACATCATGAAGGAAGAATACGGCTGGCCCGTTCTGAGCGTTGACCGGCTTTACAACATCGGTGTTTCCGGTCAGCTCCGCACCCGTGTGCAGGCCTTCGTGGAGTCTCTGGAGATCAAGAAAATTCAGAAGAACGGAGGGAAACGATAATGGCAGCCAAGTTCCCAAAGCCCGAATTCTTCCGGGCGAAAGACAACATGGACTGGAAAAAGCAGGCGGAAAACCTGAAGGAGTTCGGCGCCATTGCATTTGACCTCTTCAAGGAAACCGACTGGAAGGAATTCTGGGGCAAGCAGAAATTCCATGCAGCCAGCGATTTCGAGCGGTTCCGCACCGAATTCGATGCCGTTATGAAGATGACCCCGGAGGAACGCTGGGATCTGGTGAAAAACGGTGAAAAGCAGCTGGGCAAGCTGTACCGCAAGGGCGACATGGCAACCGTCCGCAGAGAGTGGCGCGGCGTGGAAAGCACCGCCATCGACTTCGCCGGCTGGCTGAAGATGTGGGGCATGCTGCTGATGACCTTCTCCAAGGATCTGGTGCCCGCTCTGAACACCACCTTCTGGTACCGCTGGATGATCTCCTATATGTGCTGCGTGGGCTTCATGGACAAGAACACCATGGGTCAGCGGGGCACCGCCCTGAAGATGAGCCACCTGATGACCTACGATATTTTCCGGTATGTTGCGGAAAATCTGGTGTTCCTTGCCAAGTGCGATGCCAAGAACGGCAACAGCGCGGAGCTGAACAAAAAGGTCGTCCTCTTTGATGAAATGACCATGGGCCAGATCATGGCCGGCTTCCCGGATCTGCTGGGCATCCCCTATCAGCTGATGCCCGTATTTCTGGTTTCGGAAATCGACCAGCTGACCTGTGTGCCGTACATTGACGCGGTGGAATCCTTCGGCCTGCCTGCCGATACCTGCCCCGTTCCCTCCTCCGAGTGCGGCGCGCTGGTCATCGATGCGCTGCCCCACATGGGCTCCTGCTTCATTTCCAGCTCCATGCCCTGCGACGGCTCCACCATGGCATCCAGCTATATGTCCCGTCGGTTCCCGGATCTGCCGGTCTTCCACCTGTGCTTCCCCGTCCGCTACGAGGATGAGGAAACCGTCCAGATGGGCGCCGAGGACATCAAGGCGTGCATCAAATTCATTGAGGAGCACACCGGTGCCAAGTGGAACTGGGATGCTTACTTCTCCGCCATGAAGCGATTCAATATGGAAACCTGCTATGAGCTGGAGAAGTGGGACATCAACAAGACCGCCCATCCCCAGATCATCGGCCCCAGCTATGAGCTGTTCCGCAAATGGAACTACGAGATGGACGGCGGCATGGATCCCCGGGTCCCCAAGACCGTTAAGAAAATCAACAAGCTGCTGATGAAGGCTTACGAGCGGAAGGAAGAGCCCTGGGTGGGCAAGATGAAGCACCGTGCCATCGTCTGGAGCTGCCCGGCTCACTATTACGCCAACTTCTCCAACTGGCTGGCAAACTGCTGGGGCATCAACGTCCTCGTGGAGATGGAAAGTCTGAACTTCACCAAGCCTCTGGAAACCGAGGATAAGGAAGAGGCTCTGCGGGATCTGGCCCGGCTGTACGAGCGTATGGTCATGCGCCGCCATACCAACGGCGGTTATCAGAACGTGGTGGATGAGCTCTGGCGCCAGTGCGAAGCATGGAACGCCGACATCATCATCATGTACCAGAATGTGGCCTGCAAGAACATGGCTACCGTTCAGGGTATTCTGGACGAGCAGGGCCGTGAGCGGGGCTACCACCTGATCTGGATCGAGCATGATCTGATGGATCCCAGAACCGTTTCCCGAAAGACCATGCGTGACAAGGTCAACCAGTATATGCGCACCGTCATGCGGGAAGAGCCTGTCGATGCCACGCTGCTGGACTTCGACGATGAAAATTGTATGTAAACCCATTTCAATTCACTATATAGGAATAAGGAGATAATCAATATGAAGTATTTCGGCGGTTGTGACGTAGGTTCTACTTATACCAAGGCAGTCATTCTGGATGAGACCGGCAAGATCGTAGCCGATACCACCATCCGCAGCAAGATCAATTCCGAAGTATCCGCAAAGCTGGCAATGGAAGAGGTTCTGAACAAGGTCGGTCTGGTCTCCTCTCAGGAGCTGGCATACCTGATCGGTACCGGCTACGGACGGAACAAGGTTCCCTTTGCGGATGAGAACGTTTCCGAGATCTCCTGCCATGCAATGGGCGTCCATGTGACCAACCCTGCTGTCAAGGCCATCATCGATATCGGCGGTCAGGACGTTAAGGGCATCTCCATCGACACCGACGGCACCGTCAAGAACTTCGCCATGAACGACAAGTGCGCTGCCGGTACCGGCCGCTTCTACGAGGCAATGGCAAGAAGCTTCGAGATGAGCCTGCCCGAGTTCTCCAAGCTGTCCCTGACCGCAAAGAACGTCATCCCCATCACCGCACAGTGCACCGTTTTCGCCGAGTCCGAGGTCATCAGTCTGGTTGGCGAGGGCAAGGCAATGGACGAAATCGCAGCCGGCATCCAGATGGCGGTTGCAAAGCGCTGCTTCGTTATGGCGAAGAAGGCCGGCGCTGTGGACTGCATCACGCTGACCGGCGGCTGCGCCAAGAACGACGGTCTGAAGGCAGCCATTGAGAAGGTGCTGAAGCTGAAGGTCGTGGAGCTGGACATCGATCCCCAGCTGATGGGCGCGCTGGGCGCCGCGGAATACGCCCGTCAGAAGGGTCTGGCCCGGGGATAATCCCGCAATAAAGGAGAATTGCTATGTGCAAAGCCTGTAAGATCATTATGAAGATTCTGAGCATTCTCTCTGCCATTCTGGGCGTTCTGTTCGTGATCTATTTCTGGAATCTGGATCAGAAGCTGCTAGGCTGGTGCTATGTTCAGGTTAATAAGATATTCGACCGCAAGAAAGCGGATGTAAAATTCTGATTATGAAGCTGTTCAACACAATCATTCGTACCGTACCGGAGCATCTGGGCGCTTCCCAGCCCAGCCGTTACCCCTATGATCCCAGCAATGTCTGGCCGGAAACCAAGGATTTCGAGCTGGTAATGCTGCGGGATGCCGCCTTTGAGCTGGGCGGCGGCGGAAAGAGCTCCGTCAGCTTTACCTGCGTCACCACGGATCCCGCTCTGGTTCCCCGGGATGAAATTCTGGTTTACGGAGGGGATCTGGGCCACCTGCGGGAGAACACCGCCTACGCCCGCATTGCCCTGATTCAGGTGGCCGACATTGAGAGCGATGACGAGGACGATACCGAGCAGGCCTTCCGCGCCATTCAGAGCATCGACTTCGTGAAGTATCATGTGTTCCCCAGAGGATACATGATGCGCACCTCTTCGGAATCCCATCGAGAGCAGGTTCGCATCAGCAAGGAGGCCGTCCGGCAGGGGATCAGCTTCCGCACGGTGGGCAATACCTTTATCCGCCGCTACAAGAGCGATCCCAATGTACTGGCGGTAAAGCTGATTTTCGTCACCGCGCAGGATGCGGATTTCAAAGCCCTGCAGGCCGATGCCAAAGCCGCCAAGGACATCACCCTGACCCTGTCCAAAATTCTGGAAGGCATGCCCACGGACTGCGGCTCCTGCAATCTGAAGCCCATCTGCGATGAGGTGGAAGGCATGAAGGAGCTCCACTTCGGCAAGGAATCCCATACAACGGAATAAGCCAAAGGGACTGTTAAAAAAGTCTCGAAGATAAAAATATC
>JAKSIR010000093.1 GCA_024398695.1 Bacteroidaceae bacterium | reverse complement strand
CGCCCTTTCTGTTTATCGTTCGAAGAGTCTCAGGATTGCAAGCTTGATTTTCCCGGCCTTGCCGCCGTACGGATGTTCGCGCAGGGGCAGATTCAGATGTGTCTTGCCGAACAGCACCGTCTGCGGGTGAGTGAACTCCCGGAAGCCCCAGATGCCGTGGTATGCACCCATGCCGGAATGGCCTGTCCCTCCGAACGGGACGCCTTTGACCATCAGGTGGACGCAGACTTCGTTCACGCAGCCTCCGCCGTACTGCATGGAACTCATTACGCGCCTTGCCCAGCGTCTGTTTCGGGTGAATATGTACATGGCCAGCGGATGTTCCCTGCGTGAGACGGTATCCAGCAGTTCTCCGATTTCAGAGTCTTTGAACGGCACTACCGGGAGCAGGGGGCAGAACAGTTCCCTGTTGACAATGTCTTCGTTAATGTCCACCGGATATATGACCGTGGGCTCGAAACGCAGTGTCTGCTGATTGCCCTTGCCTCCGGACACTATACGGTCCCTGTATTCATCGGCCAGCGCGGCACATTTGTCAAAAGCCTTTGTGTCTATGAGTTTCGGATATTCCGCGCATGACAGGGGACTGGTGCCCAGCTGCTTTTCAAAGGCGGTCTTCAGTTCTGCAATGAAACTGTCGGCCACTTCGCGCGCTACGGCAATCTGATTGATGTTTATGCATATCTGGCCTGCATTCATCGACTTGAAGAACGCAATCTTGCGGGCGGCGTCGCGCAGGTCGGCATCGGCTCTTATTATGCACCAGTTGCCCGTCTCGCCGCCGAGCTCAAGCGCTACGGGAGTCAGGTTCCTGGACGCTTCGGCCATGACGTGCTTTGCCACTTCCGGTGAGCCGGTGTAAAATATTTTATCAAACCGCCGGGCAAGGCACAAGTCTGCGGTGGCGTGCCCGCCGTCGACAAGGCTGACGTAGTGGGGCGGGAAAGTGGCGGAAATGAGTTTCTTCAGGGCGGCAGTGCATGCTGTCGATTTTGAACTGGTTTTGAGCACCGTCGTGTTGCCTCCGGCAATGCTGGCTGCCAGGACTCCCAGCGTGAGCAGTATGGGGAAATTGAACGGGCTTATGACCAGTGTCACGCCGTAGGGCATTTTGTAAACTCTTGTGATAATGCTTGGAAAACACATCAGTCCGCTGAAGTGCCGTTCCGGCCGGGCCCATCGGCGCAGTCCCGCAATGGTTTCGTTGATTTCGGCAATGGTCGGGCCGATGTCGCACAGGTACGCTTCGACAGTGCTGCGGCCCAGGTCCAGGGCGAGAGCCTTTTCAAGTTCCTCCCTGTTCTCGATTATTGCGGCTTTAAGCTTGCGGAGCTGTCCGATTCTCCACTTGACGGGCAGGGTGCAGCCTGACAGGAAAAATTCCCGCTGGCTGGAAACGAGCGCGTCTATTTTATCCTCGGTCCAAGGCATTGTTCCAGGCGTTATGATGAAACTGTCAGCCCACTTGCAGAACGCCGGTTATGGTCTTGGCAACGTTGAGCAGATGGTCGGCTATTCGTTCCGTATTCGAGGACAGTTCCATGTACTGCGCGCCGGTGTTGGCGTTGCAGATGCCCTTGCCGAGCCTTTCAATGTGGCTGTCTTCCATTTTCTTGGTGAATTCGTCAATCTGTTCCTCTATGACGTTGGCCTGCTCCAGACAGGCGGTGTTTTCGTCAGCGTACGCCGCGATGACATTGTCATACAGCGAATGGACCAGAATCTTCAGCTGGCTGATTTCGTACAGGGCATTTTCGGAGAAGCTGTCGCCGGCATTCTTCAGTGCCGTGGCATATTCGACTATGTTTTCGGCATAGTCGCCTATACGTTCTATGTCCCTTACGGTGCGGTACACGGTTGAAAGATACAGCTTGTCGCGTCCGCTAAGTCCGCCCCGGTCAGAAAGTCTGACGACAAAGTCGACAAGTGCCCTGTTCATGTAGTTGATTTCAGTTTCGACACGTGCGAATGTTTCCTGTTCCGAAAAGTCCAGGGTGGTGATGATGGATATGGAACGGTCGAAATTCTCCATGGCCAGCTCGGCCATTCTTATAATCTCGCGTTTGGTCTGTCCGACTGCAACAGGCGGCGCCTGAAGCATGTTGTCGTCAACGTAGTGGAGATGCAGCGTTTCCTGCGTTGCAGTGTTCTGTTCTTTGACCATCCTGCTGACCAGGTTGACAAGCGCTCCGGTCAGCGGCAGCATGAGCAGTACCGTCATCACATTGAAGAAGGTATGGAACATGGCCAGCTGCGTCTGCGGTGCGCCGGGGAACATTCTCTCGAATATCACTCCAAATCCGAACGTGTCGCCGCTCAGCGCTATCATCAGCCAGCCTGCCGTCAGGAATACGACTACGCCCGAACAGTTGAACAGAAGGTGTATGAGCGCCGTTCTCTTGGCATTAGTTCCGCTGGTCATGCCGGCAATGATTGCCACTACGCAGGAACCGATATTCGAACCCATGGTGAGGAATATGCCCTGATCCAGGGAAATCAGTCCCGTCACGCACATGGCCAGCGCTATTGATGTCATGACCGACGAGCTTTGTATTATTGCCGTGAGAACCGTTCCTATGAGCACAATCAGCAGCGGGTTGTTTATTCCTGCCAGAAACATCTTGACGGCATCGAGCGCCGCAAACTCCTCCATGGAGCCGCTCATCAGCGAAAGTCCCACGAACAGCATTCCGAATCCGGTCAGAATGCCGCCCCATGTCTTTGCTGCCGATGTTTTTGCAAAGGTGGCAATGGCGGCGCCTATTCCGGCAAACGCCGAGAATATGACGGTCGTTGAAAGCGCGTTGCTTCCGAACATGCCCAATGCCACAATCTGTGCAGTGACTGTCGTACCGATGTTGGCGCCGAAGATGATTGTTGCGGCCTGAGTGAGAGAGATTATTCCTGCATTGACGAAACCTATCGTCATTACAGTGGTTGCTCCGGAGCTTTGTATGGCAGCGGTCCCGACCGTTCCGATGCCCACCCCTATGAGCTTGCTCTTGGATGCCTTGGCAAACAGGCTTTTCAATTTTGCCGAGCTCGCCGATTCAAGATTGGAGCTCATCATCTGGCATGCAACAAGGAATATGCCGATTCCAGCCAGAAGGGTCAGGATTGCAGAGACAGTAGCTGTCGTTCCCATAAAACTGCAATCAAATTATTTTTCTTAAACACCTAACTTTCCGGTCACAAATATACGCGTATGGAATGAAAACAGCAAGGATGGGGCGGGGACTTGTTGCACAATTGAAAAAAAAGGCGTAGCTTTAACTCCTGTTATGCGTAAACTGTTTCTGTTATTCACATTTTCTGCCATTGCGGGCACACAGATTCTTGCGTCTGAATATAATGGCATCAATTTCAGATATGAATCAAACGACAGGGCCGAAGTGACGGAATGCGACTATTCCCGGAAATATTCCGGCGATATCACTATTCCAAATGCCGTTCCTGACATGATTCTGTCCGATGAAATAACCTGTCCCGTCGTATTGATTGCCGACAATGCGTTCAACGGCTGCAACGGAATAACCTCCTTGAAGTTTGAAGGTGTAGCTTGTCAGGATGGCATTGGAGACAACTCTTTTTCCGGCGTGGGCAGCATAGGCAACCCTGTTCCCCTGACTTTGCCGTATGAGTGGAAAGATGAACTGCGCCCGGAGAGCCCGCAGACCTCATGGCATGGCGGATATTTCGAAGTTACCGATGGGCATTATGCGGATTTTACAGAGTATAAGGATTCTATCATGGCAGAACTTGAAGAGTCCATAAAAGACTATTCCGACAACGAAGCCATACAGGCCATGGCAGACTACTGGTATGGCAAGATAAGCGCAGCCGGCAACAAAGCCGCGATAGACGGTGCCAAAGAGGATGCTTCTGCCGTATTGGGAAAGAGCATTGCCATTTATATCTCGGCGCAGGACGCTGTATTGGGTCCGATGGGCACTGCTCAAACCGGCTGTGCCGCCGTCGAGGTGACGAATGACGGCAAGACGGTGACACTCTATGCTCCGGAAACGGTGAAGATAATCAAGATTCCGGCAAATGAAGACTGACGGGCGGTTTATGAAAAGGATGCTTCTGTATGTCATCATTGCAGCAGTCGGAACCTGCGCATGGTGCGAAAACATACCGGATGCCGTAATAGTGACACAGCAGGCGGCCAGCCAGGAGTTCAGCTATCTGCTGGAAGGCTACGGCGTGGCGTTTGCCATTGATGGCAACGATGTCGGCGTGACGGTGAACGGCGAGGATGCAAGCGGCTTTACATTGTCGGAAACGGCTGGCATTGACATTTACCTTGCCCATACCTTTACACTCACAGCCAACCAGGACCCTGACAGTACGGATAATTATTACGCAACGTTCTTCACCGGCGAGTGCGCGTACAAACTTCCTGACGACGGTTCCGTGAAGGCATACATCGGCACAGTGGGAAAATACAAGGATGCCGATGTCCTGAATCTGACACAGACTGACACCATTCACGCCAGTGAAGCCGTGATACTGAGAGCCCGGCCGGGCAATACTGTGGAAAATCAGACTGAAATTACACTGATGCCGTCGTGCAACAGGCGTGCGGCATCAACGGATAATATGCTGACAGGTTCCGATGTTGCGGTTGAAGCGCTTGGAGAAAATGATTATGCCCTGGCCCTGGGACAGGACGGCGTCGGTTTCTACAACTGCAGCGGTAGCCCGCTCGGTGCCAACATGGCATATCTGAGACTGTCCGGCAGCCAGCCCGCACCGGTCAGTTCGTTCGTCCTCAGATTCGATGACGGCTCGATGACAGGCATACCCGCTACTGCATCGGACTGCTCGCATGATGATGCTATCTACAACCTGCGGGGCCAACGTGTTGACGGAAGCTACAAGGGCCTGATGATAAAGAACGGCCAGGTAATGTACAACCGCCAATCAGGCATGGGCTACTGATACTGTCTGATGCGGACATCGATGCCGGTGCCGTCAAGCAGTTCGGCTACCTGTCCGATTTCGGTATCGCTGTAGTGGTAGGGGAAGAGTGTCTTCGGCATGATGGTTCCGGCAGCATCGGCACACTGCTGCGGGGTCATGGTGTACGGCAGGTTGCAGGGCAGGAAGGCTATGTCTATGTCCTTGACATCGGCCATTTCGGGTATATTCTCAGTGTCGCCTGCAATGTAGATGCGCAGGTCGCCGATGGTCAGTATGTAACCGTTGTCGCGGCCCTGTGGATGGAACTGGAGCTTGTCGGCCGAGGTGTTGTAGGCGGGCACGGCATCGATTGTCCAGCCTTCGGCTGTGGTAAAGCTTTCACCATTGCGCAGTACATTGCCGTAGCCGAGACTCCCGGCTGTTTCCGGATTGGCGACAATCTGAGTTGACTCCTGAGACAGCAGTTCTACCGCCTTCCTGTCGAAATGGTCACCGTGACTGTGGGTGAAAAGCATGTAGTCGGCTTTCGGCATTGAGGAGTAATCGGCGCCCGGCTTGAGGATGGATGTATTGGCGTCTATGTAGAGCCATTTGCCGTCGGCGCAGATGGCCATGGTGGCGTGGCCGATGCAGTAGATGCCGACCTCGATTTCACCCCGGGCGTCTGCATGGAAAGTGTCTGCATCGCTCTGGAAGACAGCCTTGAGGGAGTCGGTGTCCTGAACTGTCTGCTGCTTGTCTGCGGAGTTGCTTTTGCTCTTGCATGAGCTGAACAAGAACGTGACGGCTATGATTGCCGCAAGTCCGAAAATGATCTGCTTTGTGTCCATATTTGATTTCATTCAGTCTTCAGTGTCATTATATATATATGATGCAAATGAACAATGAATTTGCGAATCTGCAAAATGCCGGGTCGGGCAAACCGCCACTTCCATCCCTATCGTCCACAGAAAATACGCTTCCTCGCGGGCTGCCCCCACACGATAGGGAACGAATACGCACGAGAACACCACTTCCATCCCTATCGTCCACAGAAAATACGCTTCCTCGCGGGCTGG
>JAKSIR010000092.1 GCA_024398695.1 Bacteroidaceae bacterium | reverse complement strand
GGATTCCATCCCTATCGTGCGGGGTAAAATGGCGATATCGCGGGCGGAGGGGCGGGGTGTATTTGCGTTTTTTATGTGTTGGCTGGAGATTTGTACTGAATCAAAGTTCTATTTCAAAAAAATGTTGTGACTTTGCAAAAACTTTTAAAACACCTTATAAAAACACCTTAAAAACATTTGTTATGACCATGAACAGACAATCAATCTTTGAGAATGGAGACACAGTTCTGAATCTGCGCACGATTTTCAGACAGTTGCATAAAAACAGACTGCACGGAACGGTGATGGAGAATTCCTCGCTGCTGTCAGAAAATCTGCTTGACTATCTGGACAGCTGTCTGGACCGGTTCGTCTTAAGGGACAGGCTGTTTCTCAATCCGGACATTTCCATTCCATTTCTTGCGGACAAGATTCATACCAACCGCACATACATATCGCTTGCCATTCACGACCTGTACGGCGTGAAGTTCAGCGAATTCGTTTCGTTCCTGAGAATTGAATACTCGAAAAAACTGTTGAAAATTTTCAAACTCGATCTGGAGCATGTGGCATCGGCCTGCGGCTATATGTACGCTTCACAATTTACAAAAAAATTTACCGAAGTCGAAGGTATGAATCCCAGCACGTGGAGACATTTTGTGGCGCAGAGTACTGAAAAATAGCATTTCGGGTATTTTTCATTCCCATATTTTCTTATCTTTGTGAACTTGTAAATGGGAATAACCGAAATACCGATATGAACAGTAAAATCCAGGAACTCACCGACATTATCTACAATGAAGGTGTTGCAAAAGGGCAGGCTCAGGCCAACAAGATAGTTGAACAGGCACAGACACAGGCGGAATCCATACTTGCCGATGCCAACAGGAAGGCTGCAGGAATTGTGGCCGATGCCGAACAGTCGGCCAAAGCGAATGCCGACAATGTCAGCAGGGAGCTGAAACTCCAGTCGCAGCAGGTCCTGGGCGCGCTGAAATCTGAAATTGCGACTGTGATTACAGACCGCATTGTCAGTGAGGCGGTCAAGGGCTTCTGTGCCGATCAGGATGCCTTCAATTCGTTTATTCTGGAAATTGCCAGGCAGTGGAACGGCGCTCAGGCTCCGGTCATTGCCACAGCTCAGGCTGAAAAGCTGAGGGCCTATTTCATGGCAAAGGCAAAGGAACTGCTCGATGCAGGTCTTGAGATAAGGCAGATTGGAGGCCGCCAGGCCTTCTTCTCGATACAGCCCGCGGACGGCTCGTACAAGCTTGATTTCGGCCAGCAGGAACTTGAAAGCTGGCTCAAGTCAATTCTGCGTGACCAGCTGGTTGAAGTCCTGTTCTGACATTATTCCGCCGGGCAATGGGTAAGTACTATTATCTGGTGGCTGGTCTTGCCAATCTTGATGGCGATGACGTCAGACCGCAGCTTTCACTGGAAGATTTCCGTCAGGAGATTTTTCCGCAGGTGAGTGCCGCTGACCGCCGTCTGCTGGAACTGCCGCTGCTGGAATGCGACTGCCGCAGGCTGGCTTCACTGCTTTCTACAGGACAGATTCCCGACAGTATGCCAGCCGGCATTCTGTCATCGGCTCAGCTGGAAGAGGCTGTGGAACTGGCAAAGGCAGGTGAGAACAGGCCCGATGACATTCCTCAGTTCATGTGGGACTTCATTGACGGCTTTCTCCAGACAGACCGTAACGCACAGGCGCTTGACGGTCTGCTGTCGGCCTTCTATGGTTACGCAATCAGTTCCGGGAACAGGTATGTCAGCGACTGGTACCGGTACAATCAGGACCTGAACAATGTGCAGACAGCCATTACGGCCCGCAAGTACGGACTGGATGCCCGCAATCTTATTGTGGGTGACGGCGAGACGGAACAGCAGCTTCGTGACAGCGGAGCCAGAGACTGGGGACTGTCAGGACAGCTGGACTTTTTTGATGAACTGCAGCGCATTCAGGATGAGCAGGACCTTGCAAAGCGCGAGCACATGATTGACATGATGCGCTGGAAATGGCTGGAGGACAACAGCTTCTTTTCATTCTTCACGGTGGAATATCTTTTCTCCTATATGGAGAGGCTTGCCATTGCGTGGCGTTGGAACAGCCTTGACCATGATGCAGGCGAGAAACTGCTCAGAGGGCTTGTCGGTGAACTTAAAGGACAGGTCAGCGTGCCTGATGAATTCAGAAACAATTAAAAATACGATAAATGGCTACAAAAGGAACAGTATGCGGAGTCATAGCCAACATGGTCACACTGAAGGTGGACGGTCCTGTTGCGCAGAATGAAATCTGCTACATTGAAACCGGCGGTGACAGGCTCATGTCCGAGGTCATCAAGGTGGTCGGAGACAATGTCTATGTGCAGGTCTTCGAGAGCACACGCGGACTCAAGGTAGGTGCTCCCGCAGAATTTACAGGTCACATGCTTGAGGTGACACTGGGCCCTGGAATGCTGTCGCACAACTATGACGGCCTTCAGAACGACCTTGACAAGATGACGGGCGTTTTCCTGAAACGCGGAGAATACACTTTCCCCCTTGACTACGAGCAGATATGGCATTTCAAGCCGCTGGTGGCCGATGGCGACAAGGTCACGGCATCGGCCTGGATGGGCGAAGTCATTGAGAATTTCCAGAAACTCAAGATAATGGCCCCGTTCCAGCTGGAAGGCGAGTACACTGTAAAGTCAGTCGCTGCCGAAGGCGATTACCACATAAACGACACCATTGCTGTCCTTGAGAACGGCCAGGGCGAAACGGTCAATGTGAACATGATTCAGAAATGGCCGGTAAAGGTCCCTATGACCAACTATCTTGAAAAGCCGCGTCCGTTCAAGCTTCTCGAGACCGGCGTGCGCTCGATAGACACCCTGAACCCCATTGTCGAGGGTGGCACAGGCTTCATTCCCGGACCTTTCGGAACGGGCAAGACCGTGCTCCAGCATGCCATATCGAAGCAGGCCGAGGCCGATATAGTAATCATAGCAGCCTGCGGCGAACGTGCCAACGAGGTGGTGGAGATTTTCACCGAGTTCCCTGAACTGGATGACCCGCATACAGGCCGCAAGCTCATGGAACGCACCATCATCATAGCCAACACATCGAACATGCCGGTGGCCGCACGTGAGGCATCGGTCTATACCGCTATGGCGATTGCCGAGTATTACCGTTCCATGGGATTGCGCGTTCTGCTCATGGCCGATTCGACCAGCCGCTGGGCACAGGCTCTGCGTGAAATGTCCAACCGCATGGAGGAACTTCCCGGACCCGATGCCTTCCCTATGGACATATCGTCAATAATTGCAAACTTCTACGGTCGTGCCGGTTATGTGAAACTCAACAACGGACAGTCCGGTTCAATTACTTTCATAGGAACGGTATCGCCGGCAGGCGGTAACCTGAAGGAGCCTGTCACGGAGAACACCAAGAAGGTGGCACGCTGCTTCTACGCACTTGAACAGGAACGCGCCGACCGCAAGCGCTATCCGGCCATCAATCCGATTGATTCATATTCAAAGTATCTTGACTATCCTGAATTCCAGAAGTACATTTCGGGAATCATTGACGATGACTGGACCGAAAAGGTCAACGAACTGAAGACCCGTCTGCAGCGCGGCAAGGAGATATCGGAACAGATAAACATTCTGGGCGATGACGGCGTTCCGGTCGATTACCACGTGACTTTCTGGAAATCGGAACTCATTGACTTCATTGTGCTGCAGCAGGATGCATTCGACGAAATCGATGCCGTCACGCCTCTGGCGCGTCAGCGGGCAATAGTTGACCGTGTTATTGACATATGCCGTTCGCAGTTCAGATTTGACAGCTTCCTTGAAGTCATTGACTGGTTCAAGCAGATTATCAACATACTCAAGCAGATGAACTACAGCGAGTTTGAAAGTGACAAGTACAGGGAATTCGAGCAGAAACTCCAGCAGCTTCTTGATGAACGTAAAACAGCCTAACCTACAAGATATATGACAACTAAGGCTTTTCAGAAGATATACACCAAAATAAGCCAGATAACCAAGGCCACCTGTTCGCTTCATGCTCAGGATGTTGGTTATGACGAACTTGCCCTGATAGACGGCCGTCTTGCACAGGTCGTGAAGATTGCGGGCGACGAGGTCACGCTTCAGGTGTTCCAGGGTACAGGCGGCATTCCTACCAATGCTCAGGTCACGTTTCTGGGCGAGGCTCCGAGCCTCAAGGTGAGCGAACAGCTTGCAGGACGCTTTTTCAACGCATACGGCGACCCCATTGACGGAGGTCCTGAGGTGGAGGGAAAGGAAGTCGAGATAGGCGGCCCGTCGGTGAACCCTGTCCGCCGCAAGCAGCCGTCGGAACTCATTGCCACAGGCATTGCGGGCATTGACCTTAACAACACTCTTGTGTCGGGCCAGAAGATCCCGTTCTTCGCCGATCCTGACCAGCCTTTCAACCAGGTTATGGCAACAGTGGCCATGCGTGCCCAGGCCGACAAAATTATTCTGGGAGGTATGGGTATGACGAACGATGACTATCTGTATTTCAGGAACGTGTTCTCGAATGCCGGAGCGATGGACCGCATAATAGGCTTCATGAACACTACCGAGGACCCGGCAGTGGAACGTCTGCTGGTTCCCGACATGTCACTTGCCGCCGCCGAATACTTTGCAGTTGAAAAGAACGAAAAGGTGCTTGTGCTTCTGAGCGACATGACATCGTATGCCGATGCCCTTGCCATCGTGTCGAACCGCATGGACCAGATTCCTTCAAAGGACTCCATGCCGGGCTCGCTGTATTCTGACCTTGCGAAGATTTACGAGAAGGCCGTGCAGTTCCCCGCCGGCGGTTCCATAACAATCATTGCCGTAACGACCCTGTCGGGCGGTGACATTACCCATGCCGTACCTGACAATACCGGATACATTACCGAGGGTCAGCTGTTCCTGCGCCGTGATTCCGAGATCGGAAAGGTCATTGTCGATCCGTTCCGCTCGCTGTCTCGACTCAAGCAGCTGGTCAATGGAAAGAAGACCCGTGCTGATCATCCGCAGGTAATGAACGCGGCAGTACGCCTGTATGCCGATGCGTCAAACGCACGCACCAAGGTCGAGAACGGCTTTGACCTGACCGACTATGACGAGCGTGCTCTGGCTTTCGCAAAGGATTATTCGAACCAGCTTCTGGCCATTGACGTGAATCTTGACACTACCCAGATGCTTGACGTTACATGGGGGCTGTTCAAGAAGTATTTCAAGCCCGACGAGGTCAATATCAAATCGGCTCTTGTAGAACAGTACTGGCCCAAGGATTAACAGACTGACCGTATGTCCGTAAAATTCCAATATAACAAGACTTCGCTTCAGGTTCTTGAGAAGCAGCTCAAGATACGTAAGCGCACCCTGCCCATAATCAAGAGCAAGGAGAGCGCTCTGCGCGTTGAGGTGAAGAAATGCAAGGACAGTCTGTCGGCTCTCAATGCGGAACTGGAACGTGCAATCATGCGCTATGATTCCATGTTCGCACTCTGGAATGAGTTTGACCCGACGCTGGTAAGCGTGAAGGACGTGAACCTGAGCGTGCGCAAGATTGCAGGCACGCGCATTCCCGTTCTTGACGGTGTAGAATTCCAGGTGAAGGAGTTCAGCCTGTTCAGTACCCCCAAATGGTACTATGACGGCATAGGCATACTTGAGGAGCTGGCCCGTGCAGCCATTCTCTGCGAATTCACGCAGGCCGAACTGGCGCTGCTTGAAAAGTCGCGCAAGAAGACTACCCAGAAGGTGAATCTGTTCGAAAAGGTGCAGATTCCGGGGTATGAGGATGCAATAAGAAAGATAAAGCGCTTCATGGAGGACGAAGAGAACCTTTCCAAGTCCAGTCAGAAAATCCTGAAGTCGCTTCTTGAAAAACGTGAAACCCAAACAGCAGGTCAGGAGTCATGATTACGAAAATGAAGAAACTGGACTTCCTGGTTTTTCACAGGGAGTACGAGGCTTTCCTTGAAAAGCTTCGCGGGCTGGG
>JAKSIR010000091.1 GCA_024398695.1 Bacteroidaceae bacterium | reverse complement strand
AAACTGCTGACGGTATGTCCTGTCCTTATACTCCATGACACAGGCTGTTCATACTGGAAATCAGCCGAATACATCCATGGAGAACAGATGCAGAGGGCAGGCTTTCAAACACAGTTTGCAGGCAACGCACTTGTCAGGGTTGAATTTCAATTTCCAGTCCGGAGCCTGAATTGTAAGAGCACCCGACAGACATGACGAAGTGCAGGTACCGCAGTCCGTGCAAAGGTCTCCGTTCCACTGAATCTTGCTGCCAAGAGTGCTGACTTCTATGCCGCAGCTTTCAATGTATTTGATTGCTTTTCTGATTCTGTCGGCATCGGCCTCCAGTTCAACAACCATGCGTCCGCCCTGGTCTCCCTTGACATTTGCCTTAAGGATATTGGTTACAACGTCAAACTTCTTGACAATATCATATATTACCGGCTTCTGAGTACTCTCAGCAGGGAAATTCAATACAATTCTCTTTTCCATAGCTTCAAAGATTTTCTTCAAGTGACTTGATACTGCGGTTTGCAGGCATAGGACGTGTGGGAGCCGTGAGCAGGAATTCGCCCTTCTCTATCCAGCCTTTCAGAATATCGGCAATCTCGCGTGCACGGGCAAGACTTGACAGCGGTGCTGTATGAATCTTATGTCCGTCAAACTCAATCTCACCGCTGCGCAATGCCGCATAGTTTGTTGTGCCTATAAGTTTGAAGTCATTGCCATAGTCCTCTATGTAAGTTTCAATCTGTTCGTTACGGATTGATACGCGTGCGGCCATATCCTCGTCAAGTACAGGGATAGGCACACCTATGCCCACGTACATTGTGACACCGTATTTCTCAAAATACGCTCCGCGCAGGAATCGGCTATTCATTTCACGCATCTCGCCGGCTACGGCAATTGTTCTGGAACCGCCCATAGGCACTCCGAACTTGTTTACAGGCTTTGACGTATTGAACTGGGTGCCGTTGTATGTCACATATCCCTGAGCTCCTGCAAGGAATATCCTTGTTCCAAGACCTATGGTGCGGCATTCCGGGTCATTGAGCAGAGGTGAAAGCTCACCGGCCGAACTGTATGACGCATTCTTGAAATTGGGAAGCAGCGTACCCATGTATGTGTAACGTATGCGGTCACTTGAATTGACTGCCACGTTGTAGTTCTGGTATGCGTTACGGGGATTTGACAGAATGGCCTCGTTCATTGTGTCAAGCGACACGTTGGTCTTTATGTGCGTTCTCGGATAGCAGTCGGTACCCTTGGCCCATGCCTCAAGCATGACGCTTTTTCCGTCTATCAGTTCCTGTATTATATGTGCGCCGCCATAGTCGGGTCTCTGCGGATTGCAGTCAGTAGCACCTACAAACGTATCTACTGCGGCAAGTCCACCGCTAACCGGCACTCCGTTCAGCTCTATGCGCTCCATTCTGATTGGAGGCGTTGCATGGCCGAAGTTCAGAATGGCGCCCGATGAGCACATGGCACCGAAGGTAGCTGTTGTCACTACATCCACCTTGTTCAGTATCTCCTTGGGGCTCATAGTGCGCGCCATTTCGGAAACCTGTTCTGCGGTTAACACCACGGCTTTGCCCTTACGGATCTTCTCATTGATTTCTTCGTACGTCTTTTCCATGTGCAAATTGTTTTATCACGGCAAAATTACATCAAAAAAAAGGCTTCATCAATATCATTCATCAAGCAATTTCCTATAGACAGCCATGGTTTTAACACAAAAAGACTCACCTGAAAAGGATTTTGCAAATTCAAGACCCTTTTCAGCCATGGATTTTCCTATTTCAGGACTGTCCAGCAGGCGGTTGAACCACCCGGCCAGTTCATCGGCGTTGTCAGGATTCACATAAACGGAGTCCGGACCTCCGGCCTCTTCAAGACATGACCCCGTAGCTCCTATTACAGGCACTTCGGACCATAGCGCTTCAAGCAGAGGAATACCGAATCCCTCAATGCGTGACGGATAAACGAATATCTGCGCCATGCGGTAAATGCTGGGCAGATCGCTGAAATCAGCATTCGTAATGTGCAGTATCCTGTCAGACAAACCTTTATCACGTGCATACCGGAATACTGTATCAGCATATGGAGTATGTCTGCCTACTATGACAAGCATAACGTCACTGTCTGTCTTTTCCAATGCTCTGACTGCCAGAAGCACATTCTTGCGCTCTTCAACGGTACCCACATTGAGAATGTATCTGTCAGGCAGCGAATACTTTCTCTTCACTTCTTCAAGCCGTTCCTGCGACGGTTTCACGCAGAAAGAGCTGTCGCATCCCTGATAAATCACATCAATCCTGGCCGGGTCAATGTGGTAACAGTCCACAATATCGCGTTTTGTGAATTCGCTGATGGCTATCACGGCATCTGCCCGTTGGCAGGCTCTGCGGAATTTCAGGTTGTACATGAAACGGTCAAACGGCTTGTAGAGTTCAGGACAGTGTCTGAAAATAAGGTCATGGACAGTAACAACGGTCTTTACGCCTTTCACTTTCCTGAATGGCAGTTCACCGCTCAGGCCATGATAAATGTCAACATTTTCACGTTCAATGTCCTTGGCAATGCCAAAACTCCTCCAGACCGATGGCAGCAGTCTGCCAGCGAGACTCTTGGGGTAGCGTGTGGCAATACGGCCGTTCTCTTCAAAGAACCGGACTGCCCTGCCCTTGGGCTTCTTGGGAGAAAAGGCCACAAGGCCGATTCCCGATTCGTGTTCCGACAGCAGTTCCAGAACATACCGGCTGTAATTCCCCAGACCGGTAAAGTTGAGCATTACCCTTTTGGCGTCGAATCCAATCTTCATGAGTTACTTTCAAAATTGAGTGATAACTGACTGTTTCCAAGTAGGTTGAACGTCATTCTATGATATGGCGTAGTACCATATTCCCTTATTGCCTCCCTATGGGCAGCTGTAGGATAGCCTTTGTTATCAAGCCAGCCGTACTGCGGATATTCCTGTGCTATCCGGTTCATGAAATCATCACGGCAGGTCTTTGCCAGAACCGATGCAGCCGCTATGGAAAGATACTTTCCGTCGCCCTTCACCACAGTGGTATTAGGAATGTCCATGTACGGATAGAACCTGTTCCCGTCAACAATAATGTGCTCGGGCCTGACTTTCAGACCGTCAAGAGCCTTGTGCATGGCAAGTATTGACGCTTTAAGAATATTGATACGGTCAATCTCCACATTATCTACAATGCCTACCGCCCATGCTACAGCCTGCTCCTGAATAACAGGCCGCAGCGCATACCTCTGCTTCTCGGTCAGCTGCTTTGAATCATTCAGAAGCGGGTTTTCAAAATCGGGCGGCAGAATTACAGCCGCAGCGAAGACAGGGCCTGCAAGACAGCCGCGTCCCGCCTCATCGCACCCGGCTTCAATGCGTCCAGGTGCCATGAAAAGTTCAAGACGGTTTACTTTATGCTGCATGTCTCTGACAGCACCACAGTGGAACTGCTGCTGCACAACTGAATTTCAATCTGTCCGGCTTCAAGTGACCAGTCATGAGCATCCTCATTCCAGTACTTGAGCTGTTCAACGGGAATTTCGAGGGTAACCTGTACCGATTCCCCACCCTTTACGCTGACGCGCTTGAACGCCTTGAGTTCACGCTCAGGCCATTCGACCGATGCATCAACGCGGTGAACGTACAGCTGCGGCACGTCGTCGGCATCAATGTCACTGGTATTGCTGACTGTGAATGTGGCAGTTATGCTTTCTACGTCGGAGTATGAACCCTTGCTGAGCTTAAGATCGGAATAGCTGAATCCTGCATAGCTCAAACCGTATCCGAAAGGATACATGACAGGAAGCTGCTTAGTGGTGAACCAGCGGTATCCTACAAGCAGGTCTTCGGAATAGAGAGCCGTACTGCGTCCGGCACGTGAACCGTTGTTTATCTGAGACTTGTCAACCACAAGATTCACAAATATGTCATCATCGACCGGAGCATCGGTCTGCGGGAAGTTGTGCAGTGCATACGCAGGTGAATCCTCAAGCTTGTACGGATATGAGAACGGCAGACGTCCCGACGGAGAAACCTTGCCAAGAAGTATGTCAGCAAGTGCATGACCGCCTTCAGAACCGTTGAACCATGACTGTATGATGGCCGGAACCAGAGTATCGGTCCTTCTCAAATCGACCGGACCTCCGGCTACTGCAATGAACACAGTCTTAGGGTTGACCTTTACTACAGCCTCCAGAACATCTTCCTGACTATACGGGAGCATTATGTCCTGACGGTCGCTGCCTTCGGTCTCCCACTGGCGGTTGGTTCCGCCAAAGAAGAACACGATGTCGGCATCGGCAGCAGCCTTTACAGCCTGGTCAATCATGTCCTGCTTTGCCTTCTCCTGCTGACGGCGTGCCGCCTCAAGTTCCTGCGGAGACTGGCGTCTGAAGCCGAATCCAAAGCCGAATCCGCCGCCAAAGCCTCCAGTTCTGGGCTGCTGCGAAGTGTAGCCCTGTGCGTACTCAATCTCAACACCTTCAGGGACCCTGTCCATAAGTCCCTTAAGCGGAGTGATTTCATTCTTTGCCTTGACACCGGCACCGACACCGCCGTTGCACATCTTTTTGTCGGCATTGTCGCCAATCACTGCAATCTTTCTGATTTTCGATGCGTCAACAGGCAGAATGTCCTGATTCTTGAGAAGCACGACCGATTTCAGGGCCACGTCATAGGATATTGCAGCCTGTTCAGGCTTCGCAGTCATTTCGGCAGTCATCTTCTCTTCCGGAATCGGGTCAATGAGCAGTCTTACACGCAGAATCTCACGGACTCTTTCATCTATCAGATCTTCCGATACCGCACCGCTTGCAACCGAATCAATCAAAGCCTGTCCAAAGAAGTTCTGGGTAGGCATTTCAATGTTCAGTCCGGCAGTGATTGACGGAACTGTGCTGTGTGTTCCACCCCAGTCCGATATGACCATGCCCTTGAAACCCCAGTCCTGACGCAGAATGTCATTAAGCAGCTGGCTGTTTTCAGCGCACCAGTAACCGTTTACCTTGTTATAGGCCGCCATGACTCCGTATGCGTTGCCCTCAACGGCACCGGCCTCAAAGGCAGGCAGATAAATCTCTCTCATGGCACGCGGTGTCACAATGACATCGACGCTGCCGCGGTTCGTTTCCTGGTTGTTCAATGCAAAGTGCTTCATGCAGGCTGCAACGCCGTTGTCCTGAACGCCATGGACGTAACCCACGGTGATTCTCGATGACAGATACGGGTCCTCGCTCAGATATTCGAATGTGCGTCCGCCTGTAGGAATGCGCTGGATGTTGATGGCCGGACCCAGAATCATGTCCTTTCCGCGAAGCCTGGCCTCACGAGCCATGCCAGTACCGTATTCGTATGCAATTTCCTCACTCCAGGTAGCTGCAAGGGCGCTTCCGGTTGGAAAGAATGTAGCCGAGTCATTGCTCCAGTTGAGCGGATTCCAGGACTTTGGCTCCATTTCTTCACGTATTCCGAAAGGTCCGTCGGCATAATAAAGGTCTGCTATGCCCTGCGATGCCACACCCTCGGTCGTGAACATGTTCTTGCCGTGAAGCATGGCAACCTTCTCTTCGAGCGTCATTCTGGAAATGATACGGTCTATCCGCCCTTCATTTGACAGAAGCCTGTCCGGTTCAGTCCTGCGGTCGCGTGACAGAACTGCTTGACTGTCACTGCAACCGGCGAATGCTGCAGCTGCAAAGACTGCCAGCAGAGCAAATTCGGTTCTCTTTCTCATATTCAATATGTGTTTATTTGTAATTGGTCGCCTTACTCCATTCCAACTGGGCATAACTGTCATTCAACCCGAAACTGTCATTGTCCTTGAACGGTATATAGACGGAAAGCCCTGAAAACTCCTTTACTTCAATAAGGTCCTTTTTGTCAAACAGTCCCGGACAGTATATGAAAAGCTCCGGTGTCGTTGCCGCATACAGCACACAACGGTCAAGCTGCTTCCGGAATTCGTCGTAATCGGCCTCTGACTTCGAGTATGTCCTTGCAAC
>JAKSIR010000090.1 GCA_024398695.1 Bacteroidaceae bacterium | reverse complement strand
CGTCCACCGAAAATACGCTTTCTCGCGGGCTGACCCCCTACGATAGGGACGGAATCGCGCCTACAGCACCACTTTCATCCCTATCGTGCAGGGGAAAAAGAGTTGGAGACAGAGGATGGGAAAAACGGGAAACGGAAAGGGCGGAAAGCGGGAAGCGAAGAAAAACGGATGGGAAAGCGGGAAGGGCAGGAAGCGGACAGGGCGTGGGCATAAAAAAAGTGGGACCGACGGTGTGCCGGTCCCACTTTCCATGCTGTAGCCTTACTTGCGGAGGCCCAGAGCCTTGACAATTGCACGGTAACGCTCAATATCCTTTGACTTGAGGTAGTTGAGCAGGTTACGGCGCTTGCCGACCAGCTGGGTCAGAGCCCTTTCAGTGCTATAATCCTTACGGTTCTCCTTAAGATGTTCCGTCAAACGGGTAATACGGTATGAGAACAATGCTATCTGGGCTTCTGGTGAGCCAGTATCAGTGTTGGACTTTCCGTATTGACCAAAGATTTCCTGTTTTTTCTCTTTGTCTAAATACATTTTCTTGAAATTTTTGTGAAAACTCGTTTAGCGGGCGCAAAGTTAGCTCTTCTTTTTTAATACACAATTATTTTCTAAAAATTTTCCAGTAACTTTGCAGCGATTTTATAATGACAATGAACATAAGGAACATCGCAATTATTGCGCACGTCGACCACGGCAAGACCACACTGGTCGACAAGATGATGATGGCCGGCAATCTTTTCCGCGAGAACCAGGCCAAGGGTGAACTGATGCTTGACAACAATGACCTGGAACGCGAGCGCGGAATAACAATCCTTTCCAAGAATGTGTCCATCAACTACAAGGACACGAAAATCAACATCATTGACACTCCGGGACACTCGGATTTCGGCGGTGAGGTTGAGCGCGTCCTGAACATGGCCGATGGCTGCATTCTGCTGGTCGATGCCTTTGAAGGACCGATGCCACAGACCCGTTTCGTGCTGCAGAAGGCCCTGCAGATTGGTCTGAAGCCCATTGTTGTAGTCAACAAGGTGGACAAGCCTAACTGCCGTCCTGAAGAGGTCTATGAAATGGTGTTCGACCTTATGTTCGCTCTTGACGCAACCGAAGACCAGCTTGATTTCCCGGTTCTGTACGGAAGCGCCAAGCAGGGCTGGATGAGCACCGACTACAAGAAGCCCACTGACAACATATACGCACTTCTGGATGCTATATTGGAGCACATTCCGGAGCCAAAGAAACCGGAAGGCAACCTGCAGATGCTGGTAACGTCGCTTGACTATTCGTCATACACCGGCCGCATAGCTGTGGGCCGCATTAACCGCGGAACCATCAACGAGGGCATGATGTGCAGTCTGGCACACCGTGACGGCAGCATTGAAAAGGTAAAGATCAAGGAACTGCACACGTTCGTGGGCATGGGCCGCAAGCGCGTGGAATCGGTCGATGCCGGTGACATCTGTGCCATTGTAGGTCTGGAGAAATTCGAAATAGGTGACACCCTGTGCGATCTGAACAATCCCGAGCCTCTGCCTCCAATTGCCATTGACGAGCCTACCATGAGCATGCTGTTCTCCATAAACGACTCGCCGTTCTTCGGAAAGGAAGGCAAGTTCGTGACATCGCGCCACATTCAGGACCGTCTGAACCTGGAACTGGACAAGAACCTGGCGCTGCGCGTGCGCCGTGGCGAAGAGGACGGCAAGTGGGTGGTATCGGGCCGAGGCGTTCTGCATCTGTCAATCCTCATTGAGACAATGCGCCGCGAGGGCTACGAACTTCAGGTAGGACAGCCGCAGGTTATCATGAAGGAGATTGACGGCAGGAACTGCGAACCTATTGAGGAACTTACCATAAGCGTGCCCGAGGAATTTGCCAGCAAGATGATTGACCTTTGCACCAAACGCAAGGGCGAAATGACATCAATGGATACCCAGGGTGACCGCGTCGTGATTGTGTTCGACATACCTTCACGCGGCATAATAGGTCTGAGGACCAACGTGCTGACCGCTTCGCAGGGCGAGGCCATCATGGCACACCGCTTCAAGGAGTACCAGCCGTTCAAGGGCGAAATAGAGCGCCGCACCAACGGTTCGATGGTTGCCATGGAGACCGGTACGGTATTCGCATATGCACTTGACAAGCTGCAGGACCGCGGCAAGTTCTTCATAAATCCGCAGGATCAGGTCTATGCAGGTCAGGTGGTGGGCGAACATGTCCACGAAAATGACCTGGTAATAAACGTTACCAAGGCAAAGCAGCTTACCAACATGCGCGCCAGCGGCAGCGATGACAAGGCACACATTGCACCTCCCGTAATATTCTCGCTTGAAGAGGCGCTTGAATACATCAAGAACGACGAATACGTTGAGGTTACGCCCAAGAGCATGCGCATGCGCAAGGTCATTCTGAACGAGCTTGAACGCAAGCGCGCAGCCAAGTAAACGTCCGTAACGCCAATGAAGAGAACCGTCTCAAACGTCATTGCTGTGGCAGCATCGGCCCTCCTGCTTCTTGCAGGCTGCAGGGACAAGGGGCTGTTCACGCTTCACGGCACATTTGAAAACGGTTCCAGTGACAGCATACTGGTTCTGGGGCTTGACAGCCGTTATGACAGGGTCGACACCATACGTCCGGCCGATGGAGCGTTCACATGGTCTTTCAGGCCCGATACGGCCACGACACTGATTCTCCTGCTGCCTGACGGACGTGAGCAGCCCGTCTTCGCGGACCGCGGCATTGAAGCCGAAATCGTCATTCCGGAAGCCGACAGCATTGTTCCAAAGGTCACCGGCAGTCCCGAGAACGATGCGTTTTATGACTTTGCCGTGCGCTCACTGCATGACATCAGTTTTGAACAGACATCGGCCAGAATAGACTCGTTCATTACGAAAGACCCGTTTTCGGAAGTCACACCTTATCTCATATACGCGTATGCGATAAAACGGTGGCATGCCGACCGACTGGACATCATGAATCTGGTGAGCAGGATGAGCGGCATCATGCAGGATGCGCCCTTCCTTGTCAATCTGATGCCTGAAATAAAGCCTGACGATGACCGGATCAGCCGCTATCTCGACCGCCTGGATGTCTATGACACCACAGGCGTGAAATACGACTTCGCCAATCTGGGCGGAAACAACAACTATACTCTGATATGCCTGTGGGCATCGTGGGACAGGGAAAGGAGTCTGGCAGCACGCAGGGACATGGATACGCTGACCGGCCTCTTCTACGGACGTCATCTGGCGCTGGCCGACATCTCCATTGACAGCAACGTCGGGAGCTGGAAGGATGCCGTAAGGTCCGACACGCTTTCATGGATGTCATACATTGACCACGACGGTTGGGGCAGCAGACTTGTAAGAATGGTGCCCGACGTCGAACTTCCCGCCTACATATTCCTGACTGACACGAAAAGGTTCTCGTTCAAGGCCGCTACAATACAGGAAGTCATTGTACAGCTGGAAAAGCTCCTTCCGCTCAGAAGCGGAGAAGTGAGAATGCTGCGATGGTAGCCCGGCCGGGTGACGGACCTTTGAAAAATTGAAATGACATGAACAACACTGTAATAAAATCTCACCATGCTGGTAAAAGTATTCGGGGCGGCTGTCCAGGGGATAGACGCCTATGTAGTCACAATCGAGGTAAACACCTCACGCGGTATCCGTTTCTTTCTGGTAGGACTGCCTGACAGCGCCATCAGAGAAAGTCATGAACGCATAGTATCGGCCCTGCAGTGCCTGGACATGAAGATTCCGGCGCGGCAGATTATCGTGAACATGTCGCCTGCCGACATACGCAAGGAAGGCGCAGCCTATGACCTTCCGCTTGCCATCGGGATTCTGGCCGGAGGCGAGATGCTCGCTACTGAACATCTGGGCGACTACATGATTATGGGCGAACTGAGCCTTGACGGCACGCTCCTGCCCGTCAAAGGAGTCCTGCCAATGGCCATCAGAGCAAAGGAAGCCGGTTTCAAGGGCATGATTCTGCCTGCGGGCAACGCACCCGAAGCCGCCGTCGTTGACGGGCTTGAGATAATCGGAGCCGACAATCTGGGATGTGTAATTGATTTTCTTAACGGAAAGAACCGCGTTGAACCATACAGGGGGAGCATCGGCCCTGACCGGCTTCAGGCCGTATCGTTCAATCTGGATTATGCCGATGTAAAAGGGCAGATGGCCGTAAAGCGCGCCATTGAGGTCGCTGCTGCCGGGTCGCACAACATCATCATGAACGGGCCTCCGGGCAGCGGAAAGTCAATGATGGCACAGCGTCTGCCCTCAATTCTGCCACCGTTGAGTCTGGAAGAGAGTCTGGAGACCACAAAAATCCACTCTGTTGCGGGGCTGTCGAAACTGGGAGATCCGCTCGTCACTGCAAGGCCGTTCCGCAGTCCGCACCATACCATATCGAGCGTGGCGCTGGTCGGCGGCGGTTCGAACGCCCAGCCCGGTGAGATAAGTCTGGCACATAACGGGGTCCTGTTCCTTGACGAGTTGCCGGAGTTTTCCCATTCCGTACTGGAAATGCTGCGACAGCCGCTTGAGGACCGCAGCATCAGGATTTCACGGGCAAAATACTGCGTCGAATACCCTGCATCGTTCATGCTGGTGGCAAGCATGAACCCCTGCCCGTGCGGCTACTACGGACATCCCACACGTCCCTGCACCTGCAGGCCCGATGCCATTTCGCGCTATATGAACCGCATTTCAGGTCCGCTTCTGGACCGTTTTGACATCCAGTGCGACATCCAGCCGGTTTCTGTGGGCGACATTTCATCGGCCAGTGCCGGTGAACCGAGTTCTGCAATCAGGGAAAGGGTGATGAGAGCGCGTCTCTTGCAGCAGGAGCGCTTTGAAAACGAGCCCGGCATTCACTGCAATGCACAGATGACAGGCGCCATGATACAGCATTATGCCAGGCCCGATGCCGAAGGCCTGAATCTGCTGAAATCGGCCATGACACGCCTGAACCTTTCGGCCCGCGCCTATTCGCGCATCCTGAAGGTGGCGCGGACAATAGCCGATCTGGAAGGCAGCGCGGATATCACGGCCGTCCACATAAGCGAGGCCATTTCTTACAGGACACTGGACCGGGCCATCATGTAACGTCAGCTCTGACGGCCACGCCGGAAAGTCCCCTACTTGGCTTATTTCCATTTGACAATAAGCAAAAATAAATGTAATTTTGCGGACTGAATTTCGGAATACAAACAGCTGTTTTATGAAAGATTACAAGAGAATTCTGGTTACATCGGCCCTGCCATACGCAAACGGCCCCCTGCACATTGGACATCTTGCCGGCGCATACGTTCCGGCCGACATTTACGTACGCTATCAGCGTCTCATGGGCAAGGACGTGATGTTCATTGGCGGAAGCGATGAACACGGAGTGCCCATTACCATACGCGCCAAGAAGGAAGGCGTGACCCCGCAGGATGTCATTGACCGTTTCCACTATCAGATGAAGGACACGTTCAAGGGCATGGGCATATCGTATGACATATACGGCCGCACCAGTTCCGAGACTCACAGCAAGCTGGCATCGGACTTCTTCCGCAAGCTTTACGACAACGGCAAATTCATACAGAAGACCAGCGAGCAGTACTATGACCCCGAGGCAAAGATGTTCCTGGCCGACCGCTACATTACCGGCGAATGCCCCCACTGCCACAATGAGAAGGCATACGGCGACCAGTGCGAGAAGTGCGGAACGTCACTGTCGCCGACCGATCTTATCAATCCGGTAAGTACCGTTACGGGCTGCAAGCCGGTCATGAAGGAGACCACACACTGGTATCTGCCGCTTGAGCAGTATCAGGAGTGGCTGGAAAAATGGATTCTGGAAGGCCATAAGGAGTGGCGCCCCAACGTATATGGCCAGTGCAAGAGCTGGCTTGACATGGGCTTGCAGCCGCGTGCCGTGAGCCGTGACCTTGACTGGGGCATACCGGTTCCGGTTGAAGGCGCCGAAGGCAAGGTTCTCTATGTATGGTTCGATGCGCCCATAGGCTACATAAGCAACACCAAGGAATACTGCGACGCGCATCCTGAACGCGGCAGCTGGGAGACATGGTGGAAGGACGAGAGCACACGTCTGGTGCATT
>JAKSIR010000009.1 GCA_024398695.1 Bacteroidaceae bacterium | reverse complement strand
GGAGTTCCGTCAGATTGCAGCCGATATCCAGGCCGCACTCTGAACCTGATACTTAGAACCTGTCCTGAAATGTTCTAATTAATCTTTTATAAAATCTTTCCGGCTGAAGAATTTGTTTCTTCTCAGTCACAATGGAACCCCATTGCTCCTTCGAATAACCAAATTTTCATCTCGAAAATCTTTCATAAAATTTTTAATCGAACATTTCAAAACAGGTTCTTATTTCTTACGGAAATATTTGCCGATTACCGGGAGACTGGTGACCGGCAAGTCTTTTTTCAGTATCCTTGCCACATAGACAAGCAGAAGAAGTGTGCCTATTGCCATGTAAAGCCATGAAGCCAGGCCTTTCATGGGAACCAGCAGACAGGCTGTTATGACGGCTGCATACAGGCAGTACATGCCGATTTCCTTCATGGGATAGCTGACGTTGCTGTACTTGCGGCCTATGAACCACGACATCAGCATGCATACCCCGTAGCCGGCAAAGCCACCCCATGCGCAGGCCATGTAACCCACGCGCGGTACGAATACCACGTTTATTGCAATCATCACGGCGGCACCTGTAGCGCTCATCACCGCGCCCCACCATGTCTTGTCAATAAGCTTGTACCAGAATGACAGGTTGAAGTATATGCCCATGAACAGTTCCGCCACCATTACTATAGGCACAACCTTCAACCCCACCCAGTAGCCGTGGTTGCTGACAAGATACTTGAGCAACGGCAGATACACCATTACGGCCAGGAATGCCAGAAGTCCGAAAATTATGAAATACTTCATTCCCTGTGCCAGCACTTCGTTATTGTCCTTGTCCTTTGTGTTGCCGAATACGAAAGGTTCGTACGCATAGCGGAACGCCTGGGTGAGCAGGCTGAGAATCAGCGCAATCTTTGCACAGGCACCGTAAATGCCAAGCTGGACCTTGCCTTCCTGCCCCGGTACAAGATTGGGATAGAACATCTTGTCAAATACCTGATTCAGTATGCCTACCACGCCAAGCAGCAGCAGAGGCCATGCGTAACGCAGCATGCGGCGGGCCAGCTGTCGGTCAAATCCGTAGGAAAGACCTTTCATTTCGTTCATGAAAAGCAGTCCTACAAACAGGGTGCAAATCAGGTTGACAAAGAATATCAGGCCAACGCCATAGTCAAAGCGTACATATATGTCATGCAGTGCAGGAATCCTGGGTACCAGCATGAATACTGCAAGGTTCAGCAGTACATTCGGAATGATGAACGCCATCTTCAGTGCCATGAAGCGCACTGCACGGTGCTGCTGCCTCAAGCGGCTGAACATTATGGCCTGGAAGGCATCGAGTGCACCTATTACTGCAAAGCAGGCAACATATTCGGGGTGGCTGGAGTAGGTCATGGCAGCCGATATAGGCTTGAGGAATGCAAATACCAGTGCAACGAATGCCAGTCCAACCAATCCAACCATACGCAGCGATGTACCGTAAACAAGCCTGTCATCCTCGTCCTCACGGTTGGCAAAGCGGAAGTAGGTGGTCTCCATGCCGAAGGTCAGCACTACAAGAACCAGCCCGGCCCAGGCGTACAGATTTGACACTATGCCGTAGCCGCCGCTTTCGGGGACTATGTATTTTGTGTGAACCGGTACCAGCAGGTAGTTCAGGAACCGTCCCACTATGCTGCTTATTCCATAAATTGCTGTGTCCTTGGCCAAAGCGGCCATTTTTGCGTTCGGCATTGCAGTCATTTTTTTGTTTTCCAAAGTTACCCATAATTGGGAGTATCAGCGTAATTTTTCATACAAAAAACATAATGTATAAATATTTACTATATTTGCGCGAACTAATTTGAAAATTAACCTCCGAGGAAAGATTTTGGAACCTTTGGTCGGTATTGCGGCTTATATGTGCGTCCGGTCCTGAAATAGAAAACATTGGATTACGGCTAAAAGTTTTGTGAAATTCATTAGCGGTTATTCAAAATAAGACATTAGGTTTGCAGTCGTAAAGACAATCGGGAGCCAGAACCGGACTTGAAAATAGCCCGGGGTTGGCTCCCGTCCGTTTTGTGAAACATATTGTATGACAGAAAGACTGATACCTGAAAAACGCAACATGCCAGTTCATGTTCTCATGGTGGCCTGTCTGGTGCTTGCCACAGCATGCTCAAAGGAAGACTCATACCTGAAAAGTGCGCTGAGGGCCGCCGGTGACAACCGCCATGAGCTTGAATTGGTCCTGCAGCATTACCAAAACGCGGACAGGGACAAACAGAAGCTTGAAGCCGCCTGCTTTCTCATATCGAATATGCCGGCACATTATTCCTATTCGAATCCGGTAATGGATGACTTTTATTCCAAAGCATCGGCCATACTGGGAAACGGCAGCCTGACTGCCATGGAACAGCGCGATTCCATAAAACGTCTGTATGACATGGAGTATGCGCAGTTTGCGGCAGGCAGGGTGTCCGACATAAGAATCATGACATCGGACTATCTGATTGCAAGCATTGACCGGGCTTTCGAACAGTGGCGCGGCAGGTCATGGAACGATCATGTGGACTTTGAGCAGTTCAAGGAATGGCTGCTGCCGTACAAGGGCGCCGAGCTGCAGCCGTTCGATGACTGGCGGGGGCTGCTGGGCCAAAAGTATTCGGATGCCGTTTCGGAACTGACACAGTCTCAGGCTGACAGTCTGGGGACGTATGGCGCAATTGACATGGTCAGAAACGAAATACACACAAAGAACACTCCCAACGTTTTCTGGGAAGATGAAAACGGCCCTTCTCTCCTGTCTGCGGAATGTCTGGCATCAATGACATATGGGACATGCCATGATTATGTCACAATGGGCACTCTCGTTTTCCGCAGCCTGGGGCTTCCTGCTGCGGTGGATCATGTCCCTTTGTGGGGGAGGAACCATGAAGGTCACAGCTGGTTCGTGTTCCTGTCGGACCATGGGAATACCATACCTACGGTCAATTCTCTCATCATGCCCGCCGGAATAGGCTTCTATCAGTATGAACGCATTCCGAAAGTCTGGCGCAGCTGCTATTCCATAAACCGCAGGGTGCTTGAATACCTTAACACATCGGCATTCGCTTATCCGTTTGATCCGTGCATGGCCGATGTGACCGGTGAATATGGACGTACTTACAATATTGAGGTGCCTTTGTCTGGCAAGGCAAGGCTCAGGGAAAAGTACGTCTATATTGCCATGGCGGCAAATTGTGGCGGCCCGTCGTGGAGAGTGCTGGATTTCGGGAAAGTGCGTGGCGGCAAGGCCCGTTTCAGCAACATGGGAGGCCAGATGCTGTATATTGCACTTGGTTATGACGGCAAAGGTCTGGTGCCGGTAAGCAGTGCCTTTACATTGGGGAAGGACGGTAGGGTGGAGCTGATTCCCGGTTATGGCAAGTGCAAACCGGAACAGTATGCGCCCGTAAGGCTTTACCGTAAGTATTACGAGTCTTACAATGTTGTCAGTATGCGCAGCCGCATGATCGGTGGCACGCTGGAATGCAGTGACCACCCCGACTTCCGTCAGCACATTACAGCAGGCAGGGTAGATTCCGTATCGACATCGGTCGTCTTTGATGTGGCGGAACTGGGCGCATGGAGATGCTGGCGATACCGTTCCCCGGACGGTTCATACGGCAGCCTGTCAGAAATGGAGATGACTGGAAAAGGCGGAATGCAGGTTCTGGGCGGCCGACCGGTTTCGAATTCGGAGGCTGGGGCCGATGCTGCGGCACGGGCGTTCGACGGCAATCTTCTGACGAATTTTGAATCGGACGTTCCTGACGGGAACTGGGTGGGTATGGATTACGGCTGTCCTGTCGGCCTGGAACGTGTCAGACTGTTCGCGCGGAGTGACGACAATGACATTGTACCCGGACTGGATTATGACCTGATGGCCTGGAACGGGTCAGACTGGGTCACTCTGACCTCATTCCATGCCAGGAATGGATATTTCGATGTCCAGGCACCTCGTGGAGTGCTGTTGTGGCTGCGATGCAGAAATCGTGGCATGAATGAAAGACCATTTGTAGTCGATGATGACAATGCAATTGTATGGTGGTGACGTATTCCGACTGATTGTGTTCCTGTGACATGTCACTTCGCACGACATGCGGTTCCGGTTCGGGCCCCGGCTAGGCAGATCGGATTATGTCGCGTGACGGCGTGTTGCGCATTACTGACCGAATATCCATGACATGCCTGACTGCAAAAAGACTTTATGACAAGGTAATTATGCCGGAGAGAGATTTATTTTTTTTTGACAAATCAAAACATGAAAACTACTATGAAATTTAAGAAAACAATGTGCCTGTTTCTTGCCGGGCTGACTGCAATGACGGCAACGGCCAATTTTGTGGTCTCAGGTAAAGATTCAGACTATGCGAAACTCATGAAAGGCAATGTTGAGGCAAAGACCGGATTAATGTCGGACCTTGTCAATTTTTGCAATTCCTTTTTGCTGTTTATTGAGGGCCTTGTTGCTACGGGGGGTGAATATGAATATCTGGAACGGGAAGAAAGTCCTTGCGGCACAATTCATATCGGTGACGGAGTTGCCGCCTATGGATCAGATATGGCAAAACAGCTGCTCGCGGAATTCCAGAACGATACCGATGCCAACAGCGGTGCCGTAGTGACGAGTTCATCTAGTGCGAAGGCTACATACAAGACCTCGACCAAGCAGACCGATGCATATCATTTCACTTTCTCATGCGATATGATCTTCAGCGGTGAATGGTCCTGGGGGTATTGCGTGCCATGCAGTTATAATGACTATGGCGCAATGAGGAACTGTCGTGCCTTTGACTCATGTTCACAACTTGCAGATTTGAGAATTGCCACATTCAGAAAACTGATAGGCGGTAGGTAATCTGCATGCAGGTGGGGTGAATATCCCCGCCTGCCTTTATATGGGAAAACGATGTGAAGATTATGAATACGAAACTGAAACGAGAAATTAAAACTGCGGTATTGGGCATATATGCGCTGTTGAATGCTGCATGTACAAATGTATCTGAAAAGAAACTGGAAGCCGACTGGACGGGAACGGATACTATTGTGCTGGATACGGAGAACACTCAGCTGATAGCACGCGAGACGGCCGTTGACAGCGTATGGTATGTAAAGTTGGAATCGGTGGAGGAAAGCTTTGTCGGTCATGTGGATCAGGTTCTTTTCGGTGACAGTACAATTCTTGTCGTTGATACAAGGATTGCAAAGGCCATATTCAGATTTGATTATCAGGGCCGTTATCTGGGGCGTATGTCCAATCTGGGCAACGGACCTGACGAGTTCCTTTCTCTTTTGGGGCTGGCAGAACTGCCGAACGGAACATTTGCGCTATTTGATCCCCGCAGACAGAGAATTTGCATATTTGACGAGTCCGGTAACATGGTTTCATCCATTGAATGCCCCATGTATGCCAAATCAGTGCAGTTCATTGACGATGAAACGATTGTATTTGACGTTTTCAATTTCAGAAATAAAGATACCGAAACGGTTGGAGGCCATGCTTCGTATCTTGTTAGGGACAACAGGATGAAGGAACTGTACAAGTTCGGTTCAACGGATTTCGAGCGCGACTTCAGCTATACCAGACATCATAATATGTATTCTTATGACGGTGTCGTTTATTGCAATGTCAATTTTGATGATGTCATTTATGAGATGGGACGTGACGGCGTAAAGGCGAAATATCTTTTGGAAATAAGGCCGGACGGGACAGCAAATCATCTTCCTGTCAGAACAGAAAAGGAATATCATTCTCTGTGGCATCGCTACAACCATTTCAGCGGTGATTTCATAGAACTTAAAGATTATACGTATTTCTGTGCATCGGTAGTTCAGCCCGATTTCTGGCAGGCGCATCTGCTGTACAGTCATAGGACAAGGAAGCCATACATAATGATCAATGATTTTGACGACCCTATGATGTCGTTCTTCGGCATTCCTGAAAGCCGGTTCGGCGACAATTGTCTTGTCTCATGGGTTTCGGCTTCGAATGTCATAAGCAGCGTGGAACGGATGAGTGAGAAAACCGATGATCCCAGACTGCGTGAACTTGTCAGCGGAATGAGTCGTGATGACAATCCGGTGTTGTTCTTCTACAAGGTTGCATTCTGATTGTTCAAATACCGGAATATCATGAAAACAGGTTTACATAGGTTTGCGCTTTGTGCGGGCGTTGTCGTACTATTGTGTTCACAGCTGGCGCTGTTTGTCCAGAATATCAGGTTGAGAGTGCAGATGTCTGGAGAAAAGGAGACTGACAGGCAGATTAATGTACACTGCATACAGACTGTTTCCGACATGGTCGAGAATTCAGGATTCATGGCTAGTGGTGAACTGCTGTCGCTGTTTGACAGTCTGGAGGGAAATGCCATGCTGGTGTGTCGGGCAAGTGAATTTGACTGCGGGGAATGCGTTGACTACGCCATTGGAAAAATGGCGGAGTGCGTTGTGGAAGACAGCATCGGCCTGCCTCTGCTGCTTCTCGGAAATTATTCCAACCGGTCGGCCCTGAAGGTGCTGCTGTCCGGTGTAGGAATCAGAGACAGGTTCATGAGTCTGAATATGGGACGTCTGGGAATACCTATCGATGACCATGGCGCCCCATATTATTTCGTGCTCTATAGTAATGGAATGATGACGGATTTCTTTACTCCGGAAAAGACGGACCGGGAACTGACGGACATGTATTTCAGCAAGCTCAGGTACAAGTGGCATGAATCGTACGTTCATTAGAAAAGTCAGAGAATGGCTGTCTGGATACGGGTCTGCAAAAGTCCTGCTTCTGCTTTGCTTCTGCTTTGCTGCCCTGACGGCTGTGGGCTGCCTGTTCCACTATGATTGTCTGGGCAGGACTGCTCTGGCGAAACTTATGGCGGCAGCTGCCGTATTCGCATTCTTCAGTCTGTTTCCTAAAGTGACGGTTATCGGCAGTACGGACTTTCTGTGCATTATTCTGATGCTGTGGGCTATATATGAATCTGTTCTTGGTGCTTATCAGCTGTACGGTCCGACTGGAAATGGAGACCGTATTTTTGCCATAACCGGCAGTTTCGACAATCCGAATCCGTACGCTGTTCTGCTATCGGTATCGGTATGTGTTCTCGGAATGTGGCGCAGGAAGCGGAAGAATGCAGTTGTGAGGGCAGTGGCGACAATTGCCGTAATGCTGTCATTGGTAATGATTCCGGCGACAAGGTGTCGTGCCGCATGGACAGGTCTCGGGGCAGGCATTCTGATTACCGCATTTCCATTCTGGAAAATGAGCCCCGCCCGGGCCGTGTCATTCGGCTTGGTCGGCATCATACTTATGTCAGGTCTGTATCTCTGGAAAAAGCAGTCTGCGGACGGACGTCTGCAGCTGTGGCGCATTTCGTGTATGGCCATAGGCAGCGGTGCCGCCGGCGGACTGCTCGGCCACGGGGCGGGGCATTTTGCGCCGGCGGCGGCAGCGGCTCAGTTGGAATTCTTTGATTCCAGAATAGGTTCTGACGGTTATGCACCTGTCATTCCCGATGCTGTCATCAAACAGTGCCACAGATCCCAGCCTATGGTGTTCGCATATAATGATCTGCTGCAATCAGGCGTTGAAATGGGACTTTTTGGAATGCTGCTGTTTGCAGCTGTCAGCCTGCTGTCTTTGGGTCGCCTGCTTTGCTGCGACAGTCCTCTTGCCGGTGGAATGGTCGTTCTGTCAGTAAGCGGTCTGTTCATGTACACACTGTGCCTCTGGCAGTTTTTCCTGCTGAATGCAGCCTTTGTGGGAACGGCAGCATGTAATCCGGATAACGGATGTAGCGGGAAATGGCATGTTCTTGCCAAAACGACAGCTGTACTTGTCCCGGTTGCGCTTATGCTGCCGTGGGCTGTAGGCCGGTACAGGAATATGAAAGGCTGGCAGACGGAGGCGCATCTGCTGAATTCCGGCGATTATGCCGTCTATGCAAGATGCGAGGAACCGCGTTCCGAATATCTGTCTGACATTCCCGTATTCATGAGCGGATACTCTTTTGCCCTTTCCCAGGCCGGAATGATTGAAAAGAGCGATTCCATTGCCCGAATTGCATACAGCCAGTCCGGCAATCCGTACTTTCTGGTCCAGCTCGGCGACAACCGTATGATGAACCGCGAGTACGAAGCTGCGGTCGGCTGTTATATGCGGGCATTCATATCATTTCCCGACAGACTCCTGCCTCTGGTCAGGTTGGCCCGATGCTATGCGGCCCGGGGCGATGAACCGGGGCTTGAGTCAGTGAAACGGTTCGTCAGCACCTTTCATACTCATGTGGAATCGGACGCGACCGCTGCGCTGAGGGATGACTTGAAAGCCATTGTCATAGAATAATGCCATGAAATGGGATAAAATCAGACAGCAGACCATCAGGCTGCTTGGCATTCTCGGATATATTATGCTTGTTCTGCCTCTGCTGTACTGCTCTTTCAGAGTGCTGCTGGCCGATTCGTTCATTGTGCCTACGGAATCAATGAAGCCTGCTCTGTCTCCCGGTGACAGGATATGGGCATGGAAACTCAAATACGGCGCAAGAATATACCGCTCTCTTGATTTTTCAAGCCGCTGTCCGCGATGTTTCAGAATTCCGGGCATGGGACGGATCCGACAGGGTGACATTATTGTCTTCAATTCGCCCAAGAACGGAACTCATGGTGACAGCATCTGGTTTACCGTAAATGACGTCTGCTGCAAGCGTGTGGCAGGCTGTCCCGGCGACAGGATAGGGGCGGTCGACGGACACTGCTGGAACGATAAGGTCATGAAACCGATAGGATGCCGCGACAGTCAGGAGCTTCTGCGCTGGACCTATGACAGCATATTCGTCTGGAATGGACGGTTCGAGATATTCCCCGAAGCCGGTATGGGGTGGAATATCAAGAACTGGGGACCGCTGACCGTACCCGCCCGCGGAATGAAGATAGACACTTCCATACCCCGTAGCGCGATATACCGCAGTGCTGTCGAATATGAGACGGGTCTTTCATTCGATACGTTCAAAGGTGAATATGTGTTCCGTCATGACTGGTTCTTTGTACTTGGCGACAATTCGCCATTGTCATTCGACAGCCGGTTCTTCGGTTTCGTGCCCGATGATTTCATAATAGGTGTGCTTTGCTCAGGGCGTGGAAGATAAAATAGTTATATTTGCACTGTCAGTCGGCCGGTAGCTGCCGGACTGACGAATATAAGCTATGACGAAAGTGTTTTCGTCTCTTCCGGGCAAAATAGTGGAATATTTTTCAGGAAAGAGAGAAACGGACTCACTCGACTCCGATCTGTATATGGTCGCGGCACTCTGTGCCGTATCACTTATAGGTCGAGTGTGGAGTCATCGGATATCTCTTCCTGGTCTTTCCACTATACCTGCCTGGAGTGTTCGATTGGCTTCACACTTTTGTGTTACGTTATCAGATGCCAGGAAGCCGGGCTGGAATGAGTTTATGTGTCAGGATTCCTTTGACGGTGTTTTTGATGTTCTTGAAGAACTTGTTTCGGACAGCGGGCCTGAGACGGTATGGGTCACCACGGTGTCGGGACGCCGGCTGTCGGTTCCGGCGGCTGGATTTGTCGAAGACAATCTTGTGCTGCGTTCACATGCTGCACGGTGTCTGCTGCTCAAGCAGGAGACTTTGCTGATACATGTCGATCTGGATCAGGTCGAGTCTGTGGAATTTAATTGCTGACTATCCTGTTTTTTTGCTACTTTTGCGGTGAAAAAAACGTTTTGATGTTATGAGGAAAATTTTGCTTTTTGCAGCCGCCGTGACGGCGTGCGGTGTCCTGAGTGCACAGAACTCTTATCACTTCGGTGCTGAGGCCGGTTATGACCACAGCTGGCTGGACTATTCGGTGACCGATGTCAGGTTGAATACCACCGAGTCTTCCGGCATTGACATGAATGGTTTTCATGCGGGTCCTACAATGCGTATGGATTTCAAGGAGGGACGGTTCGTGCCGAGTCTTACTTTCGGTCTGATTTACCAGTTCATGGAGAGCGCATATCCGCTCGGTTCGACAAAACAGGAGTATAAGGATCTTGTAAAGGATGGCAAGGAAGCGTTTAAGAAGGTAGGAGCCGAGAAAATCAGGCTAAAGGACGTCCTTGTCTCTCATTCAATCCAGGTTCCGGTGAACGCCCGCTTCACTTTCTCTCCCAGCGACAGGTTCGGCGTATTCGCATTTACGGGTCCCATGCTCAACTTCTACACGGCACGCCGCAACAGAGTAGTGGCTACAGCCGAATATGACGGCAAGAAGAACGGCAGCATTACAAACAGCAGCTGGCTGAAGAACGAAGTCAAGTCTACCAAATGGGAAGATGGCAAGAAATCGGAGACCGACATGACCGATCCTGATGACGACAAGTTTTCCAATATTTTCAATATGTACTGGAATCTGGGCGCAGGCGTGAGCTTCTGCAATCATTTCTCGGCATCGGTTTCCTATGAGGCATGTCTTTCCAACCAGTCGTTCATTACCAGTGTCAGCGTGGACGATATTACCCATGAGTATGATCTGCGCGACAATTTCCTGAAGATAAGTTTCGGCTACACTTTCTGAGCGCATGGCCTGTAATAATGAATGGGGCGACTGGACCGGTCGCCCCATTTTCTTTTTTCCTGCAGGGCAGGCAGTCTGTTCCCGCAAAGAAAAAGAGGATGACTGCTTTCGGTCACCCTCTTTCCAGCGCTCCTTCTAGGACTTGAACCTAGGACCCCCTGATTAACAGTCAGATGCTCTAACCAACTGAGCTAAAGAAGCTTTCCACGTTTTTAAAGGGAATATCCTTCTCAAACGCGGTGCAAATGTACTGCCTTTTTTGGAATACACAATATCTGCAGTGAAAAAAATGGCTCAGGAACTCAAAAAATATATATCTTCGCTGTTGAAAGGCTTGTATTTTTAGAACTGCCCGGCTTTATGGTAAGGAGAAGGATTGCTATTTTCATGACGGTGATGGCGGCTGCGGCCCTGGCGCCGGCGGGTGCAGCGCGTGCTGCCGGAGCTGCCGGTGATGGCAGCGGGAATGGTCAGGACACCAGATTCCAGATTGCGTCGAATATGGAAATCATGTATGACATTGTGCGTGAACTGGATTTGCTGTATGTTGATACTCTGGATATGAAGAAGACCATTGAAACGGGTATCAGTGCCATGCTGGGCAGCATTGACCCTTATACCGAGTATTATTCAGCCGATGACATGAACGAGCTCAAAACCATGACTACGGGCAAGTATGGCGGCATTGGCGCAGTCATCAGGCAGTATCCCAAGCGTGACTATGTCTATATTTCCGAACCCTATGAGGGCATGCCTGCGCAGAAGGCGGGACTGAAGGCGGGTGACAGCATTCTGGCCATTGACGGCGAAAGCATGAAGGGTAAGGCTTCGCAGTATGTGAGCGAGCATCTTCGCGGCGACGTGGGTACGGCTCTGACGGTGACGGTGGGGCGCGGTGGCGATTCTCTGGATGTACGGTTCGAGCGCAGCACTATTACACTGCCTGCGGTACCTTATTATGGCCTGCTGGACGGTTACGGCTATATTATGCTTGAGCAGTTTACCGAAAAGTGTTCGCGTCAGGTGCTGAAGGCTGTGGTTGACCTTAAGGCGCAGGGCGCAAAGGGACTGATTCTGGACTTGCGCGGCAACGGCGGCGGTCTTCTGAACGAAGCGGTTGACATTGTGGGGCTGTTCGTGCCGCTGGGTACCAAAGTGGTCGAGATAAAGGGCAAGACGCCGCAGGCCCGAGCCAGCTATGTGACTCAGAAGAAGCCGGTTGACACTGAGATTCCTCTGGTGGTGCTCATTGACGGCGAATCGGCATCGGCCAGCGAAATTGTGTCGGGCTGTCTTCAGGATCTGGACCGTGCGGTGGTGCTGGGCGCGCGTTCTTATGGGAAGGGACTGGTGCAGAGCACGCGTCCCATGCCTTACAACGGTACCGTAAAGCTGACTACTGCCAGATATTATATTCCAAGCGGCCGCTGCATTCAGGAACTGGACTATTCAAAAAGGAACGACAGAGGGCAGGCCCAGCATATCCCGGACAGTCTGACAACGGTGTTCCATACGGCGGCAGGACGGCCTGTCCGCGACGGTGGCGGCATAAGGCCCGATGTCGAGTGTCCGGTGGATACTCTTCCGGATCTGGTGTATGCGCTGTCTCAGAATGTGCTGATGTTTGATTTCGTGAACGGTTTCTGCAGGGCTCACGAACGGATTGCACCGGCCGGTGAGTTTGCGGTCAGTGACTCTGTGCTTGATGATTTCAAGGAGTTCTGCCGCAACGGCGGGTTCGAATATGCCAGTGCCAGCAGCAAGGCGCTCAAGTCATTGCGGGCTGTCGCAAGGAGTGAGGGGCTCGAATCAGGGGCACTCGACGAATTCAAGGCACTTGAGAAGAAGCTGGCCTATGACCGGGAAGCTGGCCTGGACCAGTACGACGAAGTTATACGGCGTGTTCTGGCGGTCGACATTGTCTGCCGCTACTACTACCAGAAGGGTGCGGTCATTCAGAGTCTGAAGGATGACAATGTAGCGAAACAGGCGGTCGGACTGCTGTCAGACGCGGAGCGTTACCGCGGTATACTGATGCCGTCCCGTCTGCCGTCCGAATAACAGCTCAGGCTGTCCTTGTCGACTGTCACTCTGGACGTTTTTTCGGGCAGGGAAAGTATTGACACCACATCGGTTTCGCCGTCAACGACCAGAAGACTGGACTCCGGCGCAAAGCGGTCAACGCAAATGGTCATGGGGGTGCCCGGGGTGCCCTGGAACAGCAGGCTGTCGTTCAGGTACATGGATATGGGATGCCCTGTCGCGCTTTCATTGATTGTTATGTCGTAGTGTACTCCTGACTGTATGTCTTTCTTCTCGTATATCCTGAATGACATGAACACGAACAGCACGACTACAAGGAGTATCAGGACTATCAAGATGAGCGAACCCAGAAGGAATGCGTTGTTGGCTCTGGCCGATTTCTTTTCCATGCGATTTGAGTTTTGATGTACAAAGCTATACTTTTTCTTTGCTCATGTCAGCGGAATTTGCGAAAATTGCACGGTCAAACTGATTTACAACCTAATTGTTATTCATACACTATGAAGAAGATTGCTATTGTTGCAATGGCAGCGCTGCTGCTTGCTCCGGTCTGCGGTTTTGCCGAGCCGGATCCCAATTTCCACATTTACATTTGTATAGGTCAGTCCAACATGGAGGGCAACCCGCGTCCTGAACAGATTGACAAGGAAGGCGTTCCTGAAAACTTCGTTACCATGAACGCCGTTGATTTCCCTGACAGCAAGATGGGCGAATGGCGTAAGGCCGTGCCTCCATTGGCACGTCCCAATACAGGCCTGACTCCGGCTGACTGGTTTGGCCGCACTATGGCCCAGAACATGCCGGAAGGTACAAAAATCGGCGTGGTCATGGTTGCCGTTGCCGGCTGCAAGATTGAGTTGTTTGACAAGACACAGGCTCAGGAATACATATCCACATCGGCAGACTGGCTGAAGAACATCTGCAAGGAATACGGAGGTGACCCGTATGCGCGTCTCATCGAGCTTTGCAAGAAGGCTCAGCAGGATGGCGTGATAAAGGGCATTCTGTTGCACCAGGGCGAATCGAACAGCGGCGAAGAAGAGTGGCCGAATAAGGTCAAGAAGGTTTACGAGGATATTCTTGCCGACCTTGGTCTTGAGGCTGCAAATGTTCCGTTGATTTCAGGTGAAGTCGTTCCTGCAGACCAGCGTGGCGTTTGTGCAGGTCACAATGAGGTGATGGCCAAGCTGCCGGGCGTCATTCCGACTTCAATGGTCGTTCCCGCATACGGCTGCGCTGCCGGATTTGACCATCTGCATTTCAATGCAAAGGGTCAGCGTGAGTTCGGACGCCGTTATGCAGGCCGCATGCTGAACTATCTGGGCTACTGATTGCAATCCGACCGAAAAAAGGATGGCTGCCACAGGCGGTCATCCTTTTTTTTGCTGCCATAGGCAGCCCTGTATGTCTGGCGGAGCCGGAGCCGTGTCTCTATGAGTAGCGTTCGCCGAATCTGACCCGGGCATCGTTCAGATATTTCTTGAAGTCAACTTCCTTGTTGCGCGGGCAGATTACCAGCACGTCTTCGGTTTCGACTACCAGGTAGTTTTCAAGTCCGTCAGCGACTATGAGTTTCTTGCCGTTGTTGCACAGCACCATGTTGCCCTTGCAGTTGTATGTCTGACTGTTGCCGGTGCCTGTCACGTTCCCGTTTTCATCCTTACGGCAGTAGTCGTAGAGCAGGTCCCAGCTTTCTATGTCGTTCCAGTGGAAATTGCCTGTGGTCATGTATACCTTGTCGGACTTTTCCAGTACGGCGTAGTCTATCGAGATGCGCGGGAAGGCTTCGTACACTGAATAGAGCAGGCTGCGGCGTGCGTCGCGGTTGTGGGTGCTGTCGTATATGACGTTGAACTGCGCTTCAAGGTCGGGAAGGCATTCGCCTGCTATTCCGATGAACGAATTCACGTTCCACATGAGTATTCCCGAATTCCAGAAGAACTCACCGCTTTCAACGAAGACTTTGGCGAATTCTTCTTCGGGCTTTTCGGTGAAGGCCCTGACCTTGTTCATTCCGTCAACCTGCGTGTCGTCAGCCTGTATGTAGCCGAAACGTGTCTCGGGGCGGGTGGGCCTGATGCCTACGGTCAGCAGGCCGTCGTTGCGTGACACGAAGTCCAAGCCGTCACATATGGTCTTTTCGTATGGCTCTTCGTCCATTATGACAAGGTCCGACGGCACAACTACAACACTGGCGTTCGGATTGATGTCGCGTATGTGGTAGGCGGCCAGCATGATGCTGGGTGCGGTACCTTTCATGGCGGGCTCGCGCAGGATCTGAAGCGGGTCGAGGTCCGGAAGCTGTGTAAGGACGTCTTCGTAGAAGTCCAGGTTGGTCGATACTATGATGTTCTCTTTGGGAACTATCTTTGACATGCGCGCAACGGTGGTCTTGAGCAGTGTGGTGCCGTCGCCGTTGAAATCAAGGAACTGTTTGGGCAGTCCCTTGCGGCTGAGCGGCCAGAGCCTTGTGCCGAAGCCTCCGGCAAGTACAACGCAGTAATAATCAGAATCTGACATATGTTCCTTTATGATGTCGGTCGTTTTGTAATGCCCCAAGGTAACAAATTTGCCTGAATGTCCTGCAATGCCGCCTGAGTTTTTTTTTATGCGGTTCACTTTTTGATGCACCCTCTCTTGCAGTCTCGGGAAAATGTTCTACTTTTGCACCCGTCATGCCCAGATGGCGGAATCGGTAGACGCGCTGGTCTCAAACACCAGTGGGGCAACCCGTGCCGGTTCGACCCCGGCTCTGGGTACGGTTTTCGCGGTGCTGAATTATTGATTTCAATAATGCGCGCCGCGAACTTTTTTGAACCATGCCGCCGTCGGAATGACCGGATTACAGAAGTTCGGACAGGTGGTCGAAGTACTGTTTGCTTACCGGGACCGGCGGCACGTTGGGAATGTTCATTTCGGCGAACATGAAGCCGTCGCGGTCCTTGCGCAGTACAGTGACGTGTTCCGGGTTGACGAAGTATGACCGCTGGCATCTGACAAGGGCCTTGGCAAATGCCGGAATGTCAAGGCTTTTCATTGATGCCCTGAGCGTGAATTCCCTGACTTTGTCGGCTTCCATATAGTATATCTTGAGGTAATTGGATTCAGACCTGACGTACAGCAGGGAAGATGGGGCTATGGTGAGTTTCAGCCGCTGATGCTCGTCATGAAACCTGAGAAGGCTTCCGTCTTCCTGCAGTCTTTTGGCCTCAAGGAGTTCATTCTTGTTTCTTATGGCTCTGACAAGCGACATGGGGACGTATATGAATATCAGTTCGAGATAGCTGTATCTGAGGCAGTATGCAAGGTGCTGGAAGTAGTTCTGCCCTTCGTGCTTTATGAGAGCGGTGTAGAGCGCCATGAAGAAAGTCATGCCCAGGACTTCCATGAGACACCAGCATATGTAATGGGCCCATCCCATGCCCGACGCTTTCAGTACGAAGTGCAGCATGGTGCGCGAGATTCCCAGCACTCCTGTGATGATGCATGTCAGCATGGTTATATGGAACGGGAAATCCGCCTGCCCGAAATAATCCTGTATGTCGAGTGGGGTGTAGAATATGGAGAATACCAGAAAGAACAGGGGAATGCCGAGAATGTAGGGCAGCTGGCTGGAATATTTGCTGCCCATCTTGAAATCGGCATTCGGAAGCTTGAAATTCTGTATCATACTGCTGTGGGACTAAAATGGACAATGCTGTTTTTTTGTCCCGCAAATATAGGGATTTCCCCGCAGATTGACACTTTTATACCATTTTATATATTGTCTGTGTCATTTTCTTCCCTGACGTGGGGTGTGGAAGTAATTTTGCAGCGTTGTTTTACGAAAGGAAAAGGATTATGAAGCATTACTTATCGGAACTTCAGGAACGGATATGTGACAACTGGAATGCCCCGGCACTCTGCAACTATGGCGGCGAAAGCATGACTTTCGGCCAGTTGGCAACCGGCATTGAGAGACTGCACATTCTGTTTTCACATCTTGGAGTATCAAAAGGCGACAGGGTTGCGATATGCGCCCGAAACCAGGCCAACTGGGGCCTGGCTTTCCTTGCAGTCAATACATATGAAGCGGTGGCGGTTCCTGTACTGCCCGATTTCCACAAGGACAATATTGCGGCTATACTCGAACATTCGGGAAGCACGGCCCTGTTTGCCGACAAGGATATATTTGACAGGGTCGGTGCCGATGCAATGCCGTCTGTCAGGTGGGCGATTGACATCAGCGACTTTTCACCGCTGTACATCAGGGAGGAAGGAAGGGACGCTTTTGACAGTCTCGACGCCCGGTTCAATGCAATGTATCCCGAAGGGTACACGTCGGCATGCGTCGATTTCCCTACATACAACGACAGGAATCTGGCCGTAATCAACTACACATCGGGCTCGACAGGACAGCCCAAGGGCGTCATGCTCAGGTACGAGTGCTTCAGCGCGAACATTGCCTTCGGCCAAAAGCGTCTGCCGTCATCTCCGCAGGACAGGCTGCTGTCAATACTGCCTATGGCACATATGTTCGGCATGGTGTTCGAACTGCTGTATCCGTTGTGCGGAGGCACTGCTGTGTATTTTCTGGGAAAGACGCCGTCGCCGACACTGCTCATGAAGGCCATGTCTGAGGTCAGGCCGTATCAGGTGATTGCGGTACCTATGATTTTTGAGAAGATTTACAGAAACAAACTGCAGCCGGCAATGAAAAAGCCGCTGGTCAGAATACTTGCCGCCATTCCGGTGCTGAAGAATATCGTATTCAGAAAAATGCGCATGGAAATAAACAAATCGTTCGGCGGCAAGGCGAAAACATATATCATGGGAGGCGCAGCAGTCAATCCGGAAGTGGAGGCATTCCTGCATAGGATCGGCCTTCACTTCACGGTTGGCTACGGAATGACCGAAGCGGCACCGCTTCTGGCGTTTGAGAACTGGGACCGTTTTTCGTTGCGTTCCTGTGGTAAGGCTATGGATTACGTGCAGCTGAGGATAGATTCCGAGAACCCTGCCGAAGTTCCGGGCGAGATTCAGGCAAAGGGCATCAATATCATGTCGGGTTACTACGGCAATGAGGAGGCTACGAAAGCTGCCTTTACCGAAGACGGCTGGTTCCATACAGGTGACCTGGGCACTATGGATGCGCATGGCAACCTGTTCATAAAAGGCCGCAGCAAGAGCATGCTTCTCACGTCAAGCGGACAGAATATCTATCCGGAAGAGATAGAGTGTGTGGTGAACAGTCAGGAATTCGCAGTGGAATCGGTAGTGGTAATGCGTGATGACCGTCTTGTGGCTTTGGTGAAGCTTGACGACGACGAAATGAAGAAGCGCCGCGAGGGCTGTACGCTTGCCGATATTCTGGAGAACATACGCACCGGCGCGAACAGACGTCTTGCAAAGTTCTGCCAGATTTCCAGGATAGAGGCTGTTGACAAACCGTTCGAGAAGACTCCCAAGATGTCAATCAAGCGTTATCTCTACAGCTGAGTTTCCCGGACGTCGGGCAAAAAAAACGCGAAAAAATTGCACATTATATAATAAAGGGTTACTTTTGTACCCGGTGATACGATGTGTGGAGAGGCTCAAGGGCCTCTTTTTTCGTACCTGCCGGCAGAATTCCAATTTAATAATTTGTTCGCTTAATGATTGAAAAGCAGACGGTTGGTGCCATAACTGAAGAATGGCTGAAGACAAAGGAGGGTTATTTTCTGGTTGACGTCGAGGTGTCAAAGGACAATGTGATTGTCATTGAGATTGACAACAGGGACGGAGTCTGGATTGATGACTGCGTGGAGTTGAGCCGTTTTATAGAGTCGAAACTGGACCGTGACGTCGAAGACTACGAACTTGAGGTGGGATCGGCCGGCATAGGACAGCCGTTCAAGGTATTGCAGCAGTATCTGAATCACATAGGTCAGGAGGTCGAGGTCCTTCCGAAAAGCGGCAGCAAGTTCACAGGAACACTTCTGGCGGCCGATGAGAAGGGCTTTACAGTCAGGACAAGGCAGAAACAGCTGCAGCCCGGTTCAAAGCGTGCGCACATGACCGATGTTGAGCTTGAACTGGAGCATTCACAGGTAAAATATGTAAAATACGTAATAAGTTTAAAGTAAAATGGCTACAAAGAAGGAAGAGACGATTTCTCTTATTGGAACCTTTCAGGAGTTCAAGGAACTGAAGAACATTGACCGCATGACACTGGTCAGTGTATTGGAAGAGAGTTTCCGCAGCGTTATCTCAAAGATGTTCGGGACCGATGAGAACTACACCGTCATAGTGAATCCGGACAAGGGTGACTGCGAAATCCAGCGTGCGAGAATTGTTGTCGAGGACAGCGCGCTTGAGGACTCCAATACTCAGATTTCACTGACCGAAGCACGTCAGATTGACGAGGATTTCGAAGTGGGCGAAGAGGTGTCGGAACAGGTGGAGTTCGCAAAGTTCGGACGCCGCGCCATCCTGAACCTGCGCCAGACTCTGGCTTCAAAGATTCTGGAACTTGAAAAGGACAGTCTCTATAACAAGTATCTGGAGAAGGTGGGCACCGTCATCCAGGCCGAGGTATATCAGATATGGAAAAAGGAGGTCCTTCTGCTTGACGAGGAGGGCAATGAACTGCTCCTGCCGAAGACCGAACAGATTCCGAGCGATTTCTTCCGCAAGGGTGAAAGCGTACGCGCCGTTGTTGACCACGTTGACAACGTGAACAACCCGAAAATCATTCTCAGCCGTACATCACCGGTGTTCCTGCAGCGCCTGTTCGAACAGGAGGTGCCTGAAATTGCCGACGGTCTGATTACCATCAAGAAGATTGCACGCATTCCGGGCGAAAGGGCCAAGATTGCCGTCGAGTCATACGATGACCGCATTGATCCGGTAGGAGCATGTGTAGGTGTCAAGGGCTCCAGAATTCATGGTATTGTACGCGAGCTCAGAAACGAGAACATTGACGTCATAAACTACACCACCAATCTTGACCTGTTCATCCGCAGGGCTCTGAGTCCGGCCAAGGTATCGGAACTCAAGATTGACAGCGAGTCACGCCGCGCCGAGGTTTATCTGAAGCAGGATCAGGTTTCGCTTGCCATAGGCAAGAGCGGTCTGAACATCAAGCTGGCCAGCATGCTCACCGAATACACGATTGACGTATACCGTGAGCTGGCACAGGAATCGACCGAAGAGGATGTCTATCTGGACGATTTCCGCGGCGACCTGGAAGACTGGGTTGTCGATGCGCTGCACGATGCAGGCTTCGAGACTGCCAAGGCCGTCTTGCGTGCTGACCGCAGCATATTGACCGGTCAGGTCGACCTTGAAGAGGAAATGGTTGATGACATACTGGATATCCTGGCACAGGAATTCAGTGACGAAGAGGAGTTCCAGAAGTTTATCAGGAAGTAACAATAACAAGATATTTTTATAGATGGCGATAAGAATAAGTAAAGTTACCAGGGAATTGAATGTGGGCTCTGCTACACTTGTGGAGTTCATGCATAAGAAAGGCTTTGATGACATTGTCGATGACCTGAACCAGAAACTGACGGACGAACAGTACAACATGCTGGTGGCCGAGTTCAGTCAGGACAAGTCTTTGCGTGAGGAGGCTACGCGCTTCCTCCAGGACCGTCAGAGCAAGCGTGCCGTTGACGAACAGCCTGTTGCCCAGCCGGAGAAGCCTGCTCAGGAAAAGCAGCCGGAGCCTGAAACGGCCCCGCAGGAGCCTGTCATCAGGTTCAAGACTGTAGGCAAGATTGACCTTGAAGGTGCAAGGACGGAGCCTAAGGCTGAGCCCAAGTCCAAGTCTGCACCTGAGGCCGACGTGAAGCCTGCACCTGCACCTGCACCTGCACCCAAGGCCGAACCCAAAGCTGCACCCAAGGCCGAGCCCAAAGCAGAGCCTAAAGCAGAGCCCAAGGCTGCACCCAAAGTGGAAGCCAAGGCGGAGCCCGAGGTTGAACCTGAGGTGAAAGCCAAGGCCGAACCCGAGACTGTCGTAAAACCGGAACAGAAGGCTGAAGTGAAGCCAGCACCGGCAGAACCGGCAAAGCAGGTGGAGGAACCCAAGCCTCAGGAGCCTGCAAAGGAAGAGGTGTTCAAACTGGACACTCCGACGAACGGAGGTCTTAACATAAAGACTGTGGGAAAGATTGATCTGGCAGCCATCAACCAGTCAACCCGTCCCAAGAAGAAGTCCAAGGAGGAAAAGAAGAAGGAGCGTGAGGCCAAGGACCAGCAGCGCCAGCAGCAGCGTCAGCAGTTCAAGGATTCCCTCATGAAGGAGATACGTCCGAATGACGGCGCACAGCAGGGTCAGGACGGTCCGCGCAAGAAGAACCGCGTAAGGATTGGCGGCGAGAAGGTTGACCTGACCAAGGCTGACAGCTACGGGCAGTCCCAGTCTCAGAACAGCGGATACCAGCATTCTCAGAATGGCAGTCAGGGCGGCGGCCGCAACAGCAAGGATCACCGTTTCAACAAGGCTGACAGGAATGATTTCTCGAATGACGATGTCAACCGTCAGATAAAGGATACCTTCTCATCGTTCCAGAAGGGCAAGACAAAGTCGTCGAAGTACCGCAAGGACAAGCGCGAGCAGGTCCAGCAGCGTGCACAGGAGGCTTTCGAGCAGGAAATGGCGGAGAGCAAGGTGCTGAAGCTGACCGAGTTCGTGACTGCGAACGAACTGGCCACCATGATGAACATTCCGGTGACCAAGGTCATCGCCACCTGTATGAGCGTGGGCATTATGGTTTCAATAAACCAGCGTCTTGATGCCGAGACCATCAACATTGTGGCCGATGAATACGGCTTTACGACAGACTTTGTGAGTGCCGAAGTCGCACAGCAGATAAGCGAGGAGGCCGACCGCGAGGAGGATCTGCAGCCGCGTGCTCCTATCGTTACCGTTATGGGTCACGTCGACCACGGCAAGACTTCGCTGCTTGACTACATAAGAAAGTCCAATGTGATTGCCGGTGAGGCTGGCGGCATTACCCAGCACATAGGTGCCTACAACGTGAAGCTTGATGACGGACGTCACATCACCTTCCTTGACACTCCGGGTCACGAGGCCTTTACCGCCATGCGTGCACGCGGTGCCCAGGTTACGGATATTGCCATAATCATTGTGGCTGCCGATGACAACGTGATGCCCCAGACCAAGGAAGCCATTGCGCATGCCACTGCTGCCAATGTGCCGATAGTGTTCGCCATCAACAAGGTGGACAAGCCTGCCGCCGATCCCGAACGCATAAAGCAGGAACTGGCCAACATGAACTTCCTGGTCGAGGACTGGGGCGGCAAGTACCAGTCGCAGGACATATCGGCCAAGCAGGGTCTGGGCGTGCCGGAACTTATGGAGAAGGTGCTTCTTGAGGCCGAACTTCTTGACCTGAAGGCCAACCCGGACCGCAAGGCTACCGGTACCATAATAGAGTCGTCGCTGGACAAGGGCCGCGGCTACATTGCCACAGTGCTTGTATCGAACGGAACCCTGAAGATGGGTGACATTGTCATAGCAGGAACGTCATGGGGCAAGGTAAAAGCCATGTTCAACGAACGTAACCAGAAGCTCAAGTCGGCCGCTCCTGCGGAACCGGTTCTGATTCTGGGCCTGAACGGCGCTCCACAGGCCGGTGTCACCTTCCACGTTGTCGAGTCTGAACGTGAAGCCCGTGAAATTACCGGCAAGCGTGAGCAGCTGCAGCGTGAGCAGGGAGTGCGTACAGCACAGACTCTGACACTTGACGAGCTTGGCCGCCGTATCAAGATGGGCGACTTCCACGAATTGAACCTTATTGTAAAGGCCGATGTGGATGGCTCTGTAGAAGCCTTGAGTGACTCACTCATAAAGCTGTCAACGCCCAATGTACAGATTAACGTTATCCACAAGGCGGTAGGTGCCATCTCGGAGAGCGATGTCTCGCTGGCATCGGCATCGAACGCAATTATCATCGGCTTCGATGTGCGTCCTTCGGGTGCGGCAAAGCGTCTGGCTGAACAGAACGATGTGGACATACGCATATACTCCATTATTTACGATGCCATTGACGAAGTCAAGGCTGCCATGGAGGGCCTGCTGGCTCCTACAATCAAGGAGACTGTCACATCGACCATCGAGGTCATGGAAGTGTTCCATATCTCGAAGGTAGGTATGGTTGCAGGCTGCCGTGTGCGTGACGGTAAGGTTACACGCGGTGACAAGGTTCGTGTAATCCGTGACGGCATTGTAATCCATACCGGTGAAATGAATGCCCTGAAGCGTTTCAAGGATGACGTGAAGGAGGTGGCAACCGGCATGGAGTGCGGTATAAGTCTTGTAAGTTACAACGATCTGAAGGAGGGCGATATGCTTGAAACCTTCACAACGGTTGAGGTAAAGCAGACTCTTTGATTTGAGTGTTATGGCAGCTGTAGATTACATTATCATCATTACACTGGTAATTGGGGTGATCTCGGGGGTGTCGCGCGGTTTCCTGCGCCAGGTCTTCAGCCTTGGAGGTCTGGTGATTGGAATTATTCTGGGTTCCTTCCTGTTCAGGCCTTTTGCCGATTTCCTGACCGGTAAGGTTTCCATGGATAACAAGGTGGCTCAGATTGTCGCTTTCGCACTGATCCTGATAGTCGTCCCCATAGTGTGCGGCCTGTTTGGCAGGATGCTGTCCAAGGTGGTCCGTTTTGCCGGTCTCGGTCTTGTAGACCGTCTCATGGGAGCCGTGAGCGGTGCGCTGATATGGCTGCTGCTTGCCGGGATCATCGTTCATTTGATGGAGCTGACAGGATTGTCAGACGGCATAGCGGAAAGGAAAAGCAAGAACGACCCCAGAACCGGTTCGTTATTCTACGGACCTGTCCGTGACGTGTCGGCCCAGTGTCTGCAGTGGACATGGGGCAAGGTACAGAGCATTGACCTGCCCGATTTTGCCGGTGATTCGTCTGAGGAGTAGGGAATGAAGACCGGAGACAAAGACAACGGACTGGTAAGGGAACTGTCAGAGGAGAAGTACCGTTTCGGTTTTACAACCGATGTGCACACTGATATCATCGACCGCGGACTGGACGAGAACACGGTGCGTCTGATATCGGCCCGCAAGGGGGAACCGGAGTGGCTGCTGGAGTTCAGACTGAAGGCGTTCCGGCACTGGATTCAGATGCCCATGCCGCAGTGGGCGCATCTGGACATCCCGCCCATTGACTATCAGAACATATCGTACTATGCTGACCCGACCGTGAAGAAGGAAGGGCCGAAAAGTACCGATGAGATAGACCCGCAGGTCATGAAGACCTTTGACAAGTTGGGCATTCCGCTTGAAGAGCGTCTGGCTCTGAGCGGGGGCGTGGCTGTCGATGCCGTGATGGACTCGGTATCGGTCAAGACCACCTTCAAGCAGACGCTGGCCGAGAAGGGCATTATTTTCTGCTCCATAGGCGAGGCAGTGAAGAATCATCCCGAACTGGTACGCGAGTATCTGGGATCGGTGGTGAATTACCGCGACAACTTCTTTGCAGCTCTGAACAGCGCGGTGTTCAGTGACGGCTCGTTCGTATACATTCCCAAGGGCGTGCGCTGTCCCATGGAACTGTCCACATATTTCCGCATCAACGCGCAGGGTACCGGACAGTTCGAGCGTACTCTGATTGTGGCCGATGACGACAGCTACGTTTCGTATCTTGAGGGTTGCACGGCGCCAATGCGTGATGAGAACCAGCTTCATGCCGCCATTGTGGAAATCGTGGTGCTGGACAGGGCGCAGGTCAAGTACAGCACGGTGCAGAACTGGTACCCCGGCGATGAGAACGGACGTGGCGGCGTCTATAACTTCGTGACCAAGCGCGGGCTTTTGCGCGGTGTGGACAGCCGTCTGTCATGGACCCAGGTCGAGACAGGATCGGCCATCACGTGGAAGTACCCCAGCTGCGTGCTTCAGGGTGACGGTTCGCAGGGCGAGTTCTATTCGGTGGCCCTGACCAACAACTGGCAGCAGGCCGACACCGGCACCAAGATGATTCATCTGGGCAAGAACACCAGAAGTACCGTGATAAGCAAGGGCATTAGTGCCGGGCACAGCCAGAACTCATATCGCGGACTCGTGAAGGTGGGCCGCAACGCAACCGGGGCGCGCAACTACAGCCAGTGTGATTCGCTTCTGCTTGGCAGCAGCTGCGGCGCGCACACTTTCCCCTATATGGATGTGAATAACGAAACGGCGGTGGTCGAGCATGAGGCCACCACGTCAAAGATATCGGAAGACCAGCTGTTCTACTGCAACCAGCGTGGCATTCCAATGGAACAGGCCATAGGCCTTATTGTAAACGGATATGCCAAGGACGTGCTGAACCGTCTCCCGATGGAGTTCGCGGTTGAGGCACAGAGGCTGCTGTCTGTATCACTTGAAAATACTGTTGGCTGATTATGGAAATGCTTGACATAGAGAACCTGCATGCCGAGATTGCAGGGAAGGAAATACTGAAGGGGATAAACCTGCAGATTGAGGCCGGTACCGTCCATGCGATAATGGGCCCTAACGGCTCGGGCAAGAGCACGCTGAGCAATGTGCTTTCGGGACATCCCGCATATACCGTCACACAGGGAAAGGTGACATTCAAGGGCAAGGACCTGCTCTCCCTGCCTGTCGAGAACCGCAGTCACGAAGGCCTGTTCATGTCGTTCCAGTATCCGGTCGAGATACCGGGCGTGAGCATGACCAATTTCATGCGTACGGCCATAAACGAGAAACGCCGTTATCTTGGCCTTGACCCCATGTCGCCGACTGAGTTCCTGAAGCTCATGAAGGAGAAGCGTGACCTTGTGAAGCTTGATGCCAAGTTCATGAACCGCAGTGTGAACGAAGGGTTCAGTGGCGGTGAGAAGAAGCGCAACGAGATTTTCCAGATGGCCGTCCTTGAGCCGTCACTGAGCATACTTGACGAGACTGATTCGGGTCTTGACATTGACGCGCTGCGCATTGTTGCCGAAGGCGTGAACAGCCTGAAGACCCCTGAGTCAAGTGCTCTGGTAATAACCCACTACCAGCGTCTGCTGGATTACATAAAGCCCGATGTGGTGCACGTGCTGTATGCCGGACGCATTATCAGGACGGCCGGTCCGGAACTGGCTCTTGAACTCGAAGAACGCGGTTACGACTGGCTCATTAAGGAATTTGAAGAAAAGAACAGGTAAGCCTGCAGCACCGTATATGTCAGAGACAAGCTATTCTGAAATTTTCAATGCCAACCGCAGTCTGATTGATGCCGGTTCAAGCCCTGTCATGTCTTCGCTGCGCGACCGGGCATACGGCTGCCATTCGAAATACGGTCTGCCGGGCACAAAGGTCGAGGAGTATCTCCATACTGATCTGTCGCAGTGGCTTTCCGCCGACTGGGGCATGAATCTGGGACGTGTGGCACTGCCGGTCAACCCGAGTGAGGCGTTCCGCTGCAGCGTTCCCAACCTGTCGACCCAGATGCATTTCATGGCAGGCGACTCCTATATAAGCAAGGAAGGCCATACGGGACTTCCCGACGGCGTTCTTGCCGGCAGTCTGCTTGAGCTTTCCAGGAGCCATGCTGACATCGTCTCCAGGTACCTGGGCACTCTGGCCGATATGGAGAAACCGGGCATTGCCGCGCTTGACACCATGTTCATGCAGGACGGCTTCATGGTGTATGTGCCCCGGAACGTGCAGATTGAAAAGCCCGTCCAGCTGGTCAGCCTGATGCCCGATGCCGTACAGATGCTTGCCTGCCGCCGCATTCTGGTGGTAGTGGAGCAGGGGGCTTCGCTCAGGCTGCTTCTGTGCGACCATTCGTCGGCAAAGAAACCGTGCATGTCGATGCAGGTTGCCGAGTGCTTTGTGGCCGATAACGCCAGCCTTGAGGTTTATGACCTGGAGGAGACATCGGCCACCAATACAAGGGTGACGGAATGCTATGTTTCGCAGCAGCGTGACTCCAGAGTCATGATTCAGAACCTGTCACTTCATAACGGAAAGACACGCAACAGCGTGCATTCGTGCTTCAAGGGGCCGGGTGCCTCGATTGAGGTGAACGGCATTGCAATACTGGATGGCGGGCAGCATGTCGACAATTTCACTTTCGTGGACCACGAGGCCACTGACTGCCAGAGCCGCGAGCTGTTCAAGTACGTGCTTGACGGGAAGTCGACCGGCAGTTTTGCAGGCAAGGTGCTGGTACGTCCCGATGCCCAGCGCACTTCGTCGCAGCAGACCAACCGCAACATCTGCCTGACTCCGGAAGCGCGCATGTGGACTCAGCCTCAGCTGGAGATCTATGCCGATGACGTGAAGTGCAGTCACGGCGCGACCGTGGGGCAGCTTGACGAAAAGGCTCTGTTCTACATGCAGCAGCGCGGCATTCCGATGAAGGAAGCCAGAATGCTGCTCATGCTGGCGTTCCTCGGCGAGGTGATTGACCGCATTCCGCTTGACCCGTTGCGTTCACGTCTGCTCGGACTGGTAGAATTGAGACTTCGTCACGGTCAGTCACGTTGTGAGGGCTGTGGCGTGTGCAAATAACCTGAACTTTGTACTGATGTTTGATGTTGAGAGCATAAGAAAGGACTTCCCGATACTTGATAAGCAGGTATATGGAAAGCCGCTGGTGTATCTGGACAATGCGGCTACCACGCAGAAGCCGCGTCAGGTCATAGACAGCATATCGGACTGTTACCTGAATACTAATGCCAATGTGCATCGCGGCCTGCATTTCCTGTCAGAAGAGGCAACGCGCCAGATGGAGAATGCGCGTGAGACGGTGCGCCGTTTCATAGGTGCAGGCAGCACTCAGGAAATTATCTTTACGCGTGGCACTACCGAGAGCCTTAACCTTCTGGCACACAGCTTTACCCGCGCCTTCATCAAGCCGGGCGACGAGGTGATAGTGTCATGCATGGAACATCACAGCAACATTGTCCCCTGGCAGCTTGAAGCTCAGAAAAGCGGTCTGGCACTCAAGGTCATTCCTATGGATGACCGCGGCAATCTGGACATGGAGGCCTTTGAGGGAATGCTTTCGGACAGGACCAGACTTGTCAGCGTGACACATGTGTCGAATGTCCTGGGTACGGTCAATCCCATTCGTGATATAGTAAGGATTGCGCACGCACATGGTGTACCCGTGGCTGTTGACGGAGCGCAGTCCGTTCCGCACACCGGCATTGACGTGCAGGCGCTTGATGTCGATTTCCTGGCTTTCAGCGGTCACAAGATATACGGACCGACCGGAGTGGGCGTGCTTTACGGCAGGAAAAGCCTGCTTGAACAGATGCCTCCATACCAGGGCGGCGGCGAGATGATAGGCCGTGTAAGCTTCGAGAAGACCACATACAACGAACTGCCGTACAAGTTCGAGGCAGGAACCCCCGATTACGTGGGCGTGATTGCGCTTGCATCGGCCCTGGACTATGTCACCGGCATTGGCATCGATGCCATAGCGGAATATGAGCACAGCCTGCTTGACTATGCAGTGGAAAGGCTGTCGGCCATTGACGGGCTCAGGTTCATAGGCACTCCCGCTGTACGCAGCGGAGTGGTTTCGTTCCTTGTGAAGGACATTTTTCCGTCCGATATGGGCACACTGCTTGACCATCTTGGCATTGCCGTGCGTACAGGGCACCATTGCGCCCAGCCGCTCATGGACCGTCTGGGCATTCCCGGTACGGTCAGGGCATCGGTATCGTTCTACAACACGCGTCAGGAAATAGATGCCCTTGCCGCCGGCATCGAACGCGTTGCCGGAATGTTCTGAGTTTTTGCTGAATGAAGCAGTGTCGTTAGGTGAAAAAAAAGAGTAACTTTGCGGCTTGAAAATTGGAATTAATACAAAATATTATGGCAAAGAAAGCACTTCTTATGATTCTTGACGGCTGGGGCATCGGCAACAGGTCAAAGGCCGATGTGATTTACTCAACCCCGACACCCTACATGGACTATTTGAACGCAAACTATCCTCATTCACAGCTGCTTGCAAGCGGTGAGAACGTGGGCCTTCCTGACGGTCAGATGGGTAACTCCGAGGTCGGTCACCTGAATATCGGTGCCGGTCGCGTGGTGTATCAGGACCTGGTCAAGATAAACCGTGCCATTGCCGACGGTTCAATACGTCAGAACAAGGAAATAGTTGCAGCTTACAGCTATGCAAAGCAGAGCGGCAAGAAACTGCACCTTATGGGACTTGTATCGAACGGTGGCGTTCACAGTTCACTTGAGCACATTTTCTGCCTTTGTGACATTGCAAAGGAATATGGTCTGGAGAATGCATATGTACATTGCTTCATGGACGGACGTGACACCGACCCGAAGAGCGGCAAGGGCTTCATAGAGCAGCTTGTAAAGCGCGGTGACAAAGTGGCATCAATCATCGGCCGTTACTATTCAATGGACCGCGACAAGCGTTGGGAGCGCGTGAAGCTTGGCTACGACCAGCTGGTAAACGGTGAGGGCCGCAAGGTCAGCGATATGGTCAAGGCCGTCGAGGAGTCATACGCCGATGGCGTGACCGACGAGTTCATGAAGCCCATTGTAAACGAGGCATACGACAGCCGCATTGAAGAGGGCGATGTCGTGATATTCTTCAACTTCCGCAATGACCGTGCAAAGGAAATGACAATTGCCCTGACACAGAAGGATATGCCCGAGAACGGCATGCACACCATTCCTGGCCTGCACTATTGCTGCCTGACTCCGTACGATGCATCGTTCACGGGTGTACACATTCTGTTTGACAAGGAGAACGTGAACAACACTCTTGGCGAGTATGTGTCATCAAAGGGCCTGAACCAGCTGCACATTGCCGAGACTGAGAAATACGCTCACGTGACATTCTTCCTGAACGGCGGCCGTGAGACTCCGTTCGAGAACGAGGAACGCATACTGGTTCCGTCACC
>JAKSIR010000089.1 GCA_024398695.1 Bacteroidaceae bacterium | reverse complement strand
CATCCGGAACGTCTTATGGCGGCTCTTTTCAAGGATCCCGGCTACATAAACGGAGCGAACGGTGGCCGTGACCAGTCAGGTACGCTGTATTCGGCGCTGTATGACCTGGCATCGGCAGTCCAGGGTTCCGATCCTGGAGTTGACCTGTATGACATTTTCACCAACGATGAATGGTACGACCTGTTCCTGATAAACAACATGCGCTGGTATTCGCAGTGCGCCTTCACCCCGCTCACCGACAACGTGGTGGCCTACGGTCACTGCGTAACGCTCCAGAACTTTCTGGACAACGCGCAGAAGGCTATTGACGGCGACAACGTGAGCGTATATCTGCGCTACGGCCACGAGACCACGCTCATGTCGTTCTTCTCGCTTCTCTGCCTGAACGAGAGCGGTTACAGCACAGACAATCTTGAAGAGGTGGCACAGCATTGGGCCGCATACAACATAGCCCACATGGGCGGCAACGTGCAGTGGGTGTTCTTCCGTGACAAAAAGGGCGAGGTGATTGTGAAGTTCCTTCTGAATGAAGAGGAGGCAACGCTGCCCGATGAGGTTCCGTTCTATACCGATGCCAAAGGCAGGGAACAGCGTCCTTTCTACCGCTGGGCCGATGTTAAAGCCTTCTATCAGGCAAAGATTGACTACTGGGAGCAGTACAAGGCAGAGCACCAGGACTGATGCCTGACCCGAAACGAAAAAAAATCAAGGGGAACCTTCTGTGAGGCTCCCCTTGATTGTCATTATGCAGTCAATGTCATGAATTCATGCTGGCCAGGAATTCGGCATTGTCCTGAGTCGTTTCGAGACGTGACTTGACGAACTCCATCGCTTCAATGGGATTCATGTCGCTGAGATACTTGCGCAGAATCCACATGCGGTCCAGAGTGGTCTGGTCAAGCAGCAGGTCGTCGCGACGGGTGCTCGATGCCACAATGTTGACAGCCGGGAATATACGCTTGTTGCTCAGGTTGCGGTCAAGCTGAAGTTCCATGTTGCCGGTACCCTTGAATTCCTCGAAAATGACTTCGTCCATCTTGGAACCGGTATCGATAAGCGCGGTTGCCACAATGGTAAGCGAGCCGCCGCCTTCAATGTTGCGTGCTGCACCGAAGAAACGCTTCGGCTTGTGCAGGGCGTTTGCATCGACACCGCCGGAAAGCACCTTGCCCGATGCCGGAGCTACGGTGTTGTACGCGCGTGCCAGACGTGTAATGGAGTCAAGGAATATGACCACGTCGTGACCGCACTCTACCATGCGCTTTGCCTTTTCAATAACTATGCTGGCAATCTTGACATGATGTTCGGCCGGTTCGTCAAAGGTCGATGCAATGACTTCGGCCTTTACGCTGCGTGCCATGTCGGTGACCTCTTCAGGGCGCTCGTCAATGAGCAGCATTATCATGTATGCTTCCGGATGGTTTGCGGCAATCGAGTTGGCTATATCCTTGAGCAGCATTGTCTTACCGGTCTTGGGCTGCGCAACAATCAGCGCACGCTGTCCCTTGCCTATCGGGGCGAACATATCGACTACACGGGCCGACATGTTGTCGTTCTTTCCGGTGCACAGAGTGAACTTGCTGTCAGGGAACAGCGGCGTAAGATGCTCGAACGGAACACGGTCACGTGCAATTGACGGCTCAAGGCCGTTCACCTTGTTCACCTTTACAAGCGGGAAGAACTTCTCGCCTTCGCGCGGAGGACGAATGACTCCTTCAACGACATCGCCGGTCTTCAGGCCGAGAAGCTTTATCTGGTTCTGTGAAACGTATATGTCGTCGGGCGATGCCAGATAGTTGTAGTCCGATGAACGCAGAAAGCCATAGTTGTCAGGCATGATTTCCAGCACACCTTCGCCTTTCAGCGAATCGCCGAAATCATACATGGGTTCCTGACGGCGGTTCTGCTGGTTGTTCTGACGGCGGTTCTGCTGGTCGTTCTGACGCTGCTGCGTGTGCTGCTGCTCAGGCTGCTGTTCAGACTGCTGGCGGGCATCTTCGTTCGAAGCGATTGCTTCAGCAGGTTCCGTTGCGGCTTCGGCCTGAACTTCAGGCTCTGCTACCTCTTCTTCAGTTGTCTGCTGGTCCTCTATTTCAGGCAGAGGAACTGCCTTGTCGTTCTTTGAATGTCTGTTGCCGTTGCGGTGTGACTGTTTTGGCTGACGCCCTCCGGCCTGTGCGGCAGGTGCTTCTTCCGGCTGTGGAGCTGCAGACTCTTCGGCAGGCTGTGCCTGCGGCTGGCTGTCATCGGCCTTGTGTGCAGGCTTGCGTCCGCGACGGCTGCCGCTCTTTGCGGGCTTGGCTTCCTGAACCGATGCTTCTGCAATCGGCTGTTCCTTGACGGCGGGTGCTTCATCGGCCTTAGGCGTTTCGGCAGGCGATACTGCATCGGCCTTAGGCTCTGAATTCTTCTTTCTGGGTCGTACCTGACGTTCTGCAGGCTTGTCCTTGACTACCGGAAGTTCCGACTGACGGTCAATGATGGCGTAAATCAAGTTGTTCTTGTCAAGAGACTTGATGTCCTTGATATCCATCTTTTTGGCAATTTCCTGAAGTTCCTCCAGGCTCTTGTCCTTAAGCTGTAAAATATGATACATTTGAAAATGCGCATTCCAAACCTGTTGGAATGAATTAAATGAATATGTTCAAGACTGATTGATGCCCATTCGGGAAACCTGGCTGCCAGATGAGACGGCAGAAACGGATATATTTCCCTTCAGGCGGTGCAAATATACTGAGATTGGAAATAATGACAAAGAAACTGAAACGATTTTTGCCTTACAGACTCTTCAGCGACTTGTTTACAGTGTCAATGTAGTCAAGGACAGCATCCCTGCCTGTCCTGTCTTTGGACGATGTGACAAAATGCGGAGGCAGTTCCTCCCACTGTTCAGCCAGCCTGTCGAGAAAGCGTCTCACGTTCTCCGTCAGCCCTCCACGCCCCATCTTGTCAGCCTTGGTGAATATTATTCCAAAAGGAACCTCATTCTCGCCCAGCCACTCGATGAACTCCAAATCGATTTTCTGCGGTTCCAGACGCGAGTCTATGAGTACAAACAGACTTGTCAGCTGCTGACGTTCCAGCACATAATCTTCGATCATGCGTTTGAGCTTCTCTCTCTGCGCATTGCCGCGCTGTGCGAATCCGTATCCGGGAAGGTCAACCAGATACCAGTCATCATTGACCAGAAAATGATTGATGAGCAGAGTCTTGCCGGGTGTGGACGATGTCATTGCAAGCCCCTTGTGAGCGGTAAGCATATTTATGAGGCTGGATTTGCCCACATTGGAACGGCCTATGAATGCGTACTCGGGACGGTCATGCTCCGGACATTTGTCAATCCGGCTGTTGCTTATCACAAATCGGGCACTGCGTATTTCCATTCGGGTGCGTATTTTGACTGCAAAAATATGAATTTCCGGACACAAAATGCTAATTTTGCGTATTCAAATGGACAGACAGTACCCATCGGCAGCCCTCGAACGTGCGGTAAACGAATTCGCACAGCTTCCCGGGATAGGACGCAAGACGGCATTGCGTCTGGTCCTGCACATGCTGTCACGTCCCGAGCCGGAAGTGTCTCAGTTCGGACGCGTATTCACCACCCTCAAGCAGGACATACATTACTGCAGATGCTGCCATAACATTTCCGACAGCGACACATGCGAGATATGCGCCAACCCCAAACGCTCCAATGGCCAGATATGCGTGGTCGAGAATGTTCAGGATGTGCTGGCCATTGAGAATACCATGCAGTACAGCGGACTGTATCATGTACTCGGCGGAGTGATTTCGCCGGTCGATGGCATCGGCCCACAGAATCTTGAGATTGCCAGTCTTGTGGAACGTGTGGCTGCAGGAGGCGTCACAGAAGTCATTCTGGCACTCAGCCCCACCATGGAAGGTGACACGACGAACTTCTTCATATCGCGCAAGCTCGCGCCTCTCGGCGTCAAAGTCAGCGTGATTGCACGCGGCGTAACGGTCGGAAACAATCTGGAATACGCCGATGAACTTACACTCGGACGTTCCATTCTGGACAGAACTCCCTTTACTTGATCTCATATGGATACAAAAAGAATGTCATTGATACTTATGGCAGCATGGCTTTCATGCTATGTCTCTGCCGGAGTCGCAGCACTTGCTTTTGAACTTGGATACATTCCAAAAGGATGCGTTACTGATGCCGGCACCATATATATACTTCAGATTGTTGGCGTAGTCACAGCTCTGGCACTCATACCGCTGTCACTGCGCGGCTTCAAGAGAATGGTTGACCGCCTGGACGGAAAGGACTATCCGGAAGAGCGGATTTACAGGATATACATGACCTGTTCGATGCTGCGCATTGAGGCGTTTTTCATTGTCATAGTGTTCGGCGTCATCCTGTATTATCTCATCAATGACAATATTGGACTCTACGTGGCTGCCATCGGAGCCATATGTTCGCTGTTCGCATTCCCCACGAAGGGTGCCATTGAAGAAGAGACAGGCTTTAACGAATAAGCGTAATGTCGCCGGTCAGTGTAATAATAGTCAGCTACAAGGTCAAGCACTACATAGAGCAGTGCATAGATTCGGTCTTCAGGTCAGTTCCTGACGCACAGGTTATTGTAGTTGACAACAATTCCGGTGACGGTTCGGTGGAATTTCTTCGGGAACGCTTTCCCGGCATCACGGTAATTGCCAACGGTTCCAATGTGGGATTCGGCAAAGCGAACAATCAGGCTCTGGAACTGGCTGACAGTCCATATGTGCTGTTCCTGAATCCTGACACCGTTGTGGGTGAAGGCACAATACCCAGATGCATAGAGCATCTTGACGGCAATCCCCTGACCGGGGCATGCGGAGTCAGAATGCTGCATGGGAACGGACAGTTCGCGCTGGAATCACGCCGTTCGATACCTACACCGTCAGTAAGCTTCTGCCACATGGCCGGACTTGGCCGTCTGTTTCCGAATTCCCGCAGGTTTGCCCGTTACCACATGACCTTCCTGGACAAAGACCGGGACTGCGGCATCGAAGTCATTTCGGGCGCCTTCATGATGGTCAGGACGGAACTGGCACGTGCTCTTGGCGGCTTTGACGAATCCTTCTTCATGTACGGTGAAGACATCGACCTGTCTTTCCGTATACTTCTGACAGGCTACACCAACAGGTACATTTCGGCGCCTATCGTCCATTACAAAGGGGAAAGCACGGTCAAGACATCGTACCGTTATGCCAAGGTATTCTATGATGCGATGCTTATTTTCTACAACAAGCATTTCGGCAAATACAGCCGTTTGTTCTCGTTATTTGTGAGAATCACGGTATTCGTACGCAAAATAATTACATTTGCAGGACAGAACCTGCTTGCCGGCCGCCGCAAATTCGTTCAGGAAAAGAAACCGTGCCTGTTCGTGGGTTCAATGGAAAATTACATCAGAGTCCAAGCTCTGATACCATCCAGCAAGTTTCTTTGCGAACTGACATACGCTGAGAAATGCGGCAGTCCTGAAGTGGACGAGCCGCTTCTTGATGGGAAAAAGGCAGTTGTGTTTGACACATCGGCATTTGAATACGACAAGATTTTTGAATGGATGTACCGCAAGGCGGAATCCGGAAGACTGCTTGATATGGGACTGTTCAACCCGGCGAACGGACATCTTATAACGAAAGACGAAATTCTATGAAGAAAATTGAAAATGACAGCGCAATGCAGATTGTGCTTCGTGCTCCGGAGCCTGAAGACCTGGACATGCTGTTCACACTGGAGAATGACATCGACATGTGGGATGTATCCAGCAATGTCATCCCGTATTCCAGACATCAGCTGGAGAAATACATTGTGGAGTCCGTGCACGACCTCTACACCGACCGTCAGATTCGTTTCGTTATCCACTCGCTGGCTCCGAGCCTTCCTGTGGGCTGCATTGACCTGACCGATGTGGATCCTTACAACGACAGGGCCGAAGTCGGCATTGCCATACTGGAGCAGTATCAGGGCAAAGGCGTGGCATCGGCTGCCCTTGCAAAACTTTGCAGTTACGCCAAAAACAGGGTACATCTGCACGACCTGTTCGTTCATGTCCCTGTCGACAATGAAGCCAGTCTCAAACTGTTCGCTTCGGCCGGTTTCAAAAAGGTGGGAACCTTGAAAGACTGGCTGCATGTAGCAGAAGGCTACAAAGACGTTCTCATTTTGCAGAAAATTCTCTAAAAAAATTTCCAAGACGCTTGCAGAAACAAAAAAACGTTCTACCTTTGCATCCGCAATCGGGAAACGACTGCAAGCTCTTTTAAGAACGGTGTGTTAG
>JAKSIR010000088.1 GCA_024398695.1 Bacteroidaceae bacterium | reverse complement strand
GTATGTTCAGCGAAGAGCAGTCACACTGAGAACAGACTGCTACTGAATTCTGGCCTTGGCAGTTCCGAATTTGAGATTGAAGTCGATACCGACGGGCAGATGACCCGCATCGGGTCTTATGTAGATTACCATCAGTTCCGTCTCCTTGAGTCTGCCCTTTTCCGTTTTGGGTTCTATCAGGGCAAATTTCAGGCACTCCTCCTGTTTTCCAGCCACTTTCAGTCTGTCACGTCCCTGATATTCCAGATACTCGTCCAGCACCGAAAGGCCGTCGGCAACCTTGAACTTGAAGCGCTGGCCCTGTTTCAGTTTCGAAAAGTCAAGACTGCGCGCAACCATGACCAGACTTACCATGTCATACACCGGTTCCGATGACTGTACCGTACTTGTCCTGAGCTCGCCCTTTCGGAATTTTTCAAGTTTCACGCTGCTGCCCTCAAAGCTGACGCTCTCGACCGATTCGTAATCGGCCTCCTGACTGTGTTTCCAGAAGAATTTCGGAGTCAGATCAGGAAGGACAATACTGCGCAGGGTGTCATTCATAGCGAAGATTCTGCTGGCTGCCTTCCCGGTCATGGCCAGCAGTTCAACCTGATAGGCCGGCCCCCCGTTCCATCTTGTAGCGGTCGTTGTAAGTCTGGCCTGACCGGCCTTTACCGGTCCCAGAGAAAGCGAATATCTGATTTCCTGACCGTCGGCCAGCACCTGAGCCTGAACGGAACAGGCAAATATTGCAATTATTGCTGATAACAGAGTCCTTTTCATAATGTTTCCCGATTATGTCCGTCATTGATAATAGACAACAATGCGCCGCAAGTTAAGAAGCTCCCCACCTGTCAGAACGGATAGACCAGCGGTGTGACAATGATGTTGGTCGTCAGAATGATGAAGTTCATAGGAATGCCGACGCGGGCAAAATCGCTGAACTTGTAACCTCCGGGCATATAGACCAGCATGTGTGTCGGCGAGCCTATAGGAGTGGCAAAGCTTGACGATACTGAAATCATGAGGGCTATGCAGAAGGTCACCGGGTTGGCTCCTATTGAAGCGGCCGCTGACATTGCAATGGGATAGAATATTGCACCCGCGGCCGTGTTCGATATGAACTCCGTGATGAAGGTGGCCACGAAGCAGATAACCGCAAGAAGCACATACGGATTCGTTCCGCAGACTCCGAGCAGGCCGTCGGCTATCATATGCGCCAGACCTGTCTGCTGTATGGCGGTACCTATGGCCATGCTGCCTGCAAACACTATCAGAATACCGAAGTCGATAGCCTTGAATGACTGTGTCGGCGTACAGCATCTGAAAACAAGCATCAGCACGGCGGCCGTCATGCAGGCAACCAGAAGAGGTATGACATTCAATGCCGAAAGGGTGATGGCCAGGACGAAAATCAGAACCGAAGACAGTGTTTTCCAACTGTATTTCGTGACTTCGGCCTGTTCGACGGCGGCCTCCAGATAGTCGTTCTTCAGACCCATCTTCTGGGCCGTAAGCTTAAGGTCGCCGGCGGTTCCGTCAACCAGGATATGGTCTCCTCCCATTATGGGCTCGTCGGGTTCGACGGGCGAAACTATCAGACCGTCAAATCTGTGAATTGCTATGAACTTGCTGCTGTCAAACCCGATTCCGGCATCGGCACAGGCATCTCCAATGCTCCAGCCCACGTAGATGTTATGCGACGGCACAACCAGTTCCGTCGAAAAATCGGCTTCCGAAGCCGAATCCAGAGGAGTCTTTCTGTCAGGCAGCAGATTGCGCATTATCAGCATGCTCACCACACCGACAAAAAGACATGCAATGCCGCAGAGCAACGGTGCGAACACTCCGAGCTGAACGCCTGTTTCCTTGGCCAGCATGCCCGAAATGAGCAGATTCGGAGGCGTGCCGATAAGAGTGCATATTCCGCCCATGCCCGCTGCATAGCTCAACGGGATGAGCAGTTTCGAAGGTGAGATGCCCAATTTCTTTGACCATTTCTTGACTATGCCCACGAACAAAGCCACGACAGTGGTGTTGCTGAGGAAGGAACTGAGTACCGCAACCGGCGCCATAATACGCACAAGAGCACCACCATGCGACTTCGGAGTGCCTAACAGATGCCTGACAATCCAGTTCAGCACACCGGTATGGTCAAGGCCGGCAATGATGCCGAACATGGCAGCCACGACAAGCACGGATTCGGAATCGAAACCGCCGAATGCCTGTTCGACATCCAGGACGCCGGGAACGCACAGGGCCACCATCGAGCAGAGAAATGCCATGTCGGTTCTGATTCTTGTCAGTGACAGAGTCAGAAACAATGCCAGAACCACCAGAATGGTGTACCATGCCTGCCAGTCAAGTCCCAGAATCATAAGCGGCTATTTTGCTGCAAATATACAAATTGTCATATTAATATTCTATATTTGAGGCGTCCGATGGGGCTGTCCCGTCAGACACAGGACTTATGTTATGAAAGGCGTATTCATTTTTCTGGCCGACGGCTTCGAAGATATCGAGGCTCTGGCAACAAGAGACATTCTTAAACGTGGCGACATTGACGTCAGGACAGTGAGCATCAGAGAGGACAAGAAGGTGACGTCGGCACGGTGCATTACGGTTCTGGCCGATATGACACTTGGCAGTCTGCTTGAAGCCGAAGACGGCAAACCGTGCACGGCACAGGACATGCTGATTTTCCCGGGCGGCATGCCGGGTTCGAAGAATCTCGGCGCATGCCGCGAACTGATAGGACTGATGAACAGACATTACAGTCTGGGAGGCAGCGTAGCGGCCATCTGCGCCGCACCGAATCTTGTTCTCAGCCAGCTGGACGGCATCGGTACCGCCACCGTCACACGCTATGACGGCTGCGAGGACCTTCTGGTTGCCAAGGGCGCTGTGACAGTAAACAGGCCGGCAGTAACCAGCGGACGCATCATTACCGGCCGCGGCCCCGGACATTCCATTGACTTCGGTCTGGAGATTCTGAAAATGCTGGCAGGAAAGGAAACGGCCGCAAAAGTTGCGGCCGCTGTCACTTTACCGTGTGACTGCTGAATCACAGCAGTGGCTCAAAGGCCGAAAGCCTGCTTCACCTTGTCAACGTAATCGAGCTTTTCCCATGTGAAGAGCTCGACTTTGAGGGTTTTGACCTCACCGCTGCAACTGCGGAACGTCTTTTCGACTTCCTTGGGGCGGCGTCCCATGTGACCGTAGCTGGCTGTTTCGCTATATATGGGGTTGCGCAGCTTGAGGCGCTGCTCTATTGCCTTCGGACGAAGGTCAAAAATCTGGCCGACCTTTGCCGCAATCTCGCCGTCTGTCATACCGACATGGCTCTTTCCGTATGTGTTGACCCAGATGCTGATTGGCTTTGCCACACCGATTGCGTATGATATCTCGACAAGTATCTCGTCGCAGACACCGGCCGCAACAAGGTTCTTGGCAATGTGGCGCGCCGCGTACGCCGCACTGCGGTCGACTTTCGAGGGATCCTTGCCGCTGAATGCGCCGCCGCCGTGGGCTCCCTTGCCTCCGTAGGTGTCGACAATGATCTTGCGGCCGGTCAGACCGGTGTCGCCATGAGGTCCGCCAATCACGAACTTGCCGGTAGGATTGACAAAGTATTTGATGTTGCCGTCAAACAGCGCCTTGACTTCTTCACGGCCTATGCGGGCAACGACACGGGGAATCAGAATGCCGGTCACGTCTTCACGGATTTTGGCCAGCATGGCGGCATCGGCCTTCAGTTGAGCCTCGTCGCTGTCGTTTTCCGGCTTTATGAAATCGTCGTGCTGGGTCGATACGACTATGGTGTCAATGCGTTCGGGACGGCCGTCATCGCTGTACTGAACCGTAACCTGACTCTTTGAATCGGGCCGCAGATAGGTCATTTCCTTGCCTTCACGGCGTATTTCCGCCAGGACCTTGAGTATCTTGTGCGCAACGAACAGCGATACCGGCATGTAGCTTTCGGTTTCGTTGGTCGCGTAGCCGAACATCATGCCCTGGTCGCCGGCACCCTGGTCCATAGGGTCCTCACGGTTCACGCCACGGCTTATGTCGGGGCTCTGCTCGTGTATGGCGCTGAAGATGCCGCAACTGTCGGCATCGAACTTGTACTCCGATTTGTTGTAGCCTATCCGGCGTATCACACTGCGTGCGGTTTCCTGAAAGTCTATGCAGGAGCCGGATGTTATTTCACCGGCCATTACAACCTGTCCGGTGGTTACAAGGGTTTCACAAGCCACCTTTGAACTGGGGTCAAAGGCAAGCATTTCGTCTACGACTGCGTCCGATATCTGATCGGCCACTTTGTCAGGGTGTCCTTCAGACACCGATTCGGATGTGAATAAGTATGACATTGTCTTGAAAATAAAATCCCATTATCTGCTCTTGACAATGGGATGCTTTATCGGACGGCATGAACCTCTGTATGCCTGAAAATGTTGACTTTTAGCATTTTTTTTAAGTGGTTGCAAGCTGTCGTCGCATCAGGATGGAATCCGAATGCGGTCAAATCTTTCCACATTGTCGGTGCAAAGGTAGTGATTTTTGTGTAAGTTTGCTTTCGGCAACAGGAAAAACAGCAATAATGAATACGATTGAAAATTCGGGCAGGAAAAACTACAGCCTGCTGGGTTTCAGTTACAAGGCCACCCTGGTATCGACAGTTCTGACGGCTCTGGCTCCGCTTGTCACAACACTGGTTGACGGTCTGTGCACCGGCAATATTCTCGGGACCGATGCATTCAATGCGGTGAATACCGTCATGCCTCTTGTGAATGCAGTCAGCGTGCTGACTCTCATCTGCAACATGGGGGGCAGCGTCCTGGCCGCCGCACAGCTGGCATCGGGAAACAGGGAGGGTGCCAACAGGATTTTTTCAATATCGCTGGCATCGGCCGTTGCAATTGTCCTTGTGACAATTCTTCTTGTTTCGACAAATCTTGACAGTGTGAGCACGTTCCTGTGTCCCGACAAGGCGGGAGCATTACAGGTACGTATCTATCTGGGCATACTTCTGGGGTATTTTCTGTTTGTCCCATTCTGCACCACTCTGAACAATTTCATATCGGTCGAGGGGCATCCCGAACTTGTGACAAGAGCTGTAATCGTTGCCAATGCCATCAATGTGATTCTCGATATTGTATTCATTGCATATCTTGACTGGGGCATTGCCGGAGCCGCCTGGTCAACCGTCATTTCAGGGATTGTGAACATCATCGTTTATGTCCCGCATTTCCTTAAAGGCAGAAGCTCTTACCGGTTCGTACGTTCAGCCTTCAATTCCAAAGGCTGGGCAATTCTTGGACAGAATCTGAAACAGGGCTTCGGCTTCAATATTTTCTATATTGTCATCAACCTGTTCGTACTGTACTGCAACACACTGATTTCGCACACATTGGGAGTTCAGGCCCTGTCGCTGTTCGGTCTGTGCATACAGATAGAATCGGTGACTTTCGGGGTCGTTGTGGGTACCTGCATTGCAGGCATTTCGCATATATGCCGGCTGCAGGGAGAATTTGACAATGACGGAATCCTGTTTGTCATGGGCCGATGCATAACCATCACTCTTGTGTTCTACGGCATTCTGGCGCTGATTCTGTTACTCTGCCCGCAGTTCATTCTGTGGTGCTTCGGCATGAATACCCCGCAGATGGCCGATGAATGCAGGATACCTTTTGCATGCTTCAGCATTTTCTATCTGTGTTTTACCTTCCTGGCAACCTATTCTACCGTGGTCATGCAGCTTATGGGGCATGTGGGCAGCAAGGTCTTCTTTATTTTCGGCACAGGCATTCTTACGGCTCTTTCCATGCTGCTGTGGTCGTTGGCATCGGCCCCAAAACTATGGTTCGGTTTCATTACCGGCAGCATTCCGATGGTTGTCGGGGCACTGTTCTATGCCTACAGCTTTCACAGGAAAGACAAAAGCATGACCCGGTTCACCATGCTGGACACCATTCCGGTTCATGTACGTTTCGACTACAGCATGGACTTCAAGCTTACCAGGATGGACAGCATGCTTCATGACCTGAAGGTTTTCACAGAGGCATGCCAGTTGCCGCAACACATTCTGGAACACATAAACTACTGCTGTGTGGAACTATGCAACAGCATTGGAGAAAAGAGAATGCGCAAGCACATAGACTTCTTTGACCTGTCATTCATCGAGACCGACAAAAGCTTCCGTTTTATAATCAAGGACAACGGAACGCCTGACAATCCCCTGGAATACGATTCGCACCTGGAAGAGCGCATACGCCAGTCCGATTATGTCCCGTCCGAACGCGACACCCGCCTGCACATTGTCAACAGGCTGTCAGACCGGATAAGCTACAACTACATTTTCGGAATGAACATTACCATTCTCGAATGGGACAA
>JAKSIR010000087.1 GCA_024398695.1 Bacteroidaceae bacterium | reverse complement strand
TCATTTTTGTTGAAACACATATCACAGGGCGCTTTCACTATCTATTATTGCTAATATTGCTGTAAATAGTAACGCAAAATTCCACCAGCCATTTCATTACCGATATGTACATTGCAGCCTATCCGCTGGATACCCAGTTAGAATACAGCAGCAGGCTGCTCAACCTTGGCAAGAAGAAGGATACCACGCCTACGAAGGACAGGATTGAGAAAATGACCGAGCAGGAAGCAAAGGAACTGCTGCTGAAACTGCTAGGTACAAAATAGCATCGCCGCCACAAGACGCTTGTAGGTCGATTTGAAATTATATTTAGCGAAATCTATGAAAATAAGCGGGGATTTCGCTGATTATTCCTCTTTATACAGAAGACTTTTTTCCATAGCATGAATCACATCAATCTTTGTATTTTCGTCCAGTTCTTCTCCGTTTATTACAAAGTGTATAATCCGGCCTAACAGCTCCTTATCAATATTTCCAGCAGCCACATGCCATATATAAGCCTCCATATGTGGTAAAAAATGGAAACCAGCCCATGCATATCTGTTTTTTACCAAGAAGTGTGCACCTGCGACCAGAGAAATACGCTTATTGCCATCTTCAAAATAGTGTCCTGTGCAAAATGCGAAAACAAGATATGTAAGTTTATCTTCAAATGTGGGATAATATGAATCATTCTGAACGAAATCAAGGATTTTATCAATACCATCTTGCGACAGCACACCTTTTGTACCGCCCCCACTTTGCTCTATAGTGTCAGCATAGTAACCAAGGATATCATCAAATGAAAGATATTCAATCTGCCCCATCGCATTATTTCTTTAGGCGTTCTAGTGTCTTTCTATTCTCCTCATTATCCAAGAGCCTTTCAAGATCTATAGATTCTGTCCCAATAAAACGGTCAAATTCTTCAGGAGACAATGCACGTAGATATTCTGCGATATTATCATGATATACATCCCGGAGCCCTAAATCTCTGGATGCCATTTTTTGCCTTGCATCGTACAAGAATGGTGCCATCGCCGGGCTTTCGGCCTGTTCGGAAATCAGTACCTGCACTTCTGCTATGGACAGTTTTCTGTTTAACTCGGATTGTCTCTTACAAATGGCAGCGCCTATGCCGTTTTCAAATGAGCTGATAACCCTAAGTACTTCCGCATACATTGTAGCTCGGGCATTATCTTTAGGTTCCAACTGCAACAACCTGCGATATTCTTTTGCATTCTCCCTGAATACAGCATTATAAATCATATCCGTAATTGCTGGATATTTATATGTGGGATGTCCATCAACATAATCATTTATGGATGACGTGAGGTTTTTCCTATAGTTATCTTCCTGTAATGCTGCTGGCAAATATTCACGATCGCGCCAATTGATATACTTGGTACCGCCGCCAGCCTTCTCATTAATAGTAGCAATGACAATATCCAGGATAACACTTCTTACCTTCTTCGCTTTCTCACTCTCAGCAAGCAGCATACCCATATTCAGAAAAGTGCGAAAGTCAAATAATGAAAGAGCTACTGTTTTGTGACCGACATTTTTGTCGGGAGCAAATTGCAACTTAAACTCTTTCAGCTTTTTACCCTTACATAAAAAATAACCGTTCCGCTCCAATTCTTCTTTGTTCGTTTCTATGTACCGTTCAATAGTTCTTACATCAACTTCATAGAAATCAGCCACCATTTGTTTGGTCAGATAGTATTTCCCGTCAAACTGATAAGCCTCAATATCAAGAACCTCTTTTATGCGTGGTATCGCCATCGTGTTATTTAATACATTCTGGCGTTCTATTTCCGATGTTGTTAAGTCGTGAGTCATAATGGTTTATACCGTATAATCTATTGTATTGCCTTCTGCGGCTGTACAGTCAACCGAAAGGTACTCGATAGTTTCCAAGCCTTCATTACTGATGGAGATTGGATTGAACTTTTTCTTCTTGTCAGCACCCATTGGAAGACTGAACACATAGTCTGGGTAATTTTGGCATTCGATCTTCAAAAACAGGTAAGTCTTGATGGCATCCACCTGCGCATCACGCATCATGCCTCGTTGCTCAATGTAAGCTATGAGCGGCAATGCTGTACAGTCCGGACGTGAAAGCCACCTGTCACGTTTATTGGTTATTAATCTCCATGTTTAATAACTTATTATTTTAAGCAAATATATATTTTCAATAAAAAACATCCAAATTCCTGGAGTATTTTTATCCATCGAAATAGATGGGGAAAATTGAAGCGGGGCATTATCTGCCCCGTCCCCGACTGATGTGCTGTCGCGGTTTTTGCATCATTTTCTGAGCCCGTCTCATGCATTCCATTGCCCATTTCCGGTCCATTCCATGCTCTTTCTCGCCCCATAGACTCATGTCATTACCGCCTTGTCAATATGCCTGACGTCACGACCGGAAATGTCATCACCACGTTCCAGCCCATATTGTTCACCTTACCATCAGGAGTGACAGGAATGATTGTGCAGTGTATGTGAGGCGAGTTCTCGTCCAGATGAACGTCAAATCCGATGATATTCTCATCGCCATACCTCTGTGCCATGAACCTGCGTACATCGATTGCCCAACGCTCTATCTGCCTGCATCGGCGTATCTGGCTGTTGTCCACATTGTCACCATGCCCGAAGTCAACCTGCTGGTCTCCGAATGCCATCTTTCGCATGACATCTGTGTCACCGCTCAGAATGAACTTGACTACTCTGATGTGCGATTTGGCGGTGATGGTCTTTGGCATCTTCACTCCAAGTTCTTCCATCCTTTTCAGGAATGCTTCATCAACCGGAGCCGATGTCCCACTCGGTTTCACTTTCAGGCTGCTAAAGAGACAGGGCTGATGGTGTAATGATGATATAATGGGGAAGAATCACTAATTTTGCAGAGCCGGTTTGCGGAACAGGCGGTCAATGGCATGACTGCCTGAGCGTTCGTTTACTGTCTGACCGTCTGTTTGGCATGAGAGGTTGAGAGGTTGACGAAAACGAAATAACCGAAAATTTTCAAATCAGGAACGATAAGATCAGGAACGATATGACCAGAAGCGATTTTGAGATAATGGCACCGGTGGGGTCGTGGGAGTCGCTGGCGGCGGCTTTTCAGGCGGGTGCCAACTCCATTTACTTTGGGGTTGAGAAACTGAACATGCGTTCTCGCAGCGCGAGCCATTTTACACTGGACGACCTGCGTGAGATTGCGCAGCAGTGCAGTGAACATGGTGTACAGAGCTATCTGACACTGAACACCGTCATGTACGGCGAGGACATTCCACTGATTCATGAGATTGTCGATGCGGCCCGCGAGGCGGGGATATCGGCTATCATAGCCTGCGACATCGCGGTCATGACATACTGCCGCGAGGTTGGCATGGAGGTGCATCTGTCAACCCAGCTGAACATAAGCAACATCGAGGCGCTCAGGTTCTATGCGCAGTTTGCCGATGTGGTCGTCCTGGCCCGCGAACTGAACCTGGACCAGGTGGCCGACATATACCGCCACATTCAGGATGAGAACATCTGCGGTCCCGGCGGAAAGAGGATACGCATTGAGATGTTCTGCCACGGTGCGCTGTGCATGGCCATAAGCGGCAAGTGCTATCTGAGCCTGAACGAGCTGGGTGCAAGCGCCAACCGCGGAGCCTGCATGCAGGTGTGCCGCCGTGGGTACATTGTCAAGGACCGGGAGTCCGACATAGAGCTGGCTGTCGAGAACCAGTACATAATGTCACCCAAGGACCTGAAGACGCTGCGCTTCATGGACCGCATGATCGATGCCGGTGTGCGGGTGTTCAAGATTGAAGGCCGTGCCCGAGGTCCCGAATATGTAAAGACCGTTGCGCAGTGTTACGGCCAGGCCATTGAGGCGTGTCTCGAGGGCCGGTTCACGGAAGAGCTGAAGGACAGTCTGGACGAGCGGCTCAGGACAGTGTTCAACCGCGGATTCTGGGACGGATACTATCTGGGCCAGCGTCTGGGCGAATGGAACGATAAGTACGGCTCCCAGGCAACGGAAACCAAAGTCTATGCCGGAAAATGCACTGACTGGTTCTCGAAGCTGGGCGTGGGCGAATTCCTGATGGAGGCATCGGCCATCAAAGCCGGCGACAAGCTTATGGTCACGGGAAACGCTACTGGCTGTCTGACTTTTACGCTCGATGATCCCCGCGTTGACCTGAAGACCGTGACCGATGTTCCGCAAGGCGTGAAGGTATCGTTCAAAACCCCCGACAAGGTCCGGCGCGGGGACAAGCTGTTCCGCGTGGTAAGCCGCGAGTCCTGACAGCCGGGACCGTCAATTTTGCATATTTTCAGTCAAAAATGCATATTTTTACCGAATATGCATTTCTGGGTGCTTCTTTTTGCGATTTTTCTTGCATACTCTTGCATGACGTATGAGTAATATGTGTATTTTTGCAGCCGCGTATAGAATTTTTATGCAATATGAAGAATAAGAACAACCGTCTTGAGGCCATCCGCATGGTCATCTCGGAACAGGACATAAAGAATCAGGAACAGCTGCTCGAAATTCTTACTGCAAGAGGATACTGCGTGACTCAGGCGACTCTGTCGCGCGACCTCAAGAAGATGAAGATTTCCAAGGTGGCCAACACTTATGGAGATTATCTGTACGTGCTTCCCAACCATGCGCTCCTGCAGAAGAAGGCAGGTGTCGTCCAACCCGAGGAGCCTCAGCTGAACCAGCCGCGTTACGGCTTCGTTTCACTGAACTTCAGCGGCAACATGGCGGTCATCAAGACAAAGCCCGGCTACGCAAGCAGTCTGGCATACGACATTGACGGCCACAACATTCCGGGTATCCTGGGAACGATTGCAGGCGATGACACTCTGCTCATTGTCCTGTCGGAAAACGCCAACCGTATGGAAATCAAGCACCAGCTTGAACCTATTATAGTATCATTATAATTCTGATGGAAACAGAGATTAAGGTAATGGTGGCCGATGCATCCCACGAGAAGTACATCGATACGATTCTCTCCACCATTTCTGATGCAGCCAAAGTTCGCGGTACCGGCATTGCCAAACGTACTCACGAATATGTTTTGAAGAAAATGCTTGAAGCGAAGGCTGTAATTGCACTTGCAGGCGACCGTTTTGCAGGTTTCAGTTACATAGAGACCTGGCAGGACAAGAAGTACGTTACCACATCGGGCCTTATTGTCCATCCGGACTTCCGCGGCCTGGGTCTTGCAAAGCGCATCAAGGACATGACATTCACGCTTGCCCGCGTACGCTGGCCGAATGCCAAGATATTCTCGCTCACAAGCGGTGCCGCCGTCATGGCTATGAACACCAAGTTGGGTTACAAGCCGGTGACCTTTGCCGATCTGACCGATGACGAATCGTTTTGGAAAGGCTGCGAGGGTTGCATTAACGTCGATGTGCTGCACCGTACGAACCGCAAGTACTGCATATGCACCGGCATGCTTTACGATCCGCACGAAAGCCTGCCCGCCAAGATATCGGACGAGGACATGAAGCGTATCATCGAGATTGACAAATTGGAACAGAACTGATTATAATAAGGATATGGACAAGAAGAAAGTGGTTGTTGCCTTCTCGGGAGGCCTGGACACCAGTTACAATGTAATGTACCTGACCCGTGAAATGGGTTACGAAGTATATGCCGCCTGCGCCAACACCGGCGGATTCAGCGAGCAGCAGCTCAAGACAAACGAGGAGAACGCCTACAAGCTGGGTGCCGTGAAGTATGTTACCCTTGACGTTACTAAGGAGTATTACGAGAAGTCGCTCAAGTATATGGTTTACGGCAATGTTCTCAGGAACAACTGCTACCCCATTTCAGTGTCGAGCGAGCGTATTTTCCAGGCTCTGGCAATTGCCCGCTATGCCAAGGAGATAGGCGCGCAGGCCATTGCACACGGAAGCACCGGTGCCGGTAACGACCAGATTCGTTTCGACATGACTTTCCAGGTAATGTGCCCGGGCGTTGAGATAATCACGCTGACCCGTGACCGCAACCTGAGCCGCAAGGAGGAGATAGACTACCTGAACGCCAACGGTTTCAGCGCCGATTTTGCAAAGCTCAAGTACTCATATAACGTAGGTATCTGGGGAACGTCAATCTGTGGCGGCGAGATTCTGGACAGCAAGCAGGGTCTGCCTGAAAGCGCTTATCTGAAGCATCCGACCAAGAGCGGCAGCGAGATTCTGAGCCTCGGTTTCGAGAAGGGCGAGCTCTGCGCCGTGAACGGAAAGAAATTCACTGACCACATCAAGGCCATTCAGGAGGTCGAGAAGATAGGTGCATCGTACGCCATAGGCCGTGACTGCCACGTTGGCGATACCATCATCGGCATCAAGGGCCGCGTGGGCTTTGAGGCCGCTGCCCCCATGCTGATTATTGCCGCTCACCGTTTCCTTGAGAAATATACTCTGAGCAAGTGGCAGCAGTACTGGAAGGACCAGGTTTCAAACTGGTACGGAATGTTCCTGCA
>JAKSIR010000086.1 GCA_024398695.1 Bacteroidaceae bacterium | reverse complement strand
GACTGGATACGCGTGGGCGAAGACTATTACATGGTCAGCACGACCATGTACTTCTGCCCGGGCGCTCCTATAATGCATTCAAGGGATCTGGTACATTGGGAGATAATAAGCTATGTGTATGACTGCCTCAGCGATGACGACATCTATAATCTGCGTAGTGGCAGGAACGCATACGGAAAGGGCCAGTGGGCCACGTCGCTGCGATATGAGAACGGCATGTTCTATGCTCTGTTCATTGCCAACGACCAGTCAAAGACCTATATTTACCGTACCGACGATATCTATAAGAGCAACTGGGAGCGTTCGGTCATTGACCGTCCGTTCCACGACGCATCCATGCTGTTCGAAGACGGACATCTGTATGTGGTGTGGGGCAACGGAGAACTGCGCATAATAGAGCTTGAACCCGACGGGTCTGCAATAAAGGCCGGTGCCGAAGAGAGGATTCTCATTGATTCTCCGCGCGACGGTTTCAACCTGCGTGCCGAAGGCGCCCATATTTACCATATAGGTGACTACTACTACATTCTTGAGATTGACTGGCCAAGCGGAGGCGTACGCACCGAGACCTGCTGGCGTTCAAAGGAACTGCTGGGAGAATATGAGCGCAAGGTCATTCTGAGCGCTCCGTTTGACGGGCGCGGCGACGGGGTCGCACAAGGTGGCATCATAGAAACGCAGAACGGTGACTGGTATGCCATTATGTTCCAGGACCATGGTGCGGTGGGCCGCATTCCGACTCTGCAACCTGTAACATGGGTTGACGGTTGGCCTATTCTTGGCGACAACACTGTTCCGGTCAAGGAATTTGCCGTCAATCTGCCGGAGTCGGGCGAAAACCGCACATGGGCTGATGACGAATTCAAGTACAGGAAGAACAGTCTTGACCTGGTGTGGCAGTGGAACCACAAGCCGGACGACAGTGCATGGTCCGTTACCGAACGCAAGGGCTGGCTGCGTCTGAAGACCGGCCAGATTGCCACAAATGTCATGGATGCGCGCAATACGCTTACCCAGCGTACCGTAGGGCCGCGCTGCGTGAGCGAGGTGCTGCTTGACGCATCCGGCATGAAGGCAGGTGACCGTGCGGGAATCGTGGCTTTCCAGAGCAACTATTGTACCATTGGCGTTGAAGTGGCTCAGGACGGTTCAAAGGAACTGGTTGCCATGACACATCGCAATGTAGGCCGCCGCTGGGGCCGTATGCAGGACCAGCCGCAGCCCGGTCCTGATACGGAGGCCTTGCGCATACCGCTGTCGCAGGACAAGGTATGGCTCAGAATAAGATATGTCTTCACCCCTCAGGCTGACGATACTGCCGGCGCCGACCAGGCTTTCATGAGCTATTCCCTTGACGGGAAGAACTGGACCGATGCCGGTGCCACACTGCAGATGAGTTTCTCGCTGGACTATTTCACCGGATACCGTACCGGTCTGTACAGCTATGCCACTCAGCAGGCTGGAGGCTGGGCCGATTTTGATTATTTCCATCAGAAGCAGTATTGAGATTTAACCTTTATCAAAAGTCTGTATAGTAATGTCGAAGCGTGATGCGAAGGACAGCATGAACAGCCAGGCAACCCTTTCAGTTAGTGATGATTCCATTGCCGGAATGCTGTGTGACGACAGTCGCGTGGAGCAGGCCGTGCGCCTGATAATGAAAAAATACGGCGAGCCGCTGTATTGGCACATAAGACGCATGGTGGTGGCGCATGACGATGCCCAGGACGTACTGCAGGAAACGATGATAAATGTCTACAAGTACCGTAGCACCTATTCGAACGAATTTCCGCTTTCGTCATGGCTTTACAAGATAGCCACCAATGAAAGTCTCAAACTGCTCAAGAGCAAGTCGACGGGTATGGTTTCGGTCGATGACCTTGGCGACTCACTCAAGGAAACGGTCAGAGATGAAGCCGGACCGGACGCGGATGAGACGCTGGTGCTTCTGCAGGAGGCTATAGCGCTTCTTCCGACAAAGCAGAAGATGGTGTTCAACCTTCGCTACTATGACGAGAAGAGTTACGAGGAGATACACCAGATAGTTGGAGACAGTGTGAATACGCTCAAGACCAATTATCATTATGCTGTAGAGAAAATAAAGAACTATATAACAGAACATCAGCTATGAACGAGTTTGATCTGGAATCGTTAAGCCGCGAAATGCCGTTCAGGATGCCTGAGCATTTCATGGATGAAATGACTGAGAAAGTCGTTTCCCAGATAAGCCGTGAACGTCAGCACCAGTCAGACGGCGTTGGCCCGAAGGAGCTTGATCTGGAATCGCTGAGCCGCGAAATGCCGTTCAGGATGCCTGAGCATTTCATTGACGAAATGACAGAGAGCGTGGTTTCCAGGATTAGCCGTGAGCGTCGCCGCCATACGGAGCGCAGACTGTATGCTTGGTTTGCCGGTGCCGCCAGTGTTGCAGCTGTGGCTGTTCTTCTGCTCCATCCGTTTGGCAGCAGTTTGAACGTGCCTGACTATGATTCTATCTCACAATGTGCAAGCATTGATGAGTTATTCCAGAACATGTCAAGCGAAGAGCTTGGCCTGTATTCAATGATGAGCAACTATTACGGAGACTGACCTTATGAAAAGGTTGCCTTCGATTCTGTGTTACCTTCTGCTGGCCATGTCAGTGGGAGGTTCTGCTTATGCGCAGTCACAGACGGAAAGGGACGAACAAATGATAAATGCTTCGCTGCGCTTCATCAAGGAGAAGGCTGTCCTTTCCAAGAAGGAATATCAGAAGTTCGCAAAGATATACAGCGAGTATAACGAGGCGCTTGCCAAGTTGAACCGTGAACTCAAACCGGACAATCCGGAATATATGAAACGCTGGAACACGATCAACAGCGACTATAACGGCAAGCTTGACAAGGAACTGGCCGATACTACACGCCGTAAGATAGGAATGGCCCAGTGGGAGCTGAGCCAGAAGATATTCGAGCAGTTCTCACAGCAGAACCGTCAGGAAATGGATGCGCAGACACAGATGTGGATGCGTTCCGCTCAGTTGAACCATCCGTTCATGATGATGCAGCCTCAGGTCATTGAGGCACGTCGCCGTCAGATGGAGAATATGCAGCAGCTTTCCGAACAGCAGCGTCAGTGGAGGGAGAATTTCCGCCGTAACTGGCATCTGCCTGACTCCGTTGCCGGCGATTCCATACGTGCCCTTATGCAGAACCGTTTCCATGAGGGTCTGCCCGGCGGCTTCCCGGGGATGATGCCTCACGGCGGTCACGGTTTCGGACAGAGACCTATGCCTGGGCAGAACATTCCGTCACAGCAGCAGGGGCCGGCCTTCAATCCAATGTTCCACCGGATGCCTTTCGGCACGAACCCCCGTCAGTAAATTTCATTTTCCTGTCAAGTCATAAAACAAGAATGGCTCGGATGATTTCCGAGCCATTCTTGTTTTATTTCCGTCTGTGAATCAATGTCTGTCTTCCTTGACGGTTTCACTTGCATAGATTGATTTCGGTACCATTTCTACGAAGCAGAACGGGAAGTCGGCGCTTTCAGTGTCCATGACCTGACGCATGCGCAGCCAGTAAGTACCGTCGGCACGCATGAATTCGTTGCAGACAATCTTTCTGTTGCAGTCGGTGCTTTTGCGCAGGTTCTGGTCTTCCTGCCCGCTCGGGTTGTATGAGTCCATACCCTTCATGTAGCCGCGGTTACGCATGGCCTTGTCATAAAGTTCAAGGTTATTTTCGTAGTTGTCTTCATCGAGCTTCTTGATGTCGTCGTCCGGGACGTTGCCGATACGTGCGTCATCGCCAGGAATACGAAGGTCGACCGGGATACCGCATGCTTCCCAGACCTTGCTTCCGTATTTGTCGATCTGACCGTCGCTGAAGTAGAACTGTACTATGCCGCGCGGGTTAGCCTGGCCCTGGAAGGTAGACATTGAGTTGACCCACAGACGGACTTCCCAGGTTCCGTCGAACGGTACATTCGGCAGCTTGATGGCAAGGTCATAAATGCCGCGGATTGTCATTTCATATCCCATCCATGTACCGAATGACTGGTCTGCGTACCTTACCCAGAACTGGGTGTTGTCGTTCAGAGCTTCAAAGTTGGTGCAGAATCCTTTCAGGAAGCCGACGGTGTACTTGTCGCCCGCTGCACCTTCGTTGGTACGGCCTGCAGCACCGCTGTTGATGAAGTCCGGTGACATGGTGTTGGCCATGACTCTCATTCTGGTATTGAGAACGTTTTCCCTTACATCTGTGTCATACTTCAGAATGTCGTCAATGTAATGGTAGCAACCGTTCATGGCACTTGCATCGACGCCGTTGTATTCCGACGGGTTGGCGATTCTGATTCCGGCAGCGTCCAGGCCTGTCTTTTCGGTACCCTTTCTGTTGATGAAAATTCCGACAGCGTGGGTATTGTCCGTGTATGGAGTGCTGACACGCATGATTGAGTGCGGCAGCATCGGCTCGTAGAAGTCTTCCACGTCAAGTTCGTCCAGATATGAACGGTTCTTTTCCACGATTGCGCAGTTCTTTGTGCCTGTAAGGTTCAGCTTGTTGTATTCGAGCTGCATGGGCAGGATGTGGTACATGAGGAATTTCTTGAGCGAACTGCTGTCAGAAGTGTCTTCGTAACCGGCACCGTCGGGGTATATGGTCTTGGCCAGATTCCTGAGGCCGCCAACATCGGTTACGCCGTAACGTGACTTGAGGACAGAATCCTTGACGACAAACATCGTGTATTTGAAGTACCTCAGATCAGGAATGGTTCCCATCTGGTCCTTTTCGGCACCTGTGTCATATATGAGGGTCTTGTCTGTCTTGGTCGTTGCCTTGAAGTGCGAGATGGTCGAGTCGTAGTAGCTTTTCGGGTCGCGTCCTTTGGTAGGTGCCCACGGATATTCGGGATCAACGTACTTTTCAAGTTCGCTTCTCAGACCGGTAGCCTTTACTGCCTCGAAGAAAATCGAGATTTCAGGATTCTCCTCCATAAGTCCCGGCAGCCACTTGTTACTTGGCTGGACAACGTTCTCCACAATGTGTACAACTCCGTTCTGGACTGTGTCGTCTGCTTCAATGATCTTCGATACCTGGTTGATCTTGAATCCGAGCTTGACTTTTATGGTGTCGCGGCCGTCCTTGGTCTTTGCGGGAACGGTGTCCGGGAACGAGTAGTAGGTGAGGTAGCGGTCCATGAGGTTAGGATACGGGAAGGCACCGTCACCGCTCATGTCCGAGCAGAAGAATGTGGTTCCGCAAAGGTGCGTCTTTGCAATGGTGTCACATTCGCTTACCGTAAGTGAGTCCAGGCTTGTGTAGTGGCTCTTGCGGTTGTCCGGAGCTTCGTCATATCTTTTCTTCATGTATGCGTCGAAAGCTTCGTTGGTGGGGGCGAAGCATGTGTGCTCGCCATAGGTTCTCAATTCGCCCCAGATTCCGGCCTTCTTGAGCACGTAAACGAATGACGTGAAATCATCCTTGTACTCGCCTTCTTCAAGGAAGGATGCGATGGTTTCGCCGGAATTGATGTAATAGGTTCCCGGATGCTGTTCGCTCCAGAGATCGCTGCACGATGTCTGCGTGCAGACTGCTGCAATCACGAGACCTGCCGCAGACAGGCTCCTAAGCGCATTCTTGAGGTTGAATCTCTTCATTGTCAATTGGTTATTTTGATTATTATTTGTCTTGTTTCACTGTGCTGTAAGCACTTAAGCGCGTAAAGATAAGAATATTATTCAATATATATGGGTTCCGGTACTTTGAAAAAATCATAAAAAAAGCCCGATGCGCCAATTGCATCGGGCCTTTTCAATGTTATCAGTAAGGATAATTTACCAATCCATCCTGTAGTTTCCGCTCAGGTGGAGAAGCGAGAACAGATAGATGAGTCCGTCGTAATAGACGTCATAGTATCCGTCTTCGTAGGGCTGGAGAACCTGGTCGTAGAACATGTGGCGCACAAGGTCCTGGCTGTACGGGCCGTCAGTCATGAGGCTGGTGGTTGCCATGGTGCCTACGAAACCTATTGAGTGGCGCAGGTTGGGTTTCCATCGGCCACCGCCCATGGGACGCTTGGCTTCGTCACCGTTAAGCTCGAACTGGTCGGGGAATTCCTTTACGCCGTACCGGCCTACAATGGCTTCCTGCATGCGGCTTGCATAGTCTGACTGCCACTCGGCATCCTTGTGGTACCAGGTGAAGTCCATTGCAATGTTCATGGGCACGCGCCATGAGTCATAGTGGAAGACGCTGCCGCGGTTGGGCGTGCCGTCAAACTGGCCCTGATCCGGGTTGATGCCGGTTACGGGGTCTGTGGCGCGGTGCAGGTATGCGCGGGCGCTGTCGGCAAGTTCGCGGTATATGGCTTCGCGGCCGTCCTTGGCACTTTCAGCCCAGATTTCATAGAATGCGGGCAGGTGGTATGACGGGTCGGTCCACTGGTTCGAACGGGTGTCGGGGCAGAAGTTGATGAGCTTCTTCTCCATGTTGATGATGTTGGT
>JAKSIR010000085.1 GCA_024398695.1 Bacteroidaceae bacterium | reverse complement strand
GAAGAGCGTCCTGAAAGGAGACAGCGCTCCGAAAGGAAAGACCGCCACGCAAAGGAAGAGCGTTCTTCAAAGAAGGAACGCCGCAGCCCGTCACGTGCTCCGTTCGTAAACGAACGCAACAGCGGCTCACGTCCACCGCGCAAATCAAAGAAAAGCCGCGGTGTCAGCGACGAGGACTGGCGTCAGTTCTTCGAATAATAACTATTTAAAACAATACACGACTATGAGACATTTTGGAAAAATGCTTGCTGTTGCCGCTTTGGCAATGATTTCTTACAGTGCAAACGCAGAACTTGCTCCACAGTGGAGTAAAGGTACCATGATTGGCAACATCAACATCGGTGCAATTCCTTTCGGCAGTTCCGTTTCACTTGATTATGTACTGGTTGACGAATGGTGGAAAGGACATTTCTCAGTCGGCGGCGAATTCGACATAGCCGATAACGACCGTAACAACCGCCACTATGACAACTACAAATGCACTGCAATAGGTGTGACCCCGCGCGCCACTTACGGTCTCAACATCACCCCTGAATTTGAGGTTCATGCCACCGTGTGCGTAGGATTCGGTGTAAGGACATGGTCATGGAAATATGACAATGTCAGATACAAGGAAAACGATTCTTTTGTATTGTGGAATGAATTCATAGGATGCCGCTATTTCTTCAATGACTGTTTCGGCGTCATGGCTGAGACCGGTTACTCCAACTGGTTCCCGGAGTTCCGTCTGGGTTTCAATTTCAAGTTCTAAGCCCACACATACCGGTTACCCCAACACCAGCATCTGGCAGCGGGCGCAGTCAAAGCGAAGTTCAAAGCGGCGGCCGTCGCTGCTTTGAAGATACAAAGGTTCAGCCAGTCCGGCAGCATTGTCGGACTGGCTTTGACGTTTGAGGCATGCACCCAAGGCATACCTCAGACAGTGCCGGCAATACATTATAGGAACCGATGCGGGCTGTTGCCTTTCAAAGGCATAGTCAACGGACGTGACACCATGGTTCATATAGAAAGAACGGGCCTGCTCGTTGAATACGTTGCCAAGATATGTGAGCTGCCTTTGCGGACAGTCCGTCTGACCGGATGCGGCATTTCGGACGGGACGTATCCGCGCTTCGGCACGGGCGGCAGTCAAAGCATTGCAACCCTGACGGCGCAAATCGGACAGAAGTGAGGATGGCACGAACCAGTTGCCGGACATATTTACCCTGATGTCCGATGCCCTGAACTCCGTATTTCCGAGTTTTGAGAGTTGCAGGCGTATGTTGGCATCCTGCGACGTGCGGGCAGTTTCATGGGCAAAAGCCAGAGAGACGCCGGCCTGAACGCCGTCGGCATCGGTCAGCGACAGCGCAAAACCTTTTTCCGTATCGGTAAACTCCATGTCGACATCAATCCTGCGGACTGCCGATTCCTTTGAGAGTACACTTTCAAAAACTGCATCCTGATTGCGCCATACCCTGTCACCGACTCTGATTGACGGCATCTGTCCGTTCTCAAGATAAAGATATACGCATCCGCCTTCGACGCGGTTCACGCGAAAGCCGCGCAGTTCGCCGCTGCGGTCAAAATAACACAGACCGTCTCCATTGTGGAATGGCACTCCGCTGCAGCGTATCCAGCCGCGCCCCACTTCGCTCACTGTTCCCATGCTCTCGCCTATTGACTTGGGCGTATCAAACGAGTACATGTCGCCGCTGCGGCCATGAAGGAAATAATCCGTAAAGCCCCGGTTGAAACTTTTTTCGGAAGAAGGCTCAAAAGTAAGACACACGTTACCGGCCGATGCAGGCAGGTATTCCGGCCTGTGTCCAATCACCTTGTCTATGGCCTGACGGTATGCCGCCACAATGTTCTTTACATAACAGACATCCTTCAGACGGCCTTCAATCTTCATCGAGCATACGCCGGCGTCCATCATTTCCTCCAGATACGGCATGCGGTTCATGTCACGCAGTGACAGAAGATGTTTGCCCCGTATAAGCGTATGTCCGGCTGCATCGGTCAAATCAAACTTCAGACGGCAGAACTGGGCGCATTCGCCACGGTTGGCACTGCGTCCGAAGCAGTGCTGCGAAGCGTAGCACTGACCGCTGTAACTCACGCACAGTGCTCCGTGCACAAAGCACTCCAGCTCGACCTGAGGACAGGCCTCATGTATGTCGGCAATCTCCTTGAGCGACAGCTCACGTGCCAGAACCACACGCGTAAATCCGCAGGAGGCCAGGAACCTGACCTTCTCTACGGTGCGCACGTCACACTGGGTGCTGGCATGAAGGGCAATGGGAGGCAGGTTCATCTGCAGCAGCGCCATATCCTGAACCAGCAGGGCATCGGCACCGGCCTCATAGAGCTGCCATATCAGTTTCCCGGCGTCCTGCAGTTCGTCATCACGCAGAATGGTGTTGACCGTGACATATACTTTTGCCCAATACCTGTGTGCGAAATCGCACAACGCAGCGATGTCTTCAATGCTGTTTCCCGCAGCCTGACGGGCGCCGAAACGTTCCGGGCCTATATAGACGGCATCGGCACCGTGTTTGATTGCCTCTATGCCGCATTCCAGATTCCTGGCCGGCGCGAGCAGTTCTATTTTCTTTCCTTCCTTCATTTTACCAGATATGGGCTCTCTTTTCAGGAGCAATGTACATGGCATCGGCCTCTGTTATGCCAAAGGCGCTGTACCATTCATCAATATGCTGCAGGGTAGCATTCACACGCAGTCTTGACAACGCGTGTTCATCGCTCTTTGTCTGCTGAAGCACCATTTCGTCACTGACGTTTTCGGCCCAGGTGCAGGCGTATGCAATGAAGAAGCGCTGCTGCGGAGTCAGTCCCATGCTGTCCTCAAGCGGTTTATCCTTCAGCGCCTCCATGAATGCGTCAAATGCCACAGTCAGGCCTCCATGATCCGCAATATTCTCCCCAAGCGTCAGCTCTCCGTTCGCTCTGACGCCCGGCAGGACCTCGATGCCGTCAAAAAAGTCGGAAAGCATCTTCACCTTGCGGTTGAAACGCCGTGTATCAGTTGGAGTCCACCAGTCTTTCAGATTGCCGTCCTTGTCAAACTGACGGCCCTCGTCATCGAATCCGTGAGTCATCTCATGTCCGATAATCGAACCTATCGCCCCGTAATTGAAGGCGTCATCGGCCTCCATGTCAAAAAACGGGTACTGCAGTATTCCGGCGGGAAAGCATATCTCGTTGACCGATGTGTCATAGTACGCGTTGATTTCCTGAGGAGTCATGCCCCACTCTGTCTTGTCGACAGGCTTGCGGAACTTGCGCTCCACCATTTCGTTCCAGAAGAAACGGCTTATCTCCACATTGTTCTCGAACAGGGATTTGGCAGGATCTATGCTCATGCCCGAATAGTCTCTCCATTTGTCGGGATATCCTATCTTGAAACGGAAAGCGGCCAGTTTCTCATGTGCCTTGGCCTTTGTCCCGTCAGACATCCATTGCTGGGCGTCTATTCTGCGGCCAAGAGCTTTCTGCAGACGTGCAAACATGTCCTTCATCCGTTCCTTTGCCGATTCGGGGAAATACCGTTCCACATACAGACGGCCCAATGCCTCGCCAAGAGTGCCGCTCACCGTGGCTGTCGCACGTTTCCACATGGGCTTCTGCTCCTGCTGCCCGCTCATTGTACGGCCATAGAAATCGAAATCGGCCTCATCCATGTCCGACCCGAGCCTGGCTCCGTTCGAGTCTATCATCTGCCACTCCATAAGGATTTTCTGGTCCTCGAGAGTTTCCTCATTCAAGACGCGTATGGCTTCACGAATAGCCTCGGGCTGACCCACATCGACACGGTCAACGCCGTCAAGGCCAAGCAGGTGAAAGAACAGGTCCCAGTCAAAGCCCCTGAAGTTCCTTTTCAGGGCCTTATATGTCATTCTATTGTAATTGGCCTGAGGGTCACGCAGCTGCACATTCGTGCGGCTGGCTCTGGCCAGACGCTTTTCAATGCGCCAGATAATTTTCATACGTTTTTTTGCCTCATGCTCTTCATAACCGGCGAGCATAAGCATACGCACCACGTGTTTCTTGAATGCCTCGCGTATTTCCCGTGTCCTGCTGTCGCGGTCCATGTAGTACTCACGGTCTCCGAGTGTCAGTCCTCCCTGGCACAGCCCCACTATGTTTGCATCGCTGTCACTCATGTCAGGGCCTATCCCGACATCAAAATAACCGGTAACGCCGTACGGGTCCAGTTCCACCATGGCAGGCATAAGATCTTCAGCCCTGGAAATGGCGGCGATACGCTCCCTTGCCCATTTCATGGGTGCAGCGCCTTCTCTGTTACGGCGTTCCACGTCCATCACCAGATTGTACAGGCCGGCAATACGTGCCTCGTCACTGCCCGGCTTGTGCTGGCCGGACGCCACGCTGTCAATAATGCCCTTCAGCCGCTGGCGGTTCTGTTCCACCAGCTCATCGTATGTACCGTAACTGGAATACTCGGCCGGCAGAGGATTGGCATCAAGCCAGCCTCCGCAGCTGAATCTATAAAAATCAGAACCGGGCTTTACAGTCCGGTCCATGTTCTTTTCCATTATTCCTATGCCAGTGCCCATTGCGACAATGCTTTACCAGATAACGGCGCGTTTCTCCTTTGGCAGATACAGCGAGTTGTCCTTTGTAATGCCAAAGGCATCGTACCATGCATCAATATGCGGCAGGGTGCCGTTCACACGCCAGCGGCTGAGCGAGTGCACATCGCTCTTGGTCCTGTTGCGAATCTCCTCGTCGCGAATGTTACCGGCCCACACTCCGGCGTACGCCATAAAGAAACGCTGTTCCGGTGTAAAGCCTTCCTTGTCGGGAAGGGGTTTGTCCTTGGTAGCATTCCTGAATGCCTGATATGCAACCATCAGACCGCCGTGGTCGGCGATGTTCTCGCCCAGGCACAGCTCACCGTTCGCCTTCAAGCCGGGCAGCACCTCAATCGCACTGAAATGGTCGGCAATGACCTTGACACGCTCGTTGAAACGTTCCGCATCACCTTCGGCCCACCAGTCGTTCATGTTGCCGTCCTTGTCAAACTGACGGCCCTGGTCATCGAATCCGTGAGTCATCTCATGACCGATGACGACACCTATGGCTCCGTAGTTGAACGCATCGTCGGCGCTCATGTCAAAGAACGGATACTGCAGGATGCCGGCCGGGAAACATATCTCGTTGGTCGTAGGATTGTAATAGGCATTCACAGTCTGCGGGGTCATGAACCATTCCGTGTTGTCAACCGGTTTCTTAAACTTTCGTTCAATGGCATCGGCAAGCATGAAATGCGTTACCTCTATCATGTTTTCGACCATATTCTTTGACGGATCGATTTCCATTCCACTGTAGTCGCGCCATTTGTCAGGATAGCCTATCTTCACATGGAAAGCGTCAAGCTTCTCATGTGCGCGGGCCTTTGTGGAATCGCTCATCCAGTCCTGTGCGTCTATGCGCTGCCCGAGTGCAGTCTGCAGATTGCGCACCAGCTCCTCCATACGCGCCTTTGACGATGCCGGGAAATACTTCTCGGTATAAAGCTGGCCGATGGCTTCGCCCAGCACACCGCTCACCGTGCTCGTGGCACGCTTCCACATGGGCTGCTGCTCTTTCTTTCCGCTCATTACCGTTCCATAGAAATCAAAGTTGGCACGGTCAAATTCCTGTGTGAGTCTTGATGCGCTGCCGTCAATGATCTGCCACTCCATATACGACTTGTGGTCTTCAAACGGAACTTCGGCCAGAATGCGCTCCACTTCATGTATGGGTTCGGGCTGGTTGACATCAATCTCCTCAATGCCCTCCATGCCCATTGTACCGAAGTACAGGTTCCAGTCTATGCCGCCGTATTCCTCAAGGAACCTGGAATATGGCATCTTGTGATAGTTTGCAACCGGATCACGCTGCTGTACACCGTTGTATGACTTTTCGGCAATCAGCGTCTCGATTTTCATGACGCCCTCCATCTTCCTCACTGCCGTCTCCTCGTCAAACCCGTACAGCATGAACATTCTGACAATATGTTTCTTGAATGCTTCACGAATGGCTGCCGTCGCCTCGTCTGTGTCAACATAATACTCCTTTTCGCCAAGCGACAGACCTCCCTGGCCCACACCTACAATGTTCATCCTGCTGTCCATCATATCGGCCCCTATGCCTACGCCGAAGTAACCGGCTGCCACACCGTCATATTCGAGCGACACCATAACGGGGAACACCTGTTCCTGACCGCTTATTGCTTCCACTTTATCGATATATGGCCTGATGGGGGCAATGCCTTCATTGTTGCGACGTGCGGTATCCATCACCAGATTGTACAGATCGGCTATTTTCTGGGCGTTGGTACCATGCTCGTGCTTTGTGCTGACTATCCCGTCAATCAGACTCTTAAGCTGCTCGCGGTTGTTTTCAGCCAGCTTGTCAAAACTGCCAAAGCGCGCATATTCATCGGTCAACGGATTGTTCTTCATCCAGCCGCCGCATGCAAACTGGAAGAAATCGTCACCCGGCACCGCAAGCGTATCCAGATT
>JAKSIR010000084.1 GCA_024398695.1 Bacteroidaceae bacterium | reverse complement strand
CGGATTGCAGGATGGCGCGGTGGAAATGGGGCGCGCCTTCGTGGAGTGACCGAAAAAGCGTGAAGGAATGAAGGCCGAAAAGGGCCGATGCTGTCTGAGCGCCAGCGAGTTCATCGGCCCCGGCCGTAATGACGCGCACGCCGGTCACGGAGCGTCAGGCGCGACACAGTTCCACCACGCCAGTTCACGCCAGTTAGCGCCAGTTAGCGCCAGACCGCAGTCATTGCGGATCCAGAAGTCTGGCAGCGGTGGTGTCGCCAAGGTCGCTGGCCTTTTGCAGGTAGGGGATGCCTTTGGGGCGTTCGTCCATTTGAAGGTAGCACACGCCAAGCAGACGCAGGACGTCGGTATCGTCGGGGAACAGCTCGACAAGGTCTATTAGAAGGGGCAGGGCGGCGCTCTGGTTGCCTATTCTGAGAAGCAGGCTTGCGTGTTCAAGTGTCATTGTCTGGTCCTGCGGGGCAAGCTGGCGTGCGGTAATTATGTCGGCAAGCGCCTGCTCGTACATCTTTGCCTGTATTCCGGCCTGGTACCGCATGTAGTAGAAGCCGGCATTCAGACTGCCGGAACCGACAAGTTCCTCGTAACGGAACAAATCACGTACGGCATCCCTGTAACGCCCGGCTTCCTGAAGCAGGGTGGCGCGTTCCAGATACAGGACACCGCTTCTAGGAGGGAAAGGCTGGCCAAGCATGAGAATTGCCGTATCAAGGAGCTCGATGCACCGGTCAGTGGAATTCTCCATGCGGCTGCAGGCCGTATATGCCAGCAGATATGAATCGGCGCTTGCCAGACTTGTGGAGTTCAGTTTCATGAATGATTCCAGAGCCTGAGGGTATAGGCCCATGGCAAATTCAATGTTGCCTTTCACATGGTGGAATTCCGGAACGGTGTCAATAGAGATGGCCGTGTCAATCTCTTCAAGGGCCTTTTCCAGCGTCCATGAACCGGAAACCTTCATACCGTCACTTACCGTCATGTATATGAGGTTGGCGTAGTCGCAGTGCATGCGGCCTTTCTCGTCCGACAGTCCGATGGAACGGTCAATGAGCTGCTGTGCACGTTCATACTGCGTGGAATCGGTCTCCAGAATAAGGTACGATGCAAGGTTGAACAGCCCGTCGGCGTTGTCCGGGAACTGAATCAGGAAATCCTCGAGCAGCCTGCCGTATTCCTTCGTGCCCATTGTACTTTGCTTGATATAGACGTAGGCCAGAGCCTGGCTTGCATCCGATGGCAGGGCTTTGCGTATGTGAATGTCGGCGTAGGCCCTCTCGTCGAGCGACATGGCCAGAATCTCAATGTCGCGGACAAAGTTCGCGTCGAGTGCATAGCTTACGGCGTCGCCGGCCTGTCCGTTCTGAATCATTCCAATAACAAGGCCCTGTTCGTTGAATACGGGGCAGCCCCATAGACATGAGTCGCAGGGCAGTGACAGGTTGTAGTAGAAATGACCTCCGTCAATGTCCATTGACTTCGAGACCGATGCAGCCTGAACTCTGTCAAAGCGTTCAGCCATGAAGGGCAGTGCATATACCTGGCTGCCTTCGTCCTGCTTCCGGACCGCAAGACTGACGGCGCAGAGCTTCTTGTCCGGAATGACCTGGAATTTCACTGCATCGTACATGTCGTTGGCGCCCAGGATAACCTGAATGGGGCGTACGGTACCGGCAGCATCGACGGTCTTTGCGCTGCAGGCGTTCTTCAGCACTCCAAGATCGGTGATTCCTGTGCCGTCTTTGGAAATGAAGAAACCGGTGCTGCGTCCCGATTCCTTACCTTCGGCATTGTATGCAATGACCTGGAATACGCTGTTTTTCTGTGACTTGTACCACTTGGGCGTTTTTGCTGCAAGCGGCAGCGACAGCAGAATGGCGGCTAATGCCGTCAGGGCGGGGCGTATGCTCATTCGGTTCTCTGCTTGACTATTTCATAAATCAGAACGCCCGCTGCAACCGACACGTTCAGTGACTGTATGTGTCCAAGAATGGGAATCCTGACCCATTCGTCGCACAGGGCCAGATGTTCCTGCGGGATGCCCTTGTCCTCGGCTCCCATGACCAGACATACCGGGCCGGAATAGTTGCCACGGGTGTAGTCAAGGTCGCCTTTCTCTGTAGCTGCGGCAATTCTTATTCCGCAGTTCTTGAGGTATTTGAGCGTCTGCGATATCTGGTTCTCGCGGCACACGGGCAGGGTATGCAGGGCTCCGGCCGATGTCTTGATGGCATCGGCATTGACCGATACGCTGTTCTTTGACGGGATGATGATGGCATCGGCCCCGGCACATTCGCATGTACGGGCAATGGCACCGAAGTTGCGTACGTCGGTCACGCCGTCAAGCAGCACGAAGAACGGGTCGCGGCCCTGCTCGAAGATAGTCGGTACAAGGTCCGATACGTGCTGGTAGGTAATCTGTGTGGTGAATGCAATGACTCCCTGATGGTTCTTGCGGGTAATGCGGTTGAGCTTTTCAATGGGGACTCGCTGAACGGGAATGTCAAGGCCTTTCATGGCCGCAAACAGTTCGCGTGACAGGTCTCCCTGCAGGTCTTTCTTTATGAGCAGGCGGTCTATGTCCTTGCCGGCCTCAATGGCTTCAATCACGGCACGTATGCCGAATATCATTTCATCTTCCATTTTCAATAAGTGCTTTTGCGTTATCAAGAGCGGCCTGGCTGAGTGTCTCGCCGCTCATCATGCCTGCGATTTCGTGTATGCGCGCGTCGTCGTCGAGCATGACAATCGATGTGTGCGTGCCGCTTTCGTCGTCTTTCTTGAATACCTTGTAATGGCTCTCTCCAAGAGCTGCAATCTGGGGCAGGTGGGTTATTGCAATGACCTGCCTGCTGCCGGTTGCCATCTGTTTCATGAGCTGGGCCATGCGCTGTGCCACGGCTCCCGAGACTCCGGTGTCGATTTCGTCGAATATCACGGTAGGCAGCATGCGGGCATTGGCAATGAGCGATTTCAGGCACAGCATGACTCTGGCAATTTCGCCGCCCGACGCTACGGCCGACAGTTCCTGCATGGGCTGTGACTTGTTGGCCGAGAACATGAAGCATACGCAGTCGGCTCCGGAACGCTCGAAATTCCCGCTGTCGGTCAGTTCAATGCTGAACCGCACATTCGGAATGCCAAGCGGCACCAGAAGTCCGCTTATCTGTCCTTCGACGGTCTTTGCGGCCTTCTGTCTTGATGCGCTCAAATCGCGGGCCGACTGTTTCAGCGCGTCAAACGCCTTTGCGGTCTGTTTCTTCAGTTCCAGAATGTCATCTTCACTGTTGAGCGCACCTTTCAGCCTGGTCTGAATGGAGTCGGCATATTCCAGAAGCTGGGCTATGCTGTCCTTGTGATGCTTCTTTTCAAGCGAATATATCAGGTCGAGCCTTTCGTTGACGTACTCCTGTCTGGCCGGGTCGAAACTTATGGATTCCTGAACCTGGCTTGCGGTGTCGGCAATGTCGCGCAGTTCAATGAGGCATGACTCCATGCGTTCTTCCAGTTCCTGTGCTGCAGGATAGTTGCGCGCTGCGCTGCGCAGGGACTGGATGGCCTGGTGTGAAAGCTGCACTGCGCTTTCCTGTTCGCCGTCAAGCAGTTGCCATGCCTGGTACAGATCACGCTTTATGTCTTCGGCGTGTTCCAGCAGTTCCGATTCCTGTTCAAGCTGTTCCTGCTCGCCGTCCTGGAGCTTTGCGGACAGGATTCCGTCCAGCTGGAATTTCAGGTAATCGAGTTCCGATGCATCGGTCTGTGAACGGTTCTTCAGCTCTTCAAGCCTTTTCGTGAGTTCCGTCCACAGGTTCCAGTCTTTTGTGTAACGTTCATACAGACTGCCGTTTGCGGCAATGGTGTCAAGCGCGGCAAGCTGGAAGGACTGGGTGCCCAATGCCAGGTTCTGGTGCTGTGAGTGTATGTCAATGAGAAGACCGCCCAACTGCTTGAGCTGTGTCTGTGACACCGGGGTGTCGTTGATGAATGCGCGGCTCTTGCCGGTCGATGTCATCTCCCGCCTCAGGATGGTATCACTGGCGTCAAAATCAAGCTCGTTCTCTTGGAAGAACGGTTCCAGTCCATAACCTTCAAGCTCAAAGTGGCCTTCAATGACGCAGCGCTCCTGGCCGTGGCTTATGGTCTTTGCATCGGCCCTGCCTCCGAGCAGAAGGTTCAGGGCACCGAGTATGATGGACTTTCCGGCACCCGTTTCACCGGTCAGGACCGAAAAGCCGTGACTGAACGATATGTCCAGCCGGTCAATCAGTACGTAGTTCGATATGTGCAGTTCCTTAAGCATCAGTTGTCAGGACTAATTGTCTCCCAGTCTTTTGAAAGGGACGGGTTTATCTGGTCGAGTATCTTGCGCACACTTTCCTTTTCCTTTGCCTGTCCTTCTGAAAAGATGTTCTTGAGTTCGTCTTTCTTGACTTCGGTGAAGAGAACCGGAACGGGCGACGTGCTCTTTGCCTGGTATGCCTGCTGCAGCAGTTTCAGGCTTTCGCCTATCGTGGCGCGGCCGCGGCCCGGATTCGCGGACATGTCGTCAAGTCCGCGGCGGTGGTATTCGTACATGAGCCGCCGCATCGATGACATGCTTCCGTTCATGTAATCCGTAATTATGGAATAGCGGTTGGCTCCTGCGTCAAAGGAACGCCAACCGCTGCCCAGTGACTGTGAGTTTGCGGCTATGTTCTCGGCTTGGCGCAGTATGTCGGTGCCGCCGTTCGGTGACATGGTGTCGAAATCGAGCCCGACAATCAGTACGCAGTAGTATGCGAAAACGGCCACGAGATTGTTGCTGATGGCGTTGGGCGTGTATTCCAGACGGTCCTGTTCGGTGTATGTGAACGAAACGTCAGGGTCGTGGAAATTGAAGACCGTGGTGTTGTATGTGCTGCCGTAGACAGGGCGGCTGCTCTGTACGGTCAGTTCGCAGTCCATCTGTCCGCTGGATTTGTCGTACTTGTTCACTGTCAGGTTGAAGCTGCATTTTATTCTCTCGTCCTGCATGAACTTGAAATCGGTCCAGCTCTGGTCGCGGAGGAGCGTCGTCAGCTCGCTTTTCAGCGATTCGAACACATCCTTGTCGGAACCGGGCACTTTCGAGGTGTTGACGGTGAGCACAGGGTTCAGTTCCTGGGCCGATGCCAACACCGGAGCCAGCAGGAACAGCAGGCAGAACAGCAGTCCTTTCAACTTGTCGACAATGGCTTTTGCCACGTCTTTCTTGGACTGCAGGGGCAGGCTCTCGCTGCCGTTGCGGTCAATCAGCGTGACCTTGTTGGTGTCGTATCCGAATCCTGCACCGGCATCGCGCAGCGAATTGAGGACTATGAAGTCAAGGTTCTTGCGCTGCAGCTTGTCCTGGGCATGGTCGAATTCGTTGTCGGTTTCAAGCGCGAAGCCCACCATGCGCTGACCATCACGCTTTATCGCACCAAGGCTGGCTGCAATGTCCTGCGTGGGCTTGAGCGTGATGGTCATCTCGCCCTTGCGCTTTATCTTGGTGTCGCTCATGACCGAAGGGGTGAAATCAGCCACTGCGGCGCACAGGATGGCGGCATCGCACTGCGGGAAACGCTCCATGGCCTGACGGTACATCTGGCCGGCGCTTTCCACGTCGATGCGCTCAATTGAAGGGTGGGGCGTTTCAAGCGATACGGGGCCTGCAATGAGCGTGACCTGCGCACCGCGGCGAGCGCATTCGGCGGCCAGGGCAAAGCCCATCTTGCCTGTCGAGTCGTTGCCTATAAAACGTACGGGGTCTATGCGCTCATGCGTCGGACCCGCTGTTATGAGAACTTTTTTTTTTGACAGGTCCGTGTCCCTGCCGAAGAATTCTTCAAGAACGGCCACGATGTTTTCGGGCTCTTCCATTCTTCCTTTTCCGACCAGCTGGCTGGCCAGTTCGCCGCTTGCAGGCTCTATTATGGTGTTGCCTATTGAGCGCAGGGTCTCGATGTTGCGCTGTGTGACGGGATGGCGGTACATGTCAAGATCCATGGCCGGAGCAATGAACACCGGGGCCTTCATGGAAAAATACGTCGTGCAGAGCATGTTGTCGGCAACACCGCCGGCCATCTTGCCCAGAGTCGATGCGGTGCATGGCGCAATGACCATGGCATCGGCCCACTGGCCAAGTTCCACATGGCTGTTCCAGCTGCCGTCCCTTGCCGAGAAGAACTCGCTGACGACAGGCTTGCGGGTAAGGGTTGACAGGGTGAGGGGCGTGATGAATTCCTTTGCCGCCTGAGTCATGACAACCTGGACCTGTGCTCCGCTTTTTATGAGCAGACGCACCAGATATGCAGCCTTGTATGCTGCAATGCTGCCGGTTACACCCAGCACAATGTTTTTTCCTTCAAGTGAGCCTGACATTATCTGGACTGGAGTTTGATTCTGGTGAGCACCTGTTTGGTGTTCAGTGAAAAGTCACCCTGGAGAATCCAGGAATAGTAGCCGGGGTCACGCTGGAAGACGTCCAGCACCGGCATGTCCTTGTACTTGCCGAAATTGAAGACTTCCTGGCCTTTGTCGTTGCGTACTATGCGTCCGGCAAAGTCGACGTTTCTGGTGAATGACGAGAATTCCGACAGGAACGCCATGTCGTTCTTCAGCTCCGGGTATCTGTCCAGCTGTGCCATGAGCACTTCGTATGTGGCGCGGGTGTCGCCGTCGGCGCTGTGAGCATCGGTCAGGTCCTTGCCGCAGTACAGCTTGTAGGCTGCTGTCAGCGTACGCT
>JAKSIR010000083.1 GCA_024398695.1 Bacteroidaceae bacterium | reverse complement strand
ATTGGTATAATAAGATATTTTTGCGATATTTGTCGCTGCCCGGGTGGCCGTCGGTCAACGGGCAGCGATAATTTTTTTTGCCGCAGATACAAGGAACGTACTGTTATTATGAATTCACAGGAACCGGATTACAGCGGACTGATGTCAAAAAGGATAAGGCGCATTCTGCTGGTCTGCAACAGTTATGACAGCTTTGCGCTTGAAGAGGACGGTCACATAGAACAGCAGATTGCCCAGGACTACGCCCAGCTGAACTTGAGCAACCCGCCTGACATCACCCGTGTCGAGACCACTCGTGAAGCGCTTGACATGGCTGCTTCGGGACAGGCCTTCGACCTGGTCATAACCATGTACAATGTGGGCGAACCCGATGTGTTCGACTTCTCGGTTCGCATGAAGAAGCTGGCTCCTGATACTCCGATCGTACTTCTGGCCACTTTCTCGAAGAAAATCTACAGCCGTATCCGGAATCATGAAAATTCCGCCATAGACTGGTTCTTCTGCTGGAACAACTCGACAGACCTCATAATAGCGATCATCAAGCTGCTCGAGGACAGCATGAATGCCGAACATGACATTCAGGAGTGCGGAGTACGCGCCATACTGCTTGTCGAAGATTCCGAACGGTACTATTCTTCGTATCTGCCTGTGCTGTACAAACTGGTTCTCCAGCAGAACAGCGCAGCCATTCGCGACACGCTGAACGAAAAGCAGCAGACATTGCGCAAGCGTTCCCGTCCAAAGATTCTCATGGCCCGATGCTATGACGATGCCATAGAACTGTATGAACGCTACAAGCAGAACATACTGGGTGTGATTTCCGACATAGGCTTTGTGGTCCACCGCGACGACAGCCCTGAACTGGAGAAACTTGATGCCGGAATAGACCTGTGCAACAGAATCAGAAAGGACAATCCCACCATGCCTATTCTCATGCAGTCGTCGCAGGAGAGCATGCGCAAGGTGGCCGATGAGCTGGGCTGCGGCTTTGTCGTCAAGAAATCCAAGACGCTGACTCATGACCTTGCCGAATACATAGGCCGTGAATTCGGATTCGGCGATTTCGTGGTGAGCGACCAGCAGACGGGCGAAGAGCTTTTCCGCGCCAGGGACTTATGGGGCTTTGAACACATTATCAAGGAAATATCGGACAGTGATTTCCGCCGTCTTTCCGACAAGAACTACATATCGCGCTGGCTGTTTGCCCGCGGCCTTTTCGCACTTGGACGCAAGCTGCGTCCGCTTACCATACGTGACGATTCCGACCTTCCTGAAATACGCCGGATCAATCTGACGTTCATTCATGACTTCCGGGTCAACCAGGGCGTGGGCGTAGTGGCGCGTTTCGATGCGCAGACTTACAATGACACGATAGGCTTTGCGCGCCTGGGTGACGGCTCGCTTGGCGGAAAGGGCAGGGGACTGGCCTTCCTGAACCACATACTGGTCAAATACGACATGTATGACAAGTACGAGGATGTGCGTATCACCGTTCCGCGCACTCTTGTCATAACTACCGAATTCTTTGACCGTTTCATCATTGAGAACGGACTCCAGTATGTCATCAATTCCGATGTCAGCGACGAGGAGGTGCTGAGCGAGTTCGTGGCATCGACCCTGCCGCAGGAACTGACCGATGCGCTCAGGGTGTTCGTTCACAACATACGGCGCCCCATAGCCGTGCGCTCATCGTCCAAGCTGGAAGATTCGTACTACCAGCCTTTTGCGGGTGTGTATTCCACATACATGATTCCCCATACCGAGAATGAGGACCAGGAGCTCAGACTGCTGTCCAAGGCCATAAAGAGCGTATATGCATCGGTCTATTTCTCATCGTCAAAGAGTTACATTTCGGCTACGGCCAATGTCATAAGCGACGAGAAGATGGCGGTAATCCTGCAGGAAGTGTGTGGAAGCCGTGACGGCGATTACTATTTCCCTACATTTTCGGGCGTGGCGCGTTCCGTCAACTTTTATCCCATAGGGCATGAGGACCCCGACGACGGCATAGTGAAGATTGCGTTCGGACTTGGAAAAGCCGTAGTCGACGGTGACCAGGTTCTGCGCTTCTCGCCAAAATACCCCAGACATGTGCTTCAGACATCGACGGTGGAACAGGCCATGACCGAGACGCAGAAATACATGTTCGCCCTGAGCCTTGAGCCCGACAGGTTCAAGACGTCGCTCAACGATTCCGTCAATCTGGAACGCATTGACGTTGCGGGCTGCGAAAAGTTCAACAACCTGAAGTACGTGGCATCGACCTGGGATACCGAAAACCAGCGTCTGGTTGACTCCACGTATCCGCAGGGCCCGCGTTTCATAACGTTCTCGCAGATTCTCAAATACAAGACCTTCCCGCTGCCGGAAATCATTACCGAACTGCTGGAAATAGCCAGGAAGGAAATGAAGTGCGGCGTGGAAATTGAATTCGCCGCCGACCTTTACCGCGGCGGAAAGCCCAAACCTCCAAAGTTCAACGTGCTGCAGATAAGACCCATATCGGTTGACAGCCGCAATGTTGAGGTCGACTGGGGCAGCGTTGAGACCGAAGGCTCGTTCCTGGAGTCGGCCAGCGCCTTGGGCACCGGCTGGATAAGAGGCGTCAGGGACGTGATATACTTAAAGCCGCAGGCGTTCGATACGGCTCTGACACCACAGATCGCTTCGCAGATCAAGGCACGCAACGCCGTGATGCGTTCTCAGGATGAAGGCTACATTCTCGTGGGATTCGGGCGCTGGGGTTCGAGCATCCCTTCTCTCGGCGTTCCGGTGCAGTGGGGCGACATTTCGCAGGTACGTGCCATTGTGGAGTGCTGTCTTGAGAACTTCAGGGTGGAACCGAGCCAGGGTACGCACTTCTTCCAGAACCTGACGTCGTTCAATGCCGGATATGTAAACGTCGACCCGTTTGCCGGCCGTGGCGACCATCTGGATTTCGAGGCCCTTGATGCCATGCCTGCGGTATGGGAGACTGACCTGGTGCGCCAGGTCAGGTTTGACCGTGATATCGAAATTTGCATAGACGGCCGTGCCGGCCGTGCATTCATGCGATAGTGTTCATAAAGTCAATGATATGATAACGTTTGCATTATGTCTTGTAGCCCTTGTGCTGGGCTACGTCTTTTACGGAAAATACCTGAGCGGGCTGATAGGTCTGGATTCCATGCGTGCAACCCCGGCCATGGCAATGTCTGACGGAGTCGACTATGTACCTATGTCAGGCTGGAAAGCCTTCATGATACAGTTCCTCAACATTGCCGGACTGGGCCCCATTTTTGGCGCTATAATGGGCGCAAAGTTTGGCACATCTTCGTACCTGTGGATTGTCTTCGGTTCCATTTTTGCCGGAGGCGTACACGATTTCCTTTCAGGAATGATGTCCATAAGGCATGACGGTGAAAGCATTACTTCGATTGTAGGCCATTATCTTGGCGGTACCGTTCAGAAAGTGTTCACGGTCTTTTCGCTCATCCTCATGATTCTGGTGGGCGCAGTGTTCGCATCGCAGCCTGCAGACCTGCTTGCACGCCTTACCCCCGAGACGCTTTCGGCCAACTTCTGGATTGTTGTCATATTCGTCTATTATCTCATTGCCACCATGTTCCCGGTTGACAAGATAATAGGCCGCATATATCCGCTGTTCGGCGCACTCCTGCTGTTCATGGCGCTTGGCATAATGGTCTCGCTTTTCATCCACCATCCCGATCTGCCTGAAATGTGGAACGGTTTCGGAACAAAGTATGAAAAGTCACCGATTTTTCCCATGATGTTCGTTTCCATTGCGTGCGGTGCGGTGAGCGGTTTCCACGCCACACAGTCTCCGCTTATGTCGCGTTGCCTGACGAATGAACGTTACGGGCGCAGCGTGTTCTACGGGGCAATGATAACCGAAGGTGTCGTGGCACTTGTGTGGGCTGCTGCCGCAACTGCATATTACGGGGAGAACGGTACCGATGCATCGGCTGCCCAGATTGTCCTTGAGCTGTCGCGTACATGGCTCGGCAAGGTCGGCGGAATCATGGCTGTCCTGGGTGTCGTCGCTGCTCCTGTCTCAACCGGTGACACTGCGTTGAGATCGGCACGTCTCATGGTCGCCGATGCCATCCATCTTGAGCAGAAGTCAATACGCCGCCGTCTTGTAATCAGCATACCGCTGTTCGTGGTGACTCTGGCCATCCTGATTTTCAGCATGAGCGACAAGGATGGCTTTGCCGTAATCTGGCGCTATTTCTCATGGTCCAACCAGACGCTGTCGGTATTCACGCTGTGGACAATCACGGTCTTTCTGGCCAAAAACCGCAAGAACTACATTGTGTCGCTGATTCCGGCCCTCTTCATGACCATGGTCACATCATGCTACATACTGATTGCTCCTGAAGGACTTGAACTGTCTCCGAAACTGTCGTACATTCTGGGAGGCGTGTTCACTTTGAACCTGCTGTATATCTTCATCCGCTGGAAAAGACATTATGACGGCAAGGTCAAAGAAGCAAAATAATGCTAATTGTAAAATATAATAAGCGAATTTCCGCCAAAAAAGCGTAACTTTGCCCGTCTTGGATTCTATCGGGTCCGAGACGGACTTTTTTTGTGTCGGGAAATATCATTCAATAACAAGATATGGCAAAGAAATTTATCACATGTGATGGTAACGAGGCTGCAGCTCACGTGAGCTACATGTTCTCCGAGGTAGCCGCAATCTACCCCATCACCCCGTCATCACCTATGGCGGAGCACGTTGACGAGTGGGCAGCCCGCGGTCGCAAGAACCTGTGGGGCCAGACCGTCTCAGTTCAGGAAATGCAGTCGGAAGCCGGCGCAGCCGGTGCAGTCCACGGTTCACTTCAGGCAGGTGCCCTGACAACCACATTCACTGCATCGCAGGGTCTGCTTCTCATGATTCCTAACATGTACAAGATTGCAGGTGAACTGATTCCTTGCGTGTTCGATGTATCGGCACGTACACTTGCCAGCCACTCACTTTGCATATTCGGTGACCATCAGGACGTTATGGCATGCCGCCAGACCGGTTTCGCCATGTTCTGCGAAGGTTCTGTACAGGAAGTCATGGACCTGACAGCCGTTGCACACCTGTCAACTCTGGAAACCTGCGTTCCTTTCGTGAACTTCTTTGACGGTTTCCGTACTTCACACGAGTACCACAAGATTGAAGTCATGGACCAGGAGGCTATCCGTCCGCTGGTCAAGGAGGAGTACATCAAGCGCTTCCGTGACCGTGCACTGAGCCCTGAACGTCCTGTGACACGCGGTACTGCCGAGAACCCTGAAACATTCTTCACACACCGTGAGGCCTGCAACCAGTACTATGACAGCGTACCTGAAGTTGTAGAGAAGTATCTGGGTGAGATTTCAAAGATTACAGGCCGTGAATACCACCTGTTCTCATACTACGGAGCCAAGGATGCAGACCGCATGATCATTCTCATGGGTTCAGCTACCGATGCAGCCCGCGAAGCCATCGACTACCTGAACGCCAACGGCCAGAAGGTCGGCATGATATCGGTTCATCTGTACCGTCCTTTCTCAGTCAAGCACCTGCTTGCTTCAGTTCCTGCAACTGTAAAGCGCATTGCAGTTCTTGACCGCACCAAGGAACCGGGTGCCGACGGCGAGCCTCTGTACCTTGACGTAAAGGCAGCATACTACGATGCAAAGGAACGTCCTCTCATTGTAGGCGGCCGCTACGGTCTGGGTTCACACGACACCACTCCCGCACAGATCATCAGCGTATTCAACAACCTGGCTATGCCGGAACCCAAGAACCACTTCACCGTGGGCATTACCGACGATGTCACCTTCACTTCACTTCCCGAAGTCGAGGAAATAGCCCTTGGCGGTGAAGGCATGTTCCAGGCCAAGTTCTACGGACTCGGTGCTGACGGTACTGTAGGTGCCAACAAGAACTCTGTAAAGATTATCGGTGACAATACCGACAAGTACTGCCAGGCTTACTTCTCATACGACTCGAAGAAGTCGGGCGGTTTCACCTGCTCGCACCTGCGTTTCGGTGACACTCCAATACGTTCCACATATCTGGTTACCACACCTAACTTCGTGGCCTGCCATGTTCAGGCTTACCTGCACATGTACGACGTTACACGCGGACTGCAGAAGAACGGCACATTCCTGCTGAACACCATCTTCGAGGGCCAGGAACTTGCCAACTTTATTCCGAACAAGGTAAAGCGCTACTTTGCACAGAACAACATTACCGTATATACCATCAACGCAACAAAGATCGCTCAGGAAATCGGTCTTGGCAACCGTACCAACACCATTCTCCAGTCTGCATTCTTCCGCATTACAGGTGTCATTCCTGTAGAGCTTGCAGTTGAGAAGATGAAGGCTGCCATCGTCAAGTCCTACGGCTCAAAGGGTCAGGACGTTGTCGATCTGAACTACGCTGCAGTTGACCGTGGCGGTGAATACAAGCAGTTCGCAGTCGATCCCGCATGGGCCAACCTGAAGGATGATGCTGAAAAGCAGGACAACGCTCCTGAATTCGTAAAGCAGCTTGTACGTCCTATCAACGCACAGGCCGGTGACCTGCTCAAAGTAAGTGACTTCGTAAAGAACAATACCGTTGACGGTACATGGATGGTAGGTACTGCCGCTTATGAAAAGCGCGGTGTCGAGGCATTTGTTCCCGTTTGGAACAAGGACAACTGTATTCAGTGCAACCAGTGCGCATACATCTGTCCTCACGCAGCTATCCGTCCGTTCGTTC
>JAKSIR010000082.1 GCA_024398695.1 Bacteroidaceae bacterium | reverse complement strand
AGTGGAAAATGCCGCAGAAAGGATGGCGCGGTGGAAATGGGGCGCGCCTTCGTGGAGTGACCGATAAAGCGTGAAGGAATGAAGGCCGGAAAGGGCCGATGCTGTCTGAGCGTCAGCGAGTTCATCGGCACCGGCCGTAATGACGCGCACGCCGGTCACGGAGCGTCAGGAGCGACACAGTTCCACCGCGCCAGCCGTGGCCGTCAGATGAGACGGTCGGCCAGCTCGCAGATAAGGCGCTCGGTCTTCTCCCAACCCAGGCAGGGATCGGTGATTGACTTTCCATACACCGACTCGCCGCTCTTCTGCGCTCCATCCTCGATGTATGACTCTATCATCAGTCCCTTGACCATTGACCTTATGGCGGTGTTGTGGTCCATGCTGTGGATTATTTCCTTGGCAATGCGGCCCTGCTCCAGGTACTTCTTGCCGGAGTTGGAGTGGTTGCAGTCAACTATGACGCCCGGATTGACTATGCCCGGATTCTCCTTGAAGGTGTCGGACAGATGAATCAGGTCCTCGTAATGGTAGTTGCAATGGCTGGTGCCGTGGTTATCGACATATCCGCGCAGAATGGCATGGGCGTACGGGTTGCCGGCGCTCTCCACTTCCCAGTTGCGGTATATGAACATGTGCTTGCCCTGGGCGGCCCTTATGGAGTTCATCATGACCGATATGTCGCCGCCCGTGGGGTTCTTCATGCCTACCGGAATGTCAAGTCCGCTGGCCACCAGGCGATGCTGCTGGTTCTCAACGCTCCTGGCACCTACGGCCACATACGACAGCAGGTCCGACAGGAACACGTGGTTCTCGGGATAGAGCATCTCGTCGGCACACGAGAAGCCCGTTTCCATTATTGCCTTCAGGTGCAGGTGGCGTATGGCAAACAGACCCTTGAACATGTCGGGCGATGCCAGCGGGTTTGGCTGGTGAAGCATGCCCTTGTAGCCTTCGCCCGTCGTCCTGGGCTTGTTGGTGTATATTCTAGGGACGATGACAATCTTTTCATCGACCTTTTCCTGCACACGGCGCAGGCGGCCTATATAGTCCAGCACCGCATCCTCGCGGTCGGCCGAACACGGTCCTATTATGAGCAGTATCTTGTCAGTTTCACCGCCCAGAACCTCTCTGATGCGTCTGTCGTTTTCTGCCTTTGCCTTCTGGCCTTCTTCAGGCAGCGGGTACATTTCCTTTATTTCCTGAGGGCTGAACAGCTCCCGGTTGAATGTCATGTTCATATTGCTGCGGTTTCTTGTATTATTTCTTTTCAAACAGTTTCCTTTTGCGTGACGATTCTCTCATCAACGCCTTGAGCGTTTCGGTGTCGCCGTCGGCAATGGCTTTCTTCAATGCCTCCATGCTGCCGGTGAACATGTCTATCTGGCGTATCAGGACATCGCGGTTCAGAAGGAACAGCTCGCTCCACATGGTCTCGTTGATTGCCGCTATGCGGGTAAGGTCACGGAAGGAGTCGCCCGAATACCTTGCCATCTCGGAAGTCTCGCGGCATGTCATCAGCGACACGGCCACGCAGTGGGTCAGCTGGCTCAGGAAGCCTATCATCTCGTCGTGCTCTTCAGGCGACAGTTCCGATATCTTGCCAAAGCCCATGACACGTCCCAGCTCCTTGCACTTCTCTATGGCCTCAGGCGTGTTGGCGGCAGTCGGAGTGACCAGATAGTTGGCACCCTTGAATACCGAGCAGTCGCTGTTTGCCACGCCCGAGCGTTCGCGTCCGGCCATGGGATGGGCGCCGATGAATTCCAGATCGGGCCTGAGCATGCTCTGGACCTTGTAAACAACCGGCACTTTCACGCCCGACACATCGGTAATCAGCGTGCCGGGGGCAATGAAGTCCTGCCAGTCTTTTATCCATTCCACAAACGTGTTCGGATAAAGGCAGAACACTATCAGCCTGTACCTGGAGACGAACTCCTTTTCGACCGTGTCAGTGCCTTCGGCTATGATGCCCCTGTCAAGCGCATACCTGACAGCCTCCATGTCACGGTCAATGGCGCCGACCCGGAAGCCGGCATTGGTGAGGGCCTCGGCATAACTGCCTCCTATGAGTCCCAGACCTACAATCAGTATCTCATTCTCTGTCATACGCGATACCCAGTTCAGTCAATTTTTCAAAATAATCGGGGAAACTCTTACTGACGGCCTGGGCGCCGTCAATCGAGCCGGTAAAGACGGTGAGAAGCGGCACCAGCGCCATGACCAGACGGTGGTCGTTGTGGCCGTCAAGCGTTCTTGACGGGGCATGCAGGCTGGTGGCCGATATCTCCACTTCGTTCTCCTGCACGCGGGCCACGACGCCGAACGCTTCAAGTTCTGTAACCATGTCCTTTACGCGGTCGCTTTCCTTGATGGCCAGACGTCGGGTACCGGTTATGCGTCCCCCTCCTTTCAGGGCGGCAAGGGCGAAGAGCACGGGTCCCAGGTCTATGTTCTCGGAAATGTCAACCTGACCGTCAGTCACCAGCTGCGTCATCAGGCTGCGGCAGACACGGTCGCCCTGTGCCGAGTTGTCCCTAAGGCCGGTTATGCAAACCTTGCTGCCGCTGGTGTAATTGTATATTTCAAGATAGGCGGCATTGGTCCAGTCGCCTTCAACCCTGACGGTTGCAGGAAGGGAGTAGCGCTGGCCGCCCGGTATGAGGAGCTGACGTCCGTTCTGCCACTGCAGGCGCACTCCCGCCTGGCTGAGCACATCGGCCGTTATATCCAGATATGCGCGGCTGACAGGTTCGCTTTCAAGGCGTATGCAGCTGTCTTTTCCGCACAGCGGCAGGGCCATCATGAGGCCTGTCAGATACTGGCTGCTGGTCGATGCGTCAAGGCTGAAGTCTCCCGGCTCCAGACGTCCCGACACTAGTATGCCATGGGCCGTACGGCTGAAACTGACACTGGGAAGCGCCCTTACGTAAGGCGCTATGCCCCGCTCCAGCAGGCGGTCGCTGCCGGCAATCAGGAATTCGGCAGCGTCGGCATGGGCCAGGGCTAGGGCCAGAGGTATGATGAAGCGCATTGTAGATCCGCTTTCACGGCAAGGCAGGACAATGCGGCGGCCGGGCACTATGTCCCGACGGCGGCCGAACTGCGCGCATGTGCCGTCATAGCTGCACTCGAAGCCAAGGGCACGCAGGCAGTCAACGGTGGCGAGTATGTCCTGTGACGGAGCAAGGCCTTCTACACGTCCGCAGCTCAGGGCGGCGGCTATCAGCAGCCGGTGCGCGCAGCTCTTGGACGGCGGGGCCTGGACGGTCCCCACGGCACTGCTTTTACGGAACGTGAGTTTCATCGGCCCTCAATATGATTGCAGAGAATGTCAATGGCCTCAAGATAGCCGTCTATGCCCTTGCCGGACACCGTGGCTATACACGATTCGCGTATGTAGCTTATCTGACGGAAAGACTCGCGCGACGACACGTCCGAGATATGCACCTCGACCGTGGGGATGCGCACTGCCTTCAGAGCATCGGCAATCGCTATGCTGGTGTGGGTGTATGCGCCGGGGTTGAACACCAGACCGTCAACCTTGTCGAAGAAGGCCTGCTGTATCATATCGACAAGGTCGCCTTCGTGGTTGGACTGCAGAATGCGGCAGTCTATGCCTTTCCTGTCGGCATGGCTGCTTACGCGGCGGCACAGTGCGTCATAATTATCGGACCCGTAGATATCGGGTTCACGTATTCCCAACATGTTTATATTGGGGCCGTTCAGTACAAGTATGTTCATAAGTTACCCTAAGTAGTCCTTTCCGTATCTGATGGCAAGCATGTCACACAGGACTATGGCGGTCAGGCTTGTCACCACTATGCATATTCGCCTTATTATGGCCGGGTCGTGACGGCCGCTGACGCTCAGTTTGGCAGGCTGTCCGCTCTGCATGTCAACGGTGTCCTGCTCCCTTGAGATTGAAGGGGTCGGCTTGACTGCGCAGTTGAAGACCACAGGCATGCCGTTGGACATTCCGCCGTTTATGCCGCCGTTGTTGTTCGACGATGTGGCTATCCTGTCACCGTCGGCAATCCACGGGTCGTTGAGCTGTGACCCTGTGCCTTCGGCAAATCCGAAACCCAGTCCGAACTCCACGCCCTTGATGCCGCCAATCGAGAATGCGGCATTGGCAATGCAGCCTTCGAGCGAATCGAACCAGGGCTCCCCTATTCCGGCATCCAGGCCGATGATGGCGGTCTGTATCTTTCCGCCTATTGAATCGCCGCTCCTGCGGGCTTCGTCAATCTTCTCGGTCATTTTCTTTCCGGCCGCATTGTCTATCACGGGGAAAGTCTTGGCGTTCAGGGACGCTATCTGGGCCGCAAAGTCGGTGAATGCGGAATCTTGGACCCCGCCGCACTGCATTATGTGGGTGGCAAGGCTGATGCCCTTGCGTTCCAGGGCCTTGATGGCCAGGGCTCCGGCAGCCACTATGCCAGCCGTGATGCGGCCGCTGAAATGGCCGCCGCCACGGTAGTCCTCGAAGCCCGCATAGCGGACGTGAGCCACGTAATCGGCATGCGAGGGACGCGGCAGGAAGCGTATGCCTTCATAGTCGGTGCTGCGTACGTTGGTGTTCGGGATGAGTATGGTGACGGGTGCACCGGTGGTCATGCCGTTGAACACGCCGCTTACAATACGGAAATCGTCGGGCTCGACGCGCGCTGTATCGGTGATGCCCGAAGGACGGCGCTTCGAGAGCTGCTCCGCAATGAAACTTTCATCGACCGGAATACCTGCAGCCAGACCGTCCAGAACGGCGCATATCATCTCGCCGTGCGATTCCCCGCTAAGGGTCAGGATTACGCTCTTACCTATGCTGTTGCTCATTTTTCCTGTTGCTTATAATTTGTTTCAGTTCTTCCTGCGTAAAGTTACGGAATTCAAAGCTTCCTATCGCGCTTACCCATACGGCTGTCACGGCCGACGAGGTGGCTTTCTTGTCATGGCTGACGAACTCCGAGAGGACGTCCCCGTCGAAGCTGTCCCACAGCGGCAGGCCGTACTTTTCAAGGGCTGCACCTATCTGCTGCCTTGCGCTGCCGTCTGACATGTACATCATGCCTGCTGCCACGCATTCGCCGTGATACATGGCGCCCGCGGCGGCCGATTCTATGGCGTGGCCTATGGTGTGGCCGAAATTCAGGACCTTGCGCAGGCCTTTTTCGTACGGGTCGCTCTGCACCACATCAAGCTTGATGCCCAAGGCACCGGCTATCATGCCGCAGAGTTCCGTGCGGTCGCCGTTCCAGGAGCAGATGCTGTCAAAAAGGTCCTTGCTTGAGGTGGCTGCCATCTTGATCATTTCGGCCATGCCCTCGGCAAATACCCGGGGCGGCAGCGTGTCAAGACACTCGGGATCGACGATGACTTTCGATGGGTTGTGGAACGCGCCGACAATGTTCTTCACGCCATGGAAATTGATGGCGGTCTTGCCGCCGATTGACGAATCGACCTGCGAGAGCAGTGTCGTGGGTACGCTGTAGAAGTTTATTCCACGCATGTAGCACGAGGCGGCAAAGCCGCACAGGTCGCCTACCATTCCGCCGCCCACGGCCACAATAGCATCCTGGCGTGAGAAACGCTGTTCCACCAGGCAGGAGACGACTGTCTCCAGGCCCTCCATGGTTTTGGTCTGTTCGCCGGCCTTCAGCGTCAGTATATGGCTGCCGGCAAAGGCATCGGCCACTGTGCGGGCATACACGGAAGGCACGCCGTCATCGGTCACAACAAGGACCTTGCGGCCCGTCAGGTCTATCAGGCTGCCTATGCGGCCAATCGAACCGGCTTCGACCACTATGTCGTAGCCTTTTCCGCTTTCGGAACCGAATCTGAGTGTCATAATTCCTGATGTCTGTATGATCCTACAAGGCGCAGATGGTCGCATACGGTCTTCATCTGGGCAAGCAGCTCCCTGCCGTTTTCGCCGTTCACGTCGCCCTCGAGTTCAACAAGGAAATAGTGGCTCCAGTCGGGTTCGTACGAGGGTCGGCTGTGTATGTAGCTCAGGTTGTATCCGTGTGCGCCTATTATGTTCAGTGCCTTGGCCAGTGCCCCGGCCTCGTTGCGTATTGCGAACACCAGTATGAAGCATGTGTCATGATGCCCCGATGTCTTGAGGTTGTTCATTGAGCGCGAGAACACGGCAAAGCGTTTCTGTATGCGGCCGACGTTCATGTCCAGAATGGAGTTGATGTACAGGTCGCCGTGATATGCAAGGTCAAGCACTGCCCCTACATCGCCGTCGGAGCTGTTCTCTACGGGCAGTATGGCGACATCGACATCGCCGTTCACACAGGCCGCGTATGTTTCGGCAAAACCGGCATAGGCTATGGCCTCGGCTTCGGGGAATGCCTTCTGCGCGGCAGTGTGGCCGATGGCGTCGGGGGTTCCGCAGTATGCTATTCTCATCTGCTGGAAAAGCCGCCTCTGATAGTCCTTGGAAAGATCCATCAGATGCTTCTGGAAAAGCACGTAGAATTCGCGCTTTTCGGGGTCCTGTATCAGCTGGCCGGCATTTTCCATCTTGGCCCGCTCACGTGTGTCGTCAAATATGCAGAGTCCGCTTTTCTTCTTGTACTCCGCAACTTCACGGCACTGTTGCATTCGTTCCTCAAACAGCCCGGCCATCCTGGCGTCTATTTCGTTGATGGCCTTGCGGGCTTTGTCAAGTTCATTGTCCTGTCCCATACTGTATCTAAAAAAAATGAGGCTCCCCAAACTTGGACAGCCTCTTATATGTTTAATGTTTCCGTTGTCAACCGCACACGTTTTCAAGACCGTCCATTTTCAAAACAGCGGTAATAATAATAGCGATAATAGCGTGCGTCAAACATTATGTTCTTATTTCAGCACTGCAAAACTATATGTATTTCCACAAACCGCCAAATAATTCCGGCCCAACTTTCATTATTCTTCATTCCAGGCGCCGGCGCACTATTCCGGGCGCTGGTGCACTCCATGTGGGCG
>JAKSIR010000081.1 GCA_024398695.1 Bacteroidaceae bacterium | reverse complement strand
AGATACTGAATGAGGGCGGCAACGGCGGCGGCTTTGGCGGATTCGGCGGCTTTGGCGGCGGATTCCCTGGCGGCGGATTCCCTGGCGGCGGATTCGGTGGCGGCTTCCCCGGTGGCGCACCGCAGCAGTAATCCGCATTTTGTTCCGATACTGCAGTTCTTTCAAATAAAAAGCGTCCTTTGGGGCGCTTTTTTTGTTTGCACAACGATTTTTGCTAAATTTGCACCCGATTTAAGCCGAAATAGCTCAGTTGGTAGAGCAACGCATTCGTAATGCGTAGGTCGCGGGTTCGAGTCCCGCCTTCGGCTCGGGGACTTGAATCCGCGACCTGCCACGACCGGCAGGTCGTTCTGTTTTCCTTGGAAAACTAAAAAGATGAAAAGCGCAGCTTGCTGCGCGGGTTCGAGTCCCGCCTTCGGCTCGGGGACTTGAATCCGCGACCTGCCACGACCGGCAGGTCGTTCTGTTTTCCTTGGAAAACTAAAAAGATGAAAAGCGCAGCTTGCTGCGCGGGTTCGAGTCCCGCCTTCGGCTTTCCCGGACTGTGGCCGAAGCATTACTTTTGCGCAGGATGGGGAGCGAAACGGTGCTGTGAGGCAGATTCTTTCCCTATCGTAGGGGTCAGCCCGCGAGAAAACGTATTCTTTATTCCTTATTCTGCTAATCTGCAAAACTGCAAAACTGTATTTCAGAGGACGTGCTGGTGTTGAAACGGTGTTGGGAAAGTTCCTTACAAAAGTCTTTTGTGGAATGCGGACTGAAGGCTATGAATTAGCCTGATTACTGCTTATTGTGGCTTTGTAAGTTATTGATTTATAGAGTATTATATGTGTTTGGGTAGACATATCCTAGAGAATAGGCAGACAAATCCTAGAGAACAGACGGCGAACGGCCGGTGAGGAGTCGTTCTTGCGCTATGATTGTGTATTGGTAATTTTTCCTTACGTTGTAAGGTGGCGTCGGCTCTCTGTGGCGGCAATCGGTGAGGGCATGGACTGCAAATGACAGGTTCGTGCGTGCAGAATTTGGCAGTGTTGACGTTTTGAATTAACTTTGTTTCCTTAATGTGAAATATAGCCAAAACGCAACTAAAACGCAACTGACACAATGAGATATGCACTTGTGACCGGAGGGTCAAGGGGACTTGGCAGGGCCATCTGTCTCAGACTGTCCCGGCAGGGATACCCGGTAATCATAAATTATAAGTCCAATTCGGAAGCTGCGCTTGAGACAAAGCGGCTCATTGAAGAGCAGGGCGGGCAGGCTGAACTTCTGCCTTTTGATGTGTCCGACAAGGAACAGGTGGAAAAGGCTCTTGACGGCTGGCTGGAACAGCATCAGGAAGATTATGTTGCAGTTCTGGTGAACAATGCCGGAATACGCCGCGACAACCTGATGGTTTTCATGCAGGACGATGACTGGAGCAGCGTTCTGAATACCAATCTGAACAGTTTCTTTTATGTTACCCGCCGTCTGCTTAAAGGCATGATGACAAAGCGTTGGGGCAGGATAATCAACGTGGCATCGCTGTCGGGCCTTAAGGGTCTGGCAGGCCAGACCAACTATTCGGCTGCCAAGGCTGCACTGATAGGCGCTACCAAGGCTCTTGCCCAGGAGGTCGCTCCGCGCAAGATTACCGTCAATGCCGTGGCTCCCGGTTTCATAGCTACAGACATGACGAGCGAACTGAACGAGGAGGAATTGAAAAAAATGATACCTGTCGGCCGGTTCGGCCGTCCCGAAGAGGTCGCAGCCGCTGTGGCTTTTCTGGCCCAGGAAGACGCTTCGTACATTACAGGTAACGTGATTTCCATAAATGGAGGTTTATACACTTGATTGACAATGAAAAGAGTCGTAATAACCGGAACAGGTATCTGGAGCTGCCTGGGACAGAATCTGGATGAAGTGCGCCAGTCGCTCTTTGAGGGACGTTCGGGCATAGGCACTGACCCTGAACGTAAGGAATACGGGTATCGTTCAATACTGACCGGTATTGTGCCGCAACCGATGTTGAAGGGGCTGTTGGACCGCCGACTGCGTGCAGGCATGTCGCAGGAGGCCGAATATGCTTTCATGGCATCGGCCCAGGCATTCAGGAACGCAGGAATAGATGATGACTATCTGCTGCAGAACGAGGTCGGTGTGATATTCGGCAACGATTCCAGTGCAAAGCCGGTCATTGAGACGGACCAGCGCATGCGCCAGTACAAGGATTCGGCAATGGTTGGTTCGGGGCTGATTTTCCAGTCCATGAATTCTACCGTGAACATGAACATGAGCACCATTTTCCATCTGCGCGGTGTGAATTTCACATTGAGTGCGGCTTGCGCAAGCGGTTCACACGCCATAGGAATAGGGTATATGATGATTCAGCAGGGACTGCAGGATATGGTTCTCTGCGGTGGCGCACAGGAAACGAACTATCTGTCAATGGCATCGTTCGATGCCCTGTCGGCCTTCTCGGTACGCATGGACGAACCGGCAAAGGCATCGCGTCCGTTTGACCGTGACCGTGACGGACTGGTTCCAAGCGGAGGTGCCGCGGCTCTGGTACTTGAGGAATATGACCACGCAGTAAAGCGCGGTGCGCATATCATTGCAGAGGTCTGCGGCTACGGTTTCTCATCGAACGGCAGCGGCGGCATATCACAGCCCAATTCCGATGCATCGTACCTGGCCATGACGCGTGCAATGAAGGCTGCAGGCGTGGAGCCCGATGATATAGACTACATAAACGCACATGCCACATCGACCCCGCAGGGCGATATGTTCGAGGCCATTGCGCTGGCACGTCTGTTCGAAGGCCGCCGTGCACTGATAAGTTCAACCAAGTCAATGACGGGCCATGAATGCTGGATGGCAGGCGCAAGTGAGATTGTCTATTGCACACTCATGCTTGAAAACGGCTTTGTGGCTCCAAACATCAATTTCGAGAATCCTGATGAATATTCGGCAAAGCTCAATATTGCCGCAGAAACCAGACAGACGGAACTCAGAACCATACTTTCAAACTCATTCGGTTTCGGCGGTACAAACAGCGCACTTGTTATTAAAAAGATATGAACCTTTCACCCGCATTACAGAAAGCATATACAAAGGACACCATGAAGGCCGGTGACGCACAGCGTCTGGCTGAATACATAGCATGGGGTCCGGTTATTTTCCAGGCGTCGCGCCTGATGGTAAAATTCGGAATACTGGACCTGCTGCGTGACAGCGAAGAGGGGATGACCGAACAGGAACTTGTAAAGGCTACAGGACTGTCGGCATACGCAGTCAAGGTGCTTCTTGAAGCATCGCTGTCGGCCGGTACGGTCATTGTGAACCCTGAGACAGACCGTTTCAGCATGACGAAAACCGGTTTCTTCCTGCTTACCGACAAGGCTACACGCGCCAACATGGACTTCAACCATGACGTGAACTACGAGGGCTGGTTCAGGCTTGAGGAATCGCTCAAGGAGGGCCGTCCGGCCGGGCTGGAGCACTTTGGCAGTTGGCCTACCGTCTATGAGGGCCTGTCAAGCCTTCCCGAGCAGGTGAAGAAGAGCTGGTTCGGCTTTGACCACTTCTATTCCGACAGTTCGTTCGAAGAGGCGCTGAAGATTGTGTTTGACGAACATGAGACAAAATCCCTGGTCGATGTGGGCGGCAACACGGGCCGATGGGCAATGCGCTGCGTGGGTTACAGCAGCGACGTGAAGGTGACTATCATGGACCTTCCGCAGCAGCTTGAGATGATGCGTCAGCAGACGGCAGGGCAGAAGGGGGCCGACCGCATTGACGGATTCGGCATCAACCTGCTTGACAGGAACGCCGCGTTCCCTCAGGGACGTCATTTCGACGCCATCTGGATGAGTCAGTTCCTGGACTGCTTCAGCGAGGACGAGATACTTTCAATACTGCAGCGTGCCGCAAAGGCCATGGACAGCGGCACACGTCTGTACATCATGGAGACCTTCTGGGACCGTCAGCGCTACGAGGCCGCAACTCTGTGTCTTACCATGACAAGCCTGTACTTCACCGCCATAGCCAACGGCAACAGCAAAATGTATCATTCCGATGCAATGGAGCGTCTGGTCAGTCAGGCCGGCATGAAGGTTGAAAGGATTTACGACATAATGGGCCAGGGCGGCCACAGCATTATGGTCTGCACCAAGGAATGACTGGTTATGCAATTGGGAAACATGCCGGCTAAGCCATTTGTCAAGTGGGTGGGAGGTAAGACACAACTCCTTGACGAGGTAAGGAATTCCCTCCCGTCTGATTTGGGCTCAAGAAAGAATATGATATACGTTGAGCCTTTCGTGGGTGGTGGTGCCGTGCTGTTTTGGATTCTTCAGGAGTATCCGAATATTGAAAGAGCCGTCGTCAATGATATCAACGCCGAGCTGATTTGTACATATCGGGTCATCAAAAGCAATGTCGAAGCTCTGATACAGGAACTCAACCGGATTCAGGCCGAATACATTTCTTTGGGTGCAGATGACAGGAAGGAATATTTTCTGTCGAAAAGAACCATGTTCAATTCGCGTAACATCTCGGATATTGAGACTGCGGCTTTGTTCATATTCTTGAACCGGACATGTTTTAACGGCCTTTATCGGGTTAACTCAAAGGGTGAATTCAATGTTCCTCATGGCAAATACTCTAACCCGAAGATTTGTGATGAAGACACCCTGCGTGCAGACTCTGCCCTTCTCCAGAAGGTTGAAATTCTATGCGGAGACTTCAGTGAAACAGGGCGATTTGCCGGACCGGATACAGTGTTCTACTTTGATCCTCCGTATAAGCCCTTGACTGAGACAGCCGCTTTTACATCATACGCTAAAGACGGTTTCGATGACAACGAGCAGCGGCGTTTAGGCCGTTTTATTGATGGCATTGCAGCGGAAGGATCTGTGTTTGTGGCAAGCAATTCAGACCCCAAAAATGTAGATCCTGAAGAGAACTTTTTTGACAGGCTTTATCATAAGTTCACAATAAAAAGAGTATCAGCCGCCAGAATGATTAACTCCAATCCCAATGGCCGAGGATGCATTTCAGAGATAATGATTTCAAACGCTTTCAACAGATAGAGTTATGAGAGATTTCGATAAATGGCTTGCGGCCTTCAGACCGTCTATTGCCGACTATAAATACTATGTGGATTTTGACAAGGTCTTTGCCAATGTCGAGGCCATCAGGATTCCGTTGAATATTTTGAATTCGCTCATCGGCTCAAAAAACATTGAGAAGGAATTTGAAGCTATCCTCAAACAATACCCGGAGACGCTTAAATGCATCCCTATCCTTCTTGCAAAGCGCGAGCTGGAGATAATGGCTATGGATGATGAAGGCCAGTTCAATTTCAAATTCAACAAAATGAACTACACAGTGACCGATTACACCAAGTTTATGCGTAAGACCGGGCTGTTTGACCTGATGGAGAACCATATTGTAAACAATCTGGTTGATTATGTCACTGGTGTGGAAACAGGGCTTGACTCAAACGGAAGAAAGAACCGTGGTGGCCACCTCATGGAAGACCTGGTCGAAAGCTATTTGCAAAAAGCCGGTCTGGTCAAAGATAAGACCTACTTCAAGGAAATGTATATCCATGAGATTGAATCCAAGTGGGGAATCGACCTGTCTTCAATATCCAACAACGGAGGCGCAGAGAAACGCTTTGACTTTGTGGTCAAGGGTAAGGATACCGTGTATGGGATAGAGACAAACTTCTATACCAGCAGCGGTTCCAAACTGAATGAGACAGCCCGCAGTTATAAAACTATCACGATGGAAACCAAGGACCTTGGCTACTTCAAGTTTGTTTGGTTTACCGACGGTTGGGGCTGGGGCAGCGCCAGGAATAACTTGAAGGAGACGTTTGATGTTCTGGAGGATTTGTACAGCATCTCCGATCTTGAGGCTGGTATCGTTTCCAAAAAACTAAAATGAGTATTATGCCAGGCCAAAATATTTCAATGGTATGTAAGGGACAGGAGCCATTGGCCATTGTCCCAGTGAATGGCAGTTACATTCTCGGCATCTACAAAGGCACTTTGTCGGATTATGACATCTTGCTAAAATATCGCCAGAAAGAAGGCGACAACTGGAGCCGCATTCGTACTCCAAAGCATATTCATTGGGCAGTGGATATGCTGATTAAACACTACAGTGAACCACACGAGACAGATTTGTTGCTGGACAGTTTGCTTAATCTTTGGGAACAGACAGTCCCGTTAGAAACTAAAGCGGAGCAAGATGAGTTGCTATCACCAGACAAATTATTGGCTGATGTCAATGATGAGGCTGCAAAATACGACAAATTAGCCGGTAAAGGTGAGTATAGTGTAAAGTTCCTGATATTAATAGCAAAATTGTTGATGGTCCAGGAAAAGACTAACAGACATGATGCCTATATGTTCAAGAACCTGTTAGAAAGGCTCAAAGAACACCGGAATATTTTTGAGATTGTTTCGACCGCAACGTTCCATTGATGATTACTCCGTATTACAGATCTGCCGATAAAGACTTCACTCTTATACAAGGAGACTGCATCGAATTACTGAAATCTTTTGATTTTAAGTTCGATATGGTCTTTGCCGATCCGCCGTATCATTTATCAAATGGTGGTATCAGCGTTCAGAGTGGACGCATGGTTTCTGTCAATAAAGGAGAATGGGATAAATCGCAAGGCTTTGAGGAAGATTACAAATTTGATAAGGAGTGGTTGTCTGCTTGCAGAGATAAGCTGAAAAGCAATGGTACTATCTGGGTGAGCGGGACATATCACAATATCTTCTCAATTGCCAGATGCCTGACGGAACTTGGTTTCAAGATTCTGAACTGCATTACCTGGGTCAAAACAAATCCACCACCAAACCTCTCCTGTCGGTATTTTACCTATTCGGCAGAGTACATCCTTTGGGCTAGAAAGGAGCAGAAGGTTGCTCACTATTTCAACTATGAGTTGATGAAAGAGATAAATGGCGGTACCCAAATGCGTGATGTATGGACTCTGCCGGCAATTGCAAAGTGGGAAAAGAGTTGTGGCAAGCACCCGACTCAAAAACCATTGTGCGTACTTTCCCGTATAATTCAGGCTTCAACAGAACCTGGAGCTTGGATTCTTGATCCGTTTACAGGCAGCAGTACTACCGGTATTGCCGCCACACTTCTTGGCCGCCGCTTCCTGGGCATCGACCAGAGCGATAAATTCTTAGAGTTAAGTAAAGCTCGTAGAGAAGAGCTTAACAGCTATGCTATTCGTGGTGAATATCTGGACAAGCTCCAGAAACAAGCCAAACTGTTTGAAGATAAAGACATTCGTGTCCTTAGTGAACCTGAGGCTTATTACGGGCCGGATTTGCCATTTTAGCAATCGGTGTTGTTGTGACTGCATTTTAAAAAGATGTATCTTTGAAAAGTATATTGTAAACTTTTTAACGGACTATTGATGAAACGACTACATTAGTGTCCGGTAAAAAATTATAAACGCTCTTTGAAATTATTGAAAGTTAGGT
>JAKSIR010000080.1 GCA_024398695.1 Bacteroidaceae bacterium | reverse complement strand
GTGACTTCCGCGCTTCGCGCTCCATCCCTCCCACTGCTGCGCAGCGGGTCCCTCCCGTTTACGGGGCCACGGGTGGCCACGGTCACCCGGACATACCCCATGCCCGCTATGGCTCATTCGGAAATAACTGTGCGGGCGGCGGGATGGTTTCCTTTATAGAACCTGCTTTAATGTGGCTACTTGGTATTGTTGCTTGGCTTTCTCCAGCATCTCCACCTGAGCTAAGGCTTGTTCGCGCGTAACTGGCGATGGCTTGCGCCCCGATGAGCACCTTACCTGCACTACAGAGTCCTGCATGCTCTGCCGTATTGAATCTATCAGCGTTGATGTTGACCATTGTAAAAAGCCGTGTGCAACGACAGCAACAAAAATGGGGACTGCCTGCATGGACAGCCCCCACTCTGTTTCTAGCCAGATAATCCGGTTACAGTGTCATGTCAATTGACTTGAGGTCTGCATCGAGCGATGACGGACCGTACAGAAGCTGGTAGTTGCCTTTGCGCAATGCAAGTCCGTCGGCCTCCTCATTGTAGAAGTAGAATGTCTCCTTGTTCAGATCAATGCTTACCGTGGCAGTCTGCCCGGCGGCAATGTTCACGCGTGCAAATCCACAGAGTGACTTGATCGGTGCACCGGCATCGTCAAGGGACTTGACGTAAACCTGGACAACCTCGTCACCGTCCATTGAACCGGTATTGGTAACGGGAACGCTGAGTTTCATTGATTCGGGCTTGCCCGATACCTTTGCCTCACCGTATTCGAATGTGGTGTAGCTCAGGCCGTAACCGAATGCGTACAGAGGTTCACCCTTGAAGTAGCGGTATGTGCGGTTCTGCATGCTGTAGTCCTGGAAATCGGGCAGCTGTTCTGTCGATGCATAGAATGTGACAGGCAGACGTCCGCCAGGATTGTAGTTGCCGAACAGAACGTCGGCAACAGCCTTGCCGCATGCCTGACCGCCGTACCATGCCTGTACAAGAGCGTCGTAGTTGCTTTCAACTGCACCGAAACCTACTGCACTGCCCGATACGTTTACAAGAACGACAGGCTTGCCGGTTGCATCAAGAGACTGGAGCAGCTGCTGCTGGATTTCAGGCAGTTCAATGCTTGAACGGTCATGGCCCTCGCCTTCAATGTCGCTTGAAATACCGCTTACCATTACAATGACATCGGCCGATGATACCTTGTCCACAACCTTTGCAAAGTCAACGGGACCGCGGCTGTATATGTCAAACGAGAACGATGCCGATCTGGCTTCGGGCTGGGTAAGTTCAATCTGAATGTCGTATGTCTGGCCTTCGGTTACAGCGAATGTGGTAGGCTTGGCGTTGCGGCCGAATCCTCCGAACCCGCCAAAGCCGCCAAAACCTCCGAATCCGCCGCGGCCGCCCTGCTGCTCGACAATGGTCTCGCCGTTAACCTTGAATATGTACTGGCCGCTGCCGCGAACCGAGTAAATCATGTCGCCGGTATAGTCGGCAGTGAAACTGCCTGAATATCTGGCACTGAAACCTGTCTGGTTGAGACCCGGCTCCCAGGGGCAGTCCTCGTGTGCAAGAGCCGGCGAAGTCGTGTTCAGATTGACTTTCTCGTTGTAGTCTGCGCTTGCTGCAACATCGCCGCTATAGTCTGTGCTGTTGTAGTATTCAGCATGAAGACCCTTGCCGCCGTTCAGCATGGGAACATAGTGTGTGGTCAGGAATGCCTCGTTAAGGTCACAGCCCTTCTCGTATATTATGTCGGCATTCGGGGCAGCCTCGCGTATGGCACCGAGAATGGTCTGCGTGTTGGCCTTTGAAGGATATCCGTTGTAGTTGCCAAGAATTACGCGTGCATCGTCGGCATTGGGGCCTACAACTGCAATCGTAATGTTCTCCTTCTTGAGAGGCAGCATATTATCCTGATTCTTGAGCAGTACAATAGCCTCGTGAGCGGCTTTGCTGGCAAGTGCGGTATGCTGCGGGCTGCTCAGGTCGTCAAGTCCGAGATTTGCCCACGGCAGCATTTCGGCCGGGTCAAACATACCCAGTTCAAAACGTGCCTTCAGAATGCGGCGCACGTTCACGTCAATGTCGGCCTCGGAAATCAAACCCTTTTCAATTGCATCGACAAGTGAACGGTAGTTGGTTCCGCATTCAATGTCGGTACCTGACAGGACTGCATCGGCCGATGCGCTGGCAGCGTCGGCATGTGTGCCGTGCTGGCTCTTGTTGAAGAAGTCCGATATGGCACCGCAGTCCGATACCACCAGACCGTCAAATCCCCATTTGTTGCGCAGAATGTCCTGAAGCAGCAAATTGCTGGCGCAGCACGGGTCATTGTCATAACGGTGATATGCGCACATGACTTCCTGTACATTGCCTTCCTGGACAAGCGACTTGAATGCAGGCAGGTACGTCTCGTACAGGTCACGTCCTGAAACGCTCACGTTGAACTGGTGACGGAGAGGCTCCGGACCGCTGTGGACTGCAAAGTGCTTTGCGCATGAATGAAGCTTGTAGTACTTCTTGTCATTGCCCTGCATGCCCTTTACGGTCTGGGTTCCCATTACCGAGTTCAGGTACGGGTCCTCACCCGGCGTTTCCTGACCGCGTCCCCAGCGTGGGTCACGGAAAATGTTCACATTGGGACACCAGAAGGAAAGACCCTGATGCCAGATGCTTCCGTTCGGCTGGCTGACGCCAAGCTGATGGTGGTCTGTGGTGTTCCATACGGCACGCGCTTCATCGGACACTGCTGAATAGATTTCATACTGCTGCGGGGCATCGAATGTGGCACCCAGTGCAATGACCTGCGGGAAGACGGTGACGTCGTCGTAACAGATACCGTGGCAGGCCTCGTTCCACCAGTTGTAGGCTGGAATGTCAAGGCTGTCAATAGAAACCGAACCGTTCATCATAAGACCTATCTTCTCGGCTGGAGTAAGCAGCGAAAGCAGGTTCTCCACCCTCTTGTCAACTGACAGTCTGGGGTTCTGGAACGGATAATCGTAGTGTTGGCATCCTGCAAGCAGAAAGGCTGATGCAACGATGCACACCGATGTTGATAATTTGCGCATAATTGAATGATTGGTTGGTAATTATAATAATAATGCGCAAAAGAAACCATATTTTCCCGTTTGTCCAAAGAATGTGCGTATATTTGTAATATGACAGTATCAGTGACAATATGCATAATAGTGGCAGCGGCGGCAGCTGCCATCACGTTTTTTGCTGCAAGGAGCAAGTCTGACCGTCTCATTGCCGGACTTGAAGTTGAAAAGCAGAGCCTCTTGAAGCAGATTGAAGACCGCAAGGCTGAAAGCGACCGCCTGCTCGACACACTCCGCACCCAGCACGAGGCCCGCATTGCAGAAATCAGGAGTCAGCATGCCGCCCAGCTTGAACAGCAGAATGTGCAGGTAAAGGAGCAGATGAAACTGTTCCAGGACAGCCTGGAGCTCAGAACCCAGGAAATGCTGAAAAAGCGTCAGGATGAACTGCAGAAGGAAAACGATGTCCAGATGGAAAACATAATGAAGCCTTTGAAAGATGAAATCAAGGGACTTCACGAACAGCTGAACAAAAACCGTGAAGACGGCGCTGTTAAAGAGGCGCATCTGCAGGACTTGATAAAAGGTTTTGCCGAACAGGCCACTCAGATAGGCGCCGCATCGGACAAACTGGCCAACGCCATGCTTTCCAACGGCAAGGTGCATGGCGACTGGGGCGAACAGGTGCTGCAGCAGATACTCGAGAACTCTGGCATGGTTGAAAACGTCAACTACAGGGTGCAGTCAAGCACCAAGGATGAAGAAGGACGTGAGCAGCGCCCCGACGTCTATATAATGTGTCCGGGTGGCAGGGAGATAATAATCGACTCGAAAGTGTCGCTTACAGCGTATGCCAATTACCTGGATGCCGCCGAAAAGGCCGATGCGGACAAGTTCCAGGAACAGAACTACAAATCGGTCAAGGCACAGGTTGACCGGCTGGCCGGCAAGGAATACCACAAGCTGGGACAGAACATATACAGCACTGTCCTTATGTTCGTGCCGAACGAAGGCGCTTACATACTTGCCATGCGTTTCGATCCGGGGCTGGCCCAGTACGCATACAACAAGGGTGTGGTTATACTGACACCTACGAACCTGATGCTTACCCTCCAGCTGATCAACGGATTATGGCAAAAGGAGAACGAGGAGAAGAACATTCAGAAAATACTTGAAACGGCCGGTGCTCTGTATGACAAGTTCTCAGGCTTCTCCGATTCCATGGCCGCCATCAAAAAAGGTCTTGAACAGTCCGCAACCGCTTATGATGAAGCTTTGAAACAGCTGTGCGAAGGCAAGGGCAATGTGGTGAAACGCATTGAAGACCTGCGTTCCCTGGGCGCCCGCTATTCGAAGAACAAGTCAATAAACGGCAGACTGGCGGCTGCTGACAGTGAACCGGATGACACTCCCGATGCATTGCCTGGCAACTGACACATTCTGCCCGCTTTGCCGGGCTTGTTCATGTCTGTAATTGTATTATTTTTGTGCAATCATATCAAATTATCCGTTTATGGGAAACAAATACATGGACACGACACTGCTTGACAAGGCAATTGTGTTTGCCGTCAAGGCTCATGCCAATACCGAACGCCGCGGAAAGGGATTTCCGTATATTGTCCATCCTATGGAAGCCGTTGAAATAGTTGCTACCATGACCCCCGACCAGGAACTTCTGGCCGCAGCCGCACTTCATGATACCGTTGAAGATACCGATGTCACTGCCAATGACTTACGTGCCGAATTCGGCAATCGTGTTGCATCGATAGTCGTTTCCGAAAGCGACGAATTCGATGCCGGTGTAAGCGAAGAGGACAGCTGGCGTGGCCGCAAGCAGGCTGCCATTGACCGCCTTGCAAACGCACCGTTGGAATCGAAGATGGTTGCCCTTGGAGACAAGCTGTCCAACATGCGCGCCATCAGCCGTGACTATGCTGAGATTGGCGATGCTCTTTGGAGCCGTTTCCATGCTCCAGGCGGCAAAGCTGACCATGAATGGCATTACCGCGGACTTGCCGCTTCGCTTGGCGAACTCAGCCAGTATGCAGCCTATCAGGAATTTGTAGGGCTTATTGACCAGGTTTTCGGTAATAAACAGTAAGTGAAAAAAAGAGTCGTATCTCTTTGAAATGCTGGGAAAGATAAGAGTAATCGTATTGCTGGCCATAATGCTGCCGGCTGTTCTGGTATCATGTGAAGATGAGCTTTTAGAAGACATCGCAATATCCGGACAGCCGGATAATTCTCATCAAAAGGCTACCATTGATTTGATTGACCTCCAAACCGACATTATAAAAGGTGATACCGCCCGTGTCGTAATCAGAACCGTTCCATGGAATCTCATTGAATCGGCCAGCTGCTTTTTCCTGACCGATACCATCGGCCGGGAAACGGACGAATGTGCCATAACCGGCAATGTCATGATGCCCGACAGCACCTGGCGTATAAGTCTGGTTCAAAAGAAGGGTTCCTCGTCATGGGTCCGGATATGTGCCAATGTCGGCGATTCCACCTACTGTGCCGTGCCGATAAATGTGAAATCGGTTGCAATCACCTCATATCCAAGTATCCTGATAGGCGGTGCCAAAGTCTCTGTCGGTGACAAGACAACCGATTATTCTGTTGTTCTGCCTGCGGTTACCGATTTTTCAAACATCAAAATGACAATGGTGTGGTTCGGCGGTGACAGTGCAACGGTAAATGGAAAACTGTTTTCCGGAGCCAACAATATGGTTGATTTCTCCCGACCGGCAACACTCACGTTGTGGAAAAAAGGTGCAAGCAAATCTTTTCATATACGCGTACAGAATACCGGACTGCCGGTTGTCAGAATAACGACTCCCAAAGCAATAACCAGCAAGGAAGATTGGATGTCCGGCTGCTCAATTGCCATAGATCTGCCCAACGGTGTCGCTGATACCGAAAAACGGTCATTGAGCATTCGTGGACGTGGAAATGCGTCATGGAACGATACCGACAAGAAGTCGTATGCGCTCAAGCTTGACGAAAAGAGCAAAATCCTGGGCATGGCCAAAAACAAGCGCTGGATACTTCTTGCCAACTTCAAGGACCGTACGCTGCTGCGAAACGACGTTACCTTCTGGCTGGCCCGGCAGACAAGTCAGGAATATGTTGTCAACGGCTGTTTCGTGGAACTGGAGCTGAACGGACAGTACCGGGGCAACTACTACCTGTGCGAACAGGGAAGGATATCGTCAGATCGGATCAATATAAATGACATCGACCCGGATAACCCCGGAACCGGCGGCTTCCTGCTTGAGAGCGACGCATATTTCAATGATGAAAGTAAAGCTGGTAATATTGGCGTTTTGGGCGGATTCGTGTCATCCAATATGCAGATTCCGTATTCATTCAAACAGCCCGATGAAGATGAAATGACTCAGGCTGCGTTTGACAAGGTCAAAAACTTCATCGACAAATTCGAATATGCCGTTATGACTGCCTGGACCGGCGACTACGAGAAACTGCTTGATGTTGACCAGTGCATTGACTATGCCATTATCCAGGAACTGACAGGCAATCAGGATTTCTACAACAGCTATCCCGTCAACGGCCCTCACAGCATGTATTTCCATGTTGACAACATTGATAATGGCGGCAAGCTGAAATTCGGCCATCTGTGGGATTTTGACTATTGGACGTACGATCCTCAGCGTCTGTACGGCTGGACAGGACTTGACAAGCACGGATCAGGTCAGGAGTTCTATTATTGGCATCTGCTGAGCAAGAGCGACAGTTTCCGGGCGCGTTTCATTGAACGGTGGGACGAACTCAAGGACGGTTTCCTTGGTGCTGTAGATTATATTGACAGTATGGCCGATATGTTGCGTCTGTCTGAATATTGCAATGCGCATTATCCTGAAAACGCCAAGAACGGCAAAGGATGGATTCCAATTGAAAACAAGAATAACGGCGGCAGCAATGCCGACCAGAAGTATTCATATCAGGAAGCCATCAATTCAATGAAGGAGTGTTTCCTTATTCGATGGCAATGGATGGACGATGAAATACATCAAAGACACGGCAATCAGTTTTTCCCAAAAGTCAGACAATGACCGATGATTGGCCCTGTATTCACAGCCGTCAGCAAAAATCTTTGATAAATTTGAAAAAAAAAGTCCCTGTGAGCGCATTGTTGTAAGAAATAAGCAGTATCTTTGCACCGCAATTAAGGGAGGTTTCGTAGCTCAACTGAATAGAGCATCTGACTACGGATCAGAAGGTTCCGGGTTTGAATCCCGGCGAAATCACCAATCAAGTATCGTAATTAGTTGGAAATCAACAAATTACGATACTTTTCTTTTGTATTTGCACCAAATAAGATTGTGGGCTTGGTGCAGATTGGCTGCCATTCAATATGATTTATGTCCAATTTTCACTTGTCCATTGAATATGGCACACCACCGTTCAGGCCGCTCGCACTGACCTTGAAGCGGGTGCTGTATGAGTTGTTGT
>JAKSIR010000008.1 GCA_024398695.1 Bacteroidaceae bacterium | reverse complement strand
CTTAAATTCAGAAATTCCACTTCAGGCCAAAGCAGGGATTGCATTTGAACCCGCTTTCCGGATTTCCGGAGAAATTGTAGCCAAGCTCGACTTCACCGCCGATGTTCAGGTTATTGCAGCCGAAGTGCTGACCTACATTGTACCAGAGCTGGGGTTCCGATATGAGCGTCCAGTCTGTATCCTTGGGACCGTCTTCGTCCAGCCATGTGGTTTTATGGCCGCACATATCGGCAAAGCCGGCAAAATTCAGGCCTTTCAGACCGAACAGGTTCTGCATGCCCCATACAACCGTAAACTGGAGAGGTATGCTTTCGGTATCCTTCTTGTACTTTTTGTAGAGTACCTGCAGATTAAGAGTGTTTGAATAATCGGCCGAGTGGAAAAGATAATCGGCACCTATCAGCCAGGCCGAGGTTACGGGGTAGCTGTTCAACAGTCCGCGGCTTCCGAAACCGCCGTTGTATTCAACCTGAAGGCTCAAAGGTGCAAGCACGCTTCCGCTCCAGAAATTGAGGCGGCGCTCTATTTCAAAGTATGTACTGCTCGGTGCGGCCACATACTCGCTGCCATCGGTATCCCTCAGCTTGAAATTGTAGTCGTAGTCAACGAAGAAGAATGTGTTGCCCCAATTGTCTGACTTGAACATTTCAAGAGTTGAAGTGATATATTCACGGCCTTCGCCGAAATCATAGTACATCTGTAGATTTGTCTGTGCTGATACGCCGGCGGCAAGCATGGCGAAACAAACTGAAGCAAGTGTCTTTTTCATAATCAGGCTGTTGTTTTTTTGACAACCTCAAAATTACATTCCTTTCCACACTTTGACAAGCAGCAAAGAAAAAAAAGTGGATTGCACATTCAAAAAACGTGCTGTTTTTCAGTTTTTCTTATTACGTTTGGGTATGCAAATCCATTTCCAGATAGAATACAGAACGGTTTGGGGCGAGAACCTGTTTCTCTGCCTGGACTTTGAGAACGGCAGGCGGCAGTGTCTTGACATGCAGAACGACGGCTGCGGGAACTGGTTCACCGACCGTGAATTCGATGACAGCCTGATTTGCGGCCACCGCGTGCAGTACCGTTACATGGTCCGATGCCAGGGCAGGCAGGACCGCATTGAGGAAGGCGGTTTCCACACCGTTCCGGACATATGCGCCGCAAGCCTTGTCCTTGCCGACCGATGGCTGGAAAGCAATGGCAACCGCATAGAACAGCGTTCCATAGCAATTCCGAATGTGAGGCTGAACGGCAGGCCGCAGTGGCGCGGAGCCGGGACGGCAGTTCCAGTTTTCGCCCTTAGAAGCAACGATGACTTTGGCATAGGCGAGCTGCGTGACCTGGAACTGCTGGCTGACTGGGCTGCAGAAAGCGGACAGAGCATAATCCAGACCCTGCCGGTCAACGACACCATACTGACGCACACCTGGAGGGACTCGTATCCCTACAGCGCCAATTCATCGTTTGCGCTGAACCCCATATATATAAGGTTGCAGGATATAGGCACTCCGCGCGACAGCAAATTCGCAGAAGAAATGGAAAGGCTGCGCCTGGAGCTCAACGCCCTGCCGCAGATTGACTTTGAACGCGTGATGCAGGCCAAGCTCCGCTATATTGACGTGCTGTTCGCCGAACAGGCCGGCAAGTGTTTCAATACAGAAGAATACAGGCGTTTCTTTGAAGCCAACCGGGAATGGCTTGAACCGTACGCCATATACTGCTGTCTGCGTGACAGGTACGGAACCCCTGACTTTGAGAGATGGAAGGAAAAGCGCTTCGGCAGGGATCTGATTGATAGTTTCTGCAAACCGGACACGAAACGGCACAGGGACATGATGAAACAGTATTTCATCCAGTACCACTTGCACCGCCAGTTCAGCCGGGTCAGGGAGTACCTGCACGGCAAGGGCATTCTGCTGAAGGGCGACATTCCAATTGGGGTGAACCGCCACAGCTGCGACGCCTGGATGTTCCCCGAACTGTTCAATATGGACTGCCAGGCCGGCGCCCCACCCGACGACTTTGCCGTTGACGGTCAGAAATGGGGTATGCCGACCTATAACTGGGAACGCATGAAGAAGGAAAGATACCGTTGGTTCACCATGCGTTTCCGCAAGATGGCCGATTACTTCGACGCCTACCGCATTGACCATCTGCTGGGTTTTTTCCGTATCTGGGAAGTGCCGTTGAAATATGGCAGCGGTCTTATGGGACGGTTCAACCCCGCCCTCACGCTCACCGCAAAGGACATCCGCCTCATGGGTTTCAAGGGCAGTCCGAGAGCTTTTGCATCGGCCCCCGAAGGGACGCCCGAAACGAATGTACTGTTTCTTGAGGACACATACAGACCCGGCACATGGCATCCCAGGATAAACGCCTTTGACACCGACATGTTCAAGTCGCTGGACACGAAGCAGCAGGAAGCTTTCCGCCGCATTCACGACAGTTTCTACTACGAGCGTAACGACACATTCTGGGAAAAATGCGCCATGGAAAAGCTGCCGGCCCTGATAAGTGCGACCGACATGATTGTGTGCGGCGAAGACCTTGGCATGATTCCGCAGTGTGTACCGGGTGTGATGGACCGTCTGCGCATCCTGTCGCTCGAGGTACAACGCATGCCCAAGGCGTACGGTGTAAGCGTAGCCGACCCGCGCAGCTACCCGTATCTGTCGGTATGCACCACATCGACTCATGACATGAGCGTACTGCGCAGCTGGATTGAGAACGAGATGCCCGTCAATCCGGTGATTCCGCATCTGAAGGCCGATGCGAACCTGTGCGCAAGCATTCTGCAGGACCATTTGACGAGCAGCAGCATGTTCGCAATTTTCCCATTGCAGGACTGGCTTTCCACCGATGAGGACCTGCGCAGTCCCGACCCTGACAGCGAACGCATAAACGTGCCGGCCGACCCCGACAACTACTGGCGCTACCGCATGCATCTGACGCTTGAGGAACTGGTGGCATCGGACCGTTTCACCCATACGGTCAGGGACATGATACGCAGTTCCGGACGTTAAGACTTCAACTCGCGCGCACATTTAGCTGGAATGCCACATTTTTTGATTAATTTCGCGCCACAAAACAAAACCTGATGCAGAATGTTTGAAAATCTGTCCGAAAGACTTGAAAGGTCATTCAAGATACTGAAGGGTGAAGGCAAGATCACCGAGGTCAACGTAGCCGAGACCCTGAAGGATGTGCGCAAGGCACTGCTCGACGCCGATGTCAACTACAAGGTTGCAAAGCAGTTCACCGATACCGTCAAGGAGAAGGCGCTTGGCATGAACGTGCTCACGTCATTGAGTCCGGGCCAGCTTATGGTCAAGGTGGTTCATGACGAACTGGCCGCACTCATGGGAGGACAGGCACAGGACATAGACACAAAGGGACATCCCGCCGTCATACTTATGGCAGGTCTGCAGGGTTCCGGTAAGACAACCTTCAGTTCCAAGCTGGCAAGCCTGCTCAAGAACAAGCGTGCAAAGAAGCCTATGCTCGTGGCCTGTGACGTATACCGTCCCGCCGCCATTGACCAGCTCAAGGTTCTTGGCCAGCAGATTGACGTTCCGGTATACAGCGAGCCGGACAACAAGAAACCTGTTGAAATTGCACAGAACGCCATAAAGGAGGCACGCGCCAAAGGCTTTGACGTGGTTATTGTCGATACCGCCGGACGTCTGGCTGTCGATGAGGCCATGATGCAGGAGATATCGGCTCTCAAGGAAGCTCTGACACCGAACGAAATTCTGTTCGTGGTCGATTCCATGACCGGTCAGGATGCAGTGAACACCGCCAAGGAGTTCAATGACCGTCTGGACTTTACCGGAGTCATACTGACAAAGCTGGACGGTGACACACGCGGCGGTGCAGCCCTGAGCATACGCACCGTCGTTGACAAGCCTATCAAGTTCGTGGGTACGGGCGAGAAGATGGACGCGTTCGACGTATTCCATCCCGAACGCATGGCCGACCGCATTCTGGGCATGGGCGACATTGTCTCTCTGGTGGAACGTGCGCAGGAACAGTTTGACGAACAGGAAGCCAAACGTCTTCAGAAGAAGATGGGTAAGGGCAAGTTCGACTTTGACGATTTCCGCAACCAGATAGCCCAGATCAAGAAGATGGGAAACATCAAGGACCTGATGGGCATGATCCCCGGCGTGGGCAAGGCGCTCAAGGACATTGACATTGATGACAGCGCCTTCAAGGGCATTGAAGCCATGATAAGCTCGATGACTCCGCAGGAACGCTCCAACCCCGACCTGCTGCTCAACGAAAGGAACGGTTCGCGCAAGAACCGCATTGCCAAGGGCTGCGGACTGCCGGTAACCGAAGTCACACGCATGCTCAAGCAGTTCGACCAGACACGCAAGGTCATGAAGACCGTTGCAGGCGGCAAACTGCCGGGAATGGGAGGTCTGCCCGGAATGGGAGGCATGCCGGGTATGCCGCGTATGAAATGACACTGAGAACTAAAGTATATACTTATGCAACTAATTGATGGAAAGGCAACTGCCGCACAAATCAAGCAGGAAATAGCAGAACAGGTGGCCACAATAAAGGCCGCAGGTGGAAAGACCCCTCATCTGGCAGCCATACTGGTTGGCCATGACGGAGGAAGCGAGACATACGTGGCCGCCAAGGTCAAGGCATGTGCCGAATGCGGATTCAAGTCGACTCTTATCCGCTACGAGGCCGACATTACCGAACAGGAACTGCTGGCCAAGGTCCAGGAACTGAACTGTGACGCCGATGTTGACGGTTTCATAGTACAGTTGCCGCTCCCCAAGCACATAAACGAGCAGCACGTGATAGAAGCCATTGACTACCGCAAGGACGTCGACGGTTTCCATCCCATCAATGTAGGCCGCATGAACATAGGTCTGCCATGCTTTGTTTCGGCAACCCCAAACGGAATAATGGAACTGCTGAAGCGCTACGGCATTGACACAAAAGGCAAGAAGGCAGTGGTTCTGGGACGCAGCAACATTGTGGGCAAACCCATGGCAAGCCTGCTCATGCAGAAGACGAATCCCGGAGACTGCACGGTTACCGTGTGCCACAGCCACACCGCGAACATCAAGGAGGAATGTCTGCAGGCCGACATCATCGTGGCAGCTCTCGGCATTCCGGGTTTCGTGAAGGCCGATATGGTCAAGGAAGGCGCAGTAATCATTGACGTGGGCACCACCCGTGTCCCCGATGCGACAAAGAAGAGCGGTTTCCGTCTGTGCGGCGACGTTGACTTTGAGAATGTTGCGCCCAAGTGCAGTTTCATAACCCCTGTTCCGGGCGGCGTAGGTCCCATGACCATCTGCTCGCTCATGAAGAACACTCTTCTTGCAGGCACCAAGGCAATCTATGAATAATCGCGGCAGGACTCTGGCATCGGCCATGGTCCTGCTGTCATTTCTGGCGGGACCGGCATCGGCCCAAAGGACGGGCGACACGCTCACGCTGTACTTTGCAGGCGACGTGATGCAGCACCAGTCGCAGCTTGACGCGGCGTATGACAGCGGCACCCGCAGTTATGACTATTCACGATATTTCAAGGAGGTCAGGACAGAAATCCGGAACGCCACTTTTGCCGTCTGCAACCTTGAGACCACACTCGCAGGAAAGCCGTATTCGGGCTATCCAGCCTTCTGTTCCCCTACAGCACTGGCACAGGAACTCAAGGACTCGGGCTTTGACATCTGCCTGACCGCCAACAACCACTGTCTTGACCGGGGCTCCGACGGTCTGGCACGCACTCTTGACGCTCTTGACGAACTCGGGCTGAAACACCTGGGCACATACCGCGACAGCACGGCACGACTGCGCGAACACCCTTGCTTCATTGACTGGAACGGGTGGCGCATAGCCCTTCTCTCATACACATACGGCACCAACGGAATAAAGGTACGTGCTCCGCGTGTCGTAAACTACATTGACACCGCAGCCATAGTGGCCGACATTTCACGTGCCCGCTATCTCGGGGCCGACATGATAATTGCCTGCATGCACTGGGGTACCGAATATCGTCTGCAGCCCGACAACTCACAGCTTTCAACCGAAAAGTGGCTGTACAGCCACGGCGTCGACCATATAATCGGCGGTCACCCCCACGTTATCGAGCCTGTCACAGAGTACCGTGCAGACGGGAAACTGGCACATCTGACCGTATGGTCGCTGGGCAACTACATATCCGGAATGAAGGCCCCTGATACCGACCGCGGTCTTGGAATAACCCTTTTTCTGGCCGATGACGGCACCGGCCGGCCGCACCTTGTGCGTTACAGCCTTCATGGCAACCGCACCGTCAAGCCAGACTTCCACGTTGCCAGCGATCAGACATCGGTTCCGGCCGTCAATGCAGTCAGCCTGCACTGACTGAGAAGCTTCTGACACTTCAATGCCAAGTTTTCAAAAAAACTCAAGCAAAGTTCTTGCCGTTTTCAAGTCAAAGCAGTATCTTTGCACCGCTTTTCACGGAAAGCACTATAGACGGTGCGTGTAGTTCAGTCGGTTAGAGCGTCAGATTGTGGTTCTGAATGTCGTGGGTTCGAGTCCCACCCCGCACCCCAACGGTTAAAAGCCCGCGAGTGAAGACCCGCAGGTTTTTTTGTTGTCTGCCATTACTGCTGCAATTGCAAAGAATCGGACCAGCTACGCCATTTCGATCTCTATCGTCCACAGAGAACAGCCTCGTACAGAATATCGGGCAAGCCAATTTTTTCGGGCAAAAAGAGCGGTGCGGTTCTGCTGACAGCGGGACCGCGCCGCTCTTTTGTAATAATGATACCGGATGGCATAGCATTGTAATATATTGGTTATATTTGCAGTCCATTAGAATTCCAATGAAAAGACTTTCAATAATACTGTCCGTTCTGGCCTGTGTCCTTTTTTCCGTTTCCTGCGAAGACAAACTGTCTAACGGCACCACAGATCCGAATCTTTCGGTCCTTTCCACAAGAGAGCAGGGAATCATGATTCTCCAGGCCTGCAACGAATGGGTCGACAATGCGAATCTGGACATTGACAGGCTGTCAACGGTGTTCAACACCACGAAGAAGACTGTCGATATAAGCTACAAAAGAATATTGAGACAGGACTACAACTCTGTAGCCACCGATTCCTTCATCAGAAAAGTTCTGCCATATACGGACCCGGCTACCGGAATCTGCTCGTTCAGTTTCAGTCATATTCCCGGCCACTACATACTGGATGGTGATACCCTGATTATAGAGCCGGCCGATTCCCTGGAAATCACAATAATCCAGGACGAGTCAGTACTGCACGGAAAAGTACACTATTCCGAAGACATTCTGTTTCCGGTTGATCTGGCCATCAATACAGACGGTCTTGTGTCCCCGCAGGGAACGCCGGTCACCGCCATGGTCATGGCAGTACCCAAAGAGACGCGGGTATCGATTTACCTGAACGGAGCCCATCTGACCGATGTGGAATGCAGAGGAACCGCTAACTACACCTCGCCGACCGGCTACTTTAACTCGGCCTTTGACTCACTGTCAATTCAAGTTTCAGCATCGGTAGGCGGCAATGACCTGAAACTCGAAGCAGAAAGCAAAGCCAATAACATTTTTTCCGTACATTTAGACTGGAGTCGCAGTGGACGCCTCATAAACATGATTTCGGTCAACTTCGCAAGGTTTGCCATTTCCAGGAGCGACAAGCTGGAGTTTGAGATGGGTGGTATGCAGCTTGAAATAAATCTGACCGATTCCGTCCGTACCGTCATATCAATACCGCTTGCAGGCAAGCTTCTGAACCTGGCTCAGAAATTCATTGCCGATGAAAGCGGAAGCAGCAGTAGCGGTAGTGGAAGCAGCAGTGGAGGCAGTAGCGGAGGCGGCGACAGCAACTCCCAGAAAAGCCTCATGCGTCTGATTGCCACAGCCATGAACGAATACCTTCAGACCAGCGTCTATTTCAGACGCAATCCGATAGCTCAGGGAAAACTGAAATTCGAATGTTGCAAGTCGCCAATGACCGGCGATTGGACCATAGGTCCCAAATACACGACAAACGGAATGACCTTTACTCACGAGAATCACGATGGTTTGTTCGATCCGGCCGAATACGATGCGTTCGTTCGCAAATTTTCGGAGTTTCTGGACTATTTTGACCTTGACGACCAGTAATGTTTAATAGGATTCAGGATCTGCTATGACTGGAACGATAAAGAAACTGCTCAGACCCACCCCGCTGCTGGCATTGCTGCTGACATTGGCAGTTGCGGGTGGCACAACTTTGTTTGGCATATTCTGGAAAAAGAGCAACAACTACATTGACAGGGCAACGGCACATTACATTCATGAACTCATCAAGATGGCCGACATACCATTTGAAGAGCACCTCGACAAGGCAAAGCTGAACCTGCAGTACATTGATGAATACATAAGTTACTTCCACAGTGACAGGCAATGCCGTTACAGCGATATCGAAACAGCCCTTGATTACTTCTGCAGGGTCAACGACGCAGAAGAGATGCTGTTTCTTGACAGTGCGCTCAACTACAGGAACAACGCCGGAATATCAGGACAGCTGGAAGCGACCGACGACGAATCCGATTTCCTGTTCAGATACGGTGTTCCGCTGACACGTCACATGGCATGGAGGGACGGTATGACAAAGTATGTCATTGCCATATCGACAAAGCCGTATTACATTGACGGGACAGAATACTGCGCATTGGGGTTTGCCTTTGATCCCAGAGACCTGAACACATTCATGACAGTTCACAGCTATTCCGGAGCTGCCAGACTGTTCGTCATGGACGAAACCGGAAAGACCATCTTCACGAACGACGCCTGGGCTCCGGCAGGCAACCACCTGGAAGAATATCTGGAACAGGGAATAATGACCAGAGCACAGGTCGACACCATTACTTCCAACTTCAGTTCAGGCAGACACGACTGGATAAAGATACAGAAACCTGATTTCGAAAACTTTTTCTGCTACCATTCGGGCGGTCACGGCAAGTACAGCATCGCCATGGAGGTTCCGACCATCAATGCCCGAAGCATTCTGACGACCCTGCAGTCAATGCTGCTGGTCGCATCGACCGGCATTGCTGTTCTGTTCACGATAATCCTGCTGGCATTGGTCATATTCATGATGCTTAACCACAGAAACAAACTGAAGGCAATCAACGAGAAGAAAGTCAGTCTGGCCAAATCGACATTCCTGAGCAACATGAGCCATGACATTCGCACGCCCATGAACGCCATCATAGGATACACCACCCTTGCCATCGCGGCCGGAAACAAGCCGGAACTGGTACAGGATTATCTTGGCAAGATCAGGAGTTCGTCGACGCATCTGCTCAGTCTGATTAACGACGTGCTGGAAATGAGCCGCATTGAATCTGGCAAAGTACACATTGAGACTGCACCCAGCTCCATCTCGGCCATGCTCAACGATATTGAAAGCATAGTCAGAGCCGATGTCGACATGCACGGACATGAGCTGACCATTGACAGCTCGTCGGTCACCAATGACGTTATAATATGTGACAAGCTGCGAATCAGGCAGATAATCCTCAATTTGCTGTCCAATGCAATCAAATACACGCCTGACGGCGGTCACATAGGACTGTCAATAAGCGAAAGGGAATCGGAACTGCCCGACTGCAGGCATTACCGCATCAGAATCAAGGATAACGGAATGGGCATGTCTGAAGAATTTGCCAAGACGGTGTTCGAGGAGTTTACACGCGAAAGGAATTCCACCATTTCCGGAATCCAGGGCACAGGACTCGGCATGGCCATAGTAAAGAATCTGGTCGATCTTATGGGCGGCCGCATAGGAATGAAGACCAGGCAGAATGCAGGTACTGAATTCACGCTTGACTTCGACTTTCCGACTGACAGCAGCAGCGATACAGTCAGCATTCAGGCCGTCCAGTCTTTCGACTTCAGCGGCAAAAGGATTCTACTTGTCGAAGACAACGAACTGAACCGCGAAATTGCGACAGCTATTCTTGAGGAATCCGGTTTTGAAGTGTCAGTCGCCGAAGACGGCGCAAAGGCGGTGGAACTTGTCGGAAATGCAAAACCCGGTGACATTGACATTGTCCTCATGGACATCCAGATGCCTGTCATGAACGGTTTTGACGCCACACGCCACATACGTTCTCTGAAGAACGGACTGCATGACATTCCAATCATAGCAATGACCGCCAACGCCTTTGAAGAAGACCGCAGGGAAGCTATTGAGGCAGGAATGGACGAGCACGTGGGCAAGCCCATTGACGTTGACAGCCTGAAAGCCGTAATAGCAAAGTTCCTTCATTAAGACATGTCACAGGAGTTCAATCTGGTAAGCGGTCTGGCACTTATCATGATGGCGGCGGGAGTGTTCACCGTCCTTTTCAGAATACTGAAGCAACCGCTGATTCTGGGATACATAATCGCAGGCTTTGTGATAGGTCCCCGTCTGGGTCTGTTTCCCGGCATTACAGACACGGAAGAAACCGTCAGACTGTGGTCCGATATCGGCATCATATTCCTTCTGTTCGGACTGGGTCTCGAATTCAGTTTCAAGAAACTGCTCCAAATAGGCGGAAGTGCCCTGATAATGGCAGGCACCAAATTCATCGGGATGTTCACCATCGGCATCATTACCGGTTCAGCCATGTCATGGAGTACCATGGAAAGTCTGTTCCTGGGAGGTATGCTGGCCATGTCATCGACCACAATCGTACTCAAGGCATATGACGATCTCGGTTTGAAGAACAGCGCGCATGCCACTCTGGTCTTCGGTTCGCTGGTCTTTGAGGACCTCATAGCCGTACTGCTCATGGTACTGCTGTCGACTCTGGCGGTATCAAACAGCTTCGACGGCGGAGGAATACTGTTCGGACTCGCAAAAATGGCGTTTTTCATAATATTGTGGTTCCTTGTCGGAATTTACGTATTGCCCACCCTGCTTTCAAAGACGCACAAATACCTGAATGACGAGATTCTGCTCATCATTGCCCTGGGTCTGTGTTTCGGAATGGTGACACTGGCACAACTGGCAGGATTTTCATCGGCTCTCGGTGCGTTTGTCATGGGCTCGCTGCTGTCGGAAACACTGCAGGGTGAACGCATTGCCAGACTGACTGCGAGCGTCAAGGACATGTTCGGAGCCATATTCTTCGTTTCGGTCGGAATGATGGTGGACCCGTCGGTCATAGCACAGTACTGGAAGGTAGTGCTGCTGCTTGTTGCAGTTGTCATTGCAGGCGTGCTGTTCTTTTCCACTTCCGGGGCGCTGCTGGCCGGACAGGGGCTGGACAAGGCTGTCCACTGCGGCTTCAGCCTTGCCATGCTGGGTGAATTCGCTTTCATCATTGCCGATCTGGGCTGTTCAATGGGAGTACTGCGCAGCTTTATCTATCCGGTCATAGTAGCCACATCGGTCATCACGACATTCACGATTCCCTTCCTGATAAAGTCCGGAGACAAAGCCTCCAGACTGCTGTACCGTATACTGCCCGCGAAATTCATTCAGACGGCCGATGCTCCCGCCCTTCACAAGCACAATTCCAGTATGGCCGAACAGAATGAATGGCGGAAACTCATGAAAGCATACATAATACGTGTAGTGCTGTACTGTGTAGTGCTGTTCGCCGTCTTTCTGGGTTCGAAGCTGTGGCTCTCCAGCTTCATCGACTCCATTGCGCCGGACTCATGGTCAGACACCGTAACGGCCGGAATCGGTACGGGAGTTACACTGGTCATAATGACGCCGTTGCTCAGCGGTCTGGCTGCGGGAGGAAGGAACATAGCACAGTCAACGGGCAAGCTTCTCAAGGAAAAGGAGAACAATTTCTGGCCCATATTCGCACTTGCCATGTTAAGAATCCTTCTGGCCACGATGTTTGTCATTCTGGTTCTTGTCAGCCATTTCAAGCTGTCATACTGGAGCATTCTGGTTCTTGTCATTGCGGGTGTCCTGCTGTTTACTGCCGGACGCAGCGTAATGGCAAAATTCACACGTGTCGAAAAACGTTTCATTGACAATCTGAACACCCGCGAGAACTACCAGCGCATGATCAAGCCTGTTGCGACATCGGTCAACGACAAGATGGCTGCATACGCAATAAGCACACGCAATTACATTGTTCCGGCCAATTCGACTTATGCAGGTCATGCTTTGAAGGATCTCAACCTGCGACGCGAATCGGGTGCCAACGTCATGAAAATAACCCGCGGCGGACGCGCCATCGTCATTCCGTCACCAAAAGAGCTGATAATGCCCGGCGATGACCTTCTTGTTGTAGGTACCGCCCAGCAGCACAAGTCATTTGAAAACCTGTTGCAGACCCACACATGGGCTCAGCAGATTTCAGACCCCGAGTTCGAACTGGAAAAACTGGTCCTTACAGCCGATTCATACCTGACAGGAAAGACACTTGGCCAGGCCGACATGCGTTCGTACGGCTGCATGGTAATAAGCATCATTTCGGACGGAAAAATCATAGCCAACCCCACACCGGACTACCGCTTCAAAGAAGGCGATGCCGTCTGGATAGGAGGAGAAAAGTCAGCTTGTAAGTGGTGGAACTAAAAGAACGAAGTGTCATCCCGACAGAAAAGGCCACCCATAGGCGACCTTTTCAAACGCGAGACGGGAACCGGCGAGAGCGGTCCCGGAGGGCCGCCCGTTTCCGATAGGAAACTAAAAGAACGAAGTATCATCCCGACAGAAAAGGCCACCCATAGGCGACCTTTTCTGTCGGGATGACACGATTCGAACGTGCGACCACCTGGTCCCAAACCAGGCATTCTACCAACTGAACTACATCCCGTCTGCTTTATTTCAAAAGCGGTGCAAATTTAGCCATTTCCTTTGATTGCCCAAACAATACATGACAGTTTTTTGTCAGTTTCACAAGACTTTCACAGCCGGCGCATTCATCTTATTCGATTATTTCATACATTCGCAGACGATACACCACCAATCGTGTCGTGAAGAAGGCTGCATTCATATTCAATCCCATATCGGGAGGACATAGGCTGATTCCGGTCATACCCTTGATTGAAAGGCATATCAACAGGAATGAATACGACTATGTAATAGAAACGACCAGTTACAAGGGACACGCCCGCGAACTGGCAAACAAATACGCATGGCTTGGATATGACGTCGTATTTGCAGTCGGCGGAGACGGCACGGTCAACGAGGTGGGTTGTGGCCTGGCTGGCAAGGACACCGCTTTGGGCATAATCCCCTGCGGTTCCGGAAACGGTCTGGCACGTCATCTGGGCATTCCTATGGATCCGTTCAAAGCCATCAAGTGGCTTGACAGCTCGCGCACAGTCAGAATGGACTACGGCCTGATTAACGGCCAGCCATTCTTCTGCACATGCGGAGTCGGGTTTGACGCAGCCATCAGCATGAGTTTTTCAAAAGCCGGAACACGCGGCATGACCACATATTTGGAAAACATAATACGTGAGGTGGCAACATACCGCAACGAAACCTACAGTTTGTACGTTGATGGTGTAAAGCAGGAATACAGTGCGTTCATAGTAACCTGCGCGAATGCAGGCCAGTGGGGAAACAACGCGTACATTGCGCCGCACGCATCGGTAACTGACGGACTGCTGGACATTGCCATAATCCCGTCGTTTACAGCCATTGACGTTCCGAAAATGGCAGTTCAGCTATTCAACAGACAGCTGGACAGAAACCGCAACGTCAGAATGCTTCAGTGCCGTGAACTGAAAATAGTCAGGGAAAAGCCCGGACTGGCACACTTTGACGGCGAACCTGTCATGCTCGGTTCGGAAATAAACATAAAAATTGTGCGAGACTCGCTGAACGCAATCGTTCCGGACAAGTCCCGCACAATATGACACATCAGTCTCAATAGGTACCCAGATCTTCCGGGTTCTCGTTACCTACGCACTCAAGGAAATAGTACGCACAAAGGACATGGTGCGATGTGGAGGCCAATAACTGACCCAGGAATGACAGGTCAACCTCATGCTTCTTCATCAGCGGATTGGTTCCACCGCCCGGCAGCTTTCTAAGATTATTGTAGGCCTGCTGATGCATATAGGGAAGCATCATCTGGTCCTCATCGCTCCACACCAGAGTGAATTTGACACTGGGTGTCCATCCGCATCCCAAATCGCACTTCTTGAAATAGCTGAACAGTGCCTGCGTCTTTGGAGAATCATGATTAAAACGGCCATTTGAATCAAGCATGTCATTCTGGAAAATCTTCTGGAAAGCATCCTGCGGAAACTCCCTTCCAAGCATCTGACGGCGGGACTCCATAAGCGTCACACCAGGGAACTTTTGTGACTTCCTTTCAAAAAGTTCAGGTGAAAACAGCTGGGTTTTCGGATCATATCCTCCAAATGCCAAGGCGGGCAGTTCCAGCAGTCCCTCAAGCTGATTAAGTGCAAGCCCCATATCCAGGCTGGCCACAGTCTCCCCTTTGTCGAACAGGTCAAAATACATTGACGGAGTGATAACACCGGCACCTCCGAATGTCGCCTTCAGATTGACAAGACGTCTTTCCTCAGGAGTGGCATTCAATTCCATATAATGATGGAAGCCCACACAAGTCTCTCCGCCAAGAGATATTCCGAAGTTCCATGTGCCGTATCCTTCCTTCATTTCTATTCCCATACCGCCAATCAGTTCCAGTGCCGCCTTTATGGCATCGATGGTCTGCTGTGCGTTGCGGTCGTTTTCCGTTTCGGCAAAATAATGGTCTATGCTGGCGCCGCTGCCCTCTTCGTCCGGTATGACTACCAGCTGGTTGTAGAAGGCACGCAGAAGCATGATGTCACCGACCTTTGAAGGCACGCGGTCATTTTCGTCAACTCTGGCATGATTATACACGCTTATGTTGTCCAGCACATGGAACTGAGTTCCGTTGACGGCGTTCGGGAAGGCGACAATAGCCGACAGTTCTATAGGTTCTCCCTTGTATCCGACGCTGTTGAAGGTAATGCTGTATGCCTGCATCTCCCATTTGGCACCCTTGCGGCCCTGCTCTTCATCGAACAGTTCCTGCAGGACATCGCCCTGATTTTCCAGAAGGCCGTCGGCTATTTTGCCGAACATCGGACCCATGTCCATTCCGATGGACTTCAGCAGATTCAGGTCCATGCCTCCGATGGCAGTACTGAAAGCGTTCTCGAATTCCCGCGGCGTGTAGCTCTTGGACCAGCTGATGTCGGACAGAGTGCCACGATGCAGTTCATACTGAGGGACTTCAAGGGCCGCATCATCATCGTTACACGACTGGAATGAAAGCGGTATGACCAGCAGGACGGCTGCAATGACCGATGCGTGCACCCCACAAGCAAGAGAATTAAAAAATTCACGATTCATATCAGACGGTATTCAGTATAAGTGTTGTTGTAAGAGATTGCATTCCGACAGATGCCTGCTACATAAGATTCAGGCTTCCTATCAGTGAGTTTATCAGATTTGTAACCTGGGCAGGAATATTCTTCAAACCGTCATCGCTCTTGTAGCCGTCAAGACCGACCGCATAGACCATATAAACAATCTGTGCAAGGATATGCTGATTGATTTTACAGTCGTGCTTGCTGACCATTCCCGAACTTTCATACTTTTCATAAGCTGTCAGGGTGTTCTCGCACGGAACCATGTCATCACCGCTTGTATAGAAGAATGAAATATGGTGCTGCGGTGTCCAGCCGTCAGCCAACTGGTTTTCTTCCTCAAGACATGCCTGAAGTCTCTGGCGGCAGTCTGAGGCGGCATCCTTGGCCTTATCGCTCATAATTGCACTCAGCTTATAGTATGACATGAATGTCTTGTCTGACGATTCGATAACACTGTCCGGGAATACACTGGCCAACGCACCTGCAACTTCCATGGTGCTCATAGTCTTGTTAGCCAGCGCATCCAGAATACCTGTTTCAAGGAATGCATCACTGAAGTAGGTCTTCAGATCGTAGCCTGCCAGCTGTTTCTTGTAACCGGCCTGGAAGCCCTGGAGAACCATAGCCAGAAGAGTCGGCATCGTCATCTTTCCATCCCTGAGCCAGCACTCGAATGTCAATGCCGGATTGTACGGGCCGCTGCCTACGAATGAGCGCTTCAAGTTAATCTTCTGACGCTGGTCGTCAGTTGCCTTGGTCTCAATATATCTGGTAAGCGCAAACGCATTGCCACCGCCCTGCGAGTAGCCCAGTATGTACGTGCCGTAACCGTTATTCAGTGCCGGAACCTCCATGTCTGCATTGCCTGCAGCACTTATGGCTGCCAGGATGGCATCCATGCAGTTGCGTGCAATTAGGTTCTGGCACAGATACGTCTGGTTCAAATCACTCGTCTCTCCAAAGCCTATGTAATCCGGAATGACCACCAGATTGCCGTCAATGGCCAGATTGCCGAAGTTGTTCGATTTCTGGGCCGACGGTGCTTCAGAGGCCGAAAACATTGTCTCGTGGCAGTATATCACAATGTCGTTCGGTCTGATGTTGGGTGTGCCCGGCTTTTTGCTGTACGGCCAGTAAAGGACAGCCGATATTTCTATGGGATTGCCATTGCCGTCGATGCTGGTGTAATTGATGACCTTCTGTCTGACACCTCTGTTGCCCCACAGGTTGATGAGAGCATCCATACCGTTTTCAGGCTCCTCTCCGACCAGCTCATCCGATTCACCCCGCGCATTTTCTTTGAGATACTGCGAGAGTTCCCCGAAAATACTGTCAACCGTCTGCTTGGTAGAATCTGAAAGACCGCTCATGTCAAAACCGAACGAAGGGTTTTCCGTTTCAATGGCCTGGCTTCCCGTTCCGACAAGCGTGCCGCTCTCTGGTGTTGGAGTTTTATCGATTTCTTCACTTTCACAAGAGCACATTGCTCCGGTAAATACCATCAGAGCAAAAGTAACTTTCCAAAAATATCCGCTCATAATAACAATTTGAATATCTCCAATTTAAAAAAAACGCCGGCCGCAACACGCCGGCCGGTAAGCAAAGATATAAAAAAAAAGTTAAGATAGAACTCCAACTCGTCAAAAAAAACGCCGAAGAATGCCGGTATCTAAAAGTTAAGATAAATATTTTTAACAAGGGAGACGTATTCGTCCGATACTTTTCCGTCAGTGCCGGTCAAGACCAGCAAGTTGCCGGCACATGAAGACGGAACGTGCGAGAAGGCAAGCAGTGTCCTTTTCGGGGGCTTGCCGGCCACTGTGCATACATCGGTCCGGCGCACCGGATACAGTGCATTCAGAGCGAATGCCCGGATGAATGTCGGCACAGAATCAGAGGGCAGAATTGCCGAGAACAGGCCGGCCGTTTCAAGCAGGCGCGATACGCATGCGGCAAGGTCCTCAAAGCTCAGGTCATCGCCATGTCGGGCACTGTTCCGGGAACTGTCCGGGCAGCGCAGTGAATTTCTGAAATACGGAGGGTTGCACAATATGGTCCCGAAATGGAATCCGCATTCAAATTTATTTACATCGACATTCAAGCACTCCATGTGTTTCTTCCATGGAGAGGCGGCAAAGTTATCGGAAGCCTGGACCGATGCGTCAGAATCAAGTTCTATTGCTGTAATACATTTTCCCATACCGCACATGTCACGCTCGAGCCTCTGTGCCGCAACAAGCGACACGATTCCAGTGCCCGCGCCAATGTCAAGCACAGGAGTGCCGCCGTCAAGCGGAGCCCACGCCCCCAGCAGTACGCCATCGGTCCCCACTTTCATGGCGCATCTGTCCTGACGCACAAGAAACCGTCTGAACTGAAACCAGTCATTTGCCATATGTTCGCAAAGGTACAAAAATTCCCGTTCCTCTTTTATTTTTGGAGTATACCGCAGAAAAGTGTTACCTTTGCACCCCTACGGCTCACATGTTAAGGAGCGACTTATTGGTAATATGGCAAAGAAGAAAATACAGAATCAGGCTGAAGACCTTGAAGAACAGCAGCTTGAGCGCGAATTCGACGAAACAGATCCCGCGTTCTCCATGATTGCTGACTTTGACGGCAACGAAAGCAGCCTTTTTGAAGACACAAAGATTGAAGATATAATTCCCATTCTGCCACTCAGGAACATGGTGCTGTTCCCGACTGTCGTCATGCCCGTATCGGTAGGCAGGAAGTCGTCGCTGAAACTTGTCAGGGACGCCCAGGCCAACGGCACCCTGATAGGCGTATTCTGTCAGAAGGATCAGCAGGTCGAGGACCCGTCAATGACAGACCTCTACGCTACAGGTACTCTGGCCAAGATAATCAGGATTTTCGACATGCCCGACCACTCGACGACAATTGTCCTGCAGGGCATGCAGCGCATCACGCTCAAGGAAATTTCCGCAAAGCGCCCGTACTTGCAGGGGCATGTGGAGAACCTGCCTGAAATCCTGCCCGACTCAAACTCGAAGCAGTTCAAGGCGCTCATCGATTCTCTGCGCGAAACCGCCGTAAAGTTCATCAAGTCAAACGACAGCATACAGCCCGACGCCGCCTTTGCGCTCAAGAACATAAGCAACGGAATGTTCCTGACCAATTTCATCTGTTCGAACTTTCCGTTTGAAATCAAGGACAAGGCCAAGCTGCTCAGGGAGACCGATTTCTACGAACGCATCTACAAGCTGCTGGCAATTCTGAACCGCGAGCTGCAGTTCGCACAGCTGAAGAAGGAAATCAAGAACCGCACCCGCGAAGACATAGACCACCAGCAGAAGGAGTATTTCCTTCAGCAGGAAATAAAGAACATCCAGGCCGAACTCGGCAACGGCGGTCCTGACCAGGACATTGAGGAGCTGCGTCTGAAGGCTGATACAAAGAAGTGGTCCGATGAAACCAGACAGACATTTGACAGGGAGCTCTCAAAGCTGGAGCGCATAAACAGCCAGTCGCCGGACTACAACATGCAGCTTTCATACCTGCAGACCATGCTTGACCTGCCATGGCAGTACTGCACCAAGGACAATCTGGACATAAAGAATGCCCGCAAGACTCTTGACGCCGACCATTACGGACTGGAAAAGGTCAAGGAGCGCATCATCGAGCATCTGTCGGTCATGAAACTGCGCGGTGACATGAAGTCCCCGATCATCTGCCTGTACGGCCCTCCCGGAGTTGGCAAGACATCGCTCGGACAATCCATTGCCCGTGCCCTGAAGCGCGAGTACGTGCGCATTTCGCTGGGCGGCCTGCATGACGAGTCGGAAATACGCGGTCACCGCAAGACTTACATAGGCGCCATGCCGGGACGCATAATAAAGGGACTCATGAAGGCCAAGTCATCGAATCCGGTGTTCATTCTCGACGAAATCGACAAGGTCAGCGGTATGAACGTGCAGGGCGACCCGTCGTCAGCACTTCTCGAAGTGCTCGATCCGGAACAGAACAGTGCGTTCCACGACAATTATCTTGACATTGACTATGACCTGTCGAATGTGATGTTCATTGCCACAGCGAACAATCTGGGCACCATCCCCACTCCGCTTCTGGACCGTATGGAACTTATTGAGGTCAGCGGCTACATTACCGAGGAAAAGATCGAGATTGCAAAGCGTCACCTTCTGCCGCGCCAGATGGAGGCAAACGGCATAAAGAAAGGAATGCTTTCCATAGGCAAGGCAGCCCTTGAAGCCGTGATAGAGAACTATACACGTGAATCGGGCGTACGTGAACTTGACAAGAAGCTGGGCAAGATATGCCGCAAGACTGCATGCAAGTTCGCTGAAGCCGGGCAGCAGTCCAAGGAAACCGTCAAGCCGGAAATGCTGCACGACATAATAGGCACGCGTCCGTATCTGAGGGACAAGTACCAGGGCAACGAATACGCCGGCGTGGTTACAGGTCTTGCATGGACATCGGTCGGCGGCGAAATCCTGTACATCGAGACCAGTCTGAGCCACGGCAAGGAAGGCAAGCTGACCCTGACTGGCAATCTTGGAGACGTAATGAAGGAATCGGCCATGCTGGCCATGGAATATATACGTGCGCACCACGAACTGCTGGGTCTTGACCCCGCGGTGTTCAATTCGTGGAACGTGCACATTCATGTTCCGGAAGGCGCCACGCCAAAGGACGGCCCGTCGGCCGGCATAACCATGGCCACGTCAATAGCATCGGCCTTCACACAGAGAAAGGTCAAGGCGGGCATTGCCATGACAGGCGAGATATCGCTGCGCGGCAAGGTGCTTCCGGTTGGAGGCATACGCGAAAAGATTCTGGCGGCAAAACGCGCCGGCATAAAGGAACTTATTCTCTGTCAGGACAACCGCCGTGACATCGAGGAGATTCCTGCCATGTATCTTGATGGTCTGACATTCCATTACGTTGACAGAATATGCGACGTATGGGAACTTGCGCTTCTTGACGAGAAGGTCGACAATCCCATGAATATAGTTCCGGACCCTGCGCCCGTCATGCAGAACATTGCCGGAGCCACACCTGCCCTGGCAGCACCGGCTGTTCCAACTTCAAAAGCCTGACAATACAGCATGCAGCCGGGACTGACATTCGAACTCCAGCATACCGACAGCGGGTCTGATGCCCGTGCCGGACTCATCACCACTGGCCACGGTCAGATTCAGACCCCCATATTCATGCCCGTGGGCACCGTAGGGTCTGTAAAAGCCGTGCACCTGCGTGAGCTGAAGGATGACATCAAGGCGCAGATCATTCTGGGCAACACATATCACCTGTACCTGAGACCCGGACTTGAGATTCTGGAAAAGGCCGGAGGACTGCACAGGTTCAACGGTTTTGACCGCCCCATACTGACCGACAGCGGCGGTTTCCAGGTCTTCTCGCTTGCCGGACTGCGCAAGATGAAGGAAGAAGGCGTGACTTTCCAGTCGCACATTGACGGTTCACGGCATCTGTTCACCCCGGAACGGGTCATGGACATTGAGCGTACCATAGGCGCCGACATCATCATGGCCTTTGACGAATGCTGCCCGGGCGATGCCGACTTCAACTACGCCAAAAAGTCAATGGAGCGCACGCACCGCTGGCTGGACCGCTGCGTGACGCGTTTTGAAGAGACTGAACCGAAATACGGTTACTGCCAGTCCCTGTTCCCAATAGTCCAGGGCTGCCAGTACAGCGACCTGAGAAAGCGTTCGGCAGAATACATAGCCGCAAAAGATGCTCCCGGCAACGCCATCGGCGGCCTGGCAGTAGGTGAACCCGCACCTGTCATGTATGAAATGATAGAGACTGTAAACAGCATTCTTCCAAAGGACAAGCCGCGTTACCTTATGGGTGTGGGAACACCGCAGAACATACTTGAGAGCATAGCTCTTGGAGTTGACATGTTCGACTGTGTCATGCCCACCCGCAACGGCCGCAACGCCATGCTGTTCACCAAAGACGGAATAATCAACATCAGGAACAAGAAGTGGGAAGACTGCTTCGAACCCATCGAGGCCGATGGGGCATCGTACGTCGATACCGCCTACACGAAAGCATATCTGCACCATCTGTTCAAGGCACAGGAATACCTGGCACTGCAGATTGCATCGGTCCACAACCTGGCATTCTACCTGTGGCTGGTCAGCGAGGCAAGGAAGCACATTCTGGCCAATGACTTCCACAGCTGGAAAACGGTGATGTCAAAACAGACCATGCAGAGAATCTGACTGAAGAATCATTATGAAGAAGTTCGCAAGAAAGAGACTGTTCACCACGCTTGACTGGTACATCATAAGGAAGTTCCTGGGCACATACTTCTTTTCGATTGCACTGATCATCGTCATAGCCGTAGTATTCGATTACAACGAGCACATAGACAAGCTGCAGCCAGCTTCGGCTCACGAAATCATCTTCGACTACTATCTTAACTTCATACCTTACTTCGCAAACCTCTTCAGTCCGCTGTTCGTATTCATTGCGGTAATATTCTTCACGTCAAAACTGGCCGAGAACTCTGAAATCATAGCCATGTTCTCGACCGGCATGAGCTTCAAGCGCATGATGCTGCCGTATCTGGCATCGGCCACGTTCATTGCCGCACTCACCCTGTTCCTCGGTTCGCGTGTCATACCCCACGGCAATGTGACAAGAGTCGACTTCGAGACACAATACAAGATACACAGCAGCCGCAAAAAGGAAGTTGACAAGTACAATGTACAGCTTGTGGTTGAAGACGGAATCATTGCCTACATTGAACGCTATGACGATGTCAACAAGATAGGATACCGCTTTGCACTTGACAAGTTCGAAGGCAAACAGCTAATATCGCACATGACAGCCAGAAGCGTACAGTATGACACCATCTGCGGTGAGCCGTACCACTGGACAATCAAGAACTACATGATCCGCGACCTGTCCGGTCCGACCGAGACCATCACGACAGGTTCCGAAATGGATACCGTAATCCACTTCCAGCCTCATGACTTCCTGATTGAAAACGGACAGGAGGAGACCATGACATCGGGCGAACTCCGCCAGTACATAAGACAGCAGAAGGAAAGGGGCATAGGCAACATCCAGCCATTTGAAATCGAGTACAACAAGAGGTATGCCATGTCATTCGCATCGTTCATCATGACAATAATAGGAGCCTCGCTTTCCAGCCGCAAGCGAAAGGGCGGCATGGGACTCCATCTGGGAATCGGCCTGGGCCTGAGTTTCGGGTACATACTCTTCCAGACGGTGTCATCCATGTTTGCCGTAGCAGGTTCCATGAGCGCCTTCTGGGCCGAATGGCTTCCGAACGTTGTCTTTGTATTCATAGCAATTTACCTGTATATTAAAGCACCGAAATAATCATGAGATTTGACGAACTGGACTTTGAGCCGGCCCTTCTCGACGCCATTGACGCAATGAACTTTCAGGACTGCACTCCCATTCAGGAGCAGGCCATCCCATATCTTCTTGAAGGCCGCGACCTTATAGGCGTGGCACAGACAGGCACAGGCAAGACCGCGGCCTACCTTCTTCCTGTCCTTGACAAGCTGTCAACGGGCCGATATCCAGAAGGTGCGGTCAACTGTCTCATCATGGTCCCTACCCGCGAACTTGCCCAGCAGATTGACCAGCAGGTCGAGGGATTCTCATATTTCACCAACGTTTCAAGCACGGCCGTGTACGGCGGCAATGACGGGATACGCTTCGAGCAGGAGAAACGCGGATTCTCCATGGGCACCGATATTGTGGTCGCCACCCCGGGCCGTCTCATCAGCCATATCAGCCTTGGCAACATCGACCTTTCAAAAGTGTCGTTCTTCATTCTTGACGAGGCCGACCGCATGCTCGACATGGGATTCTTTGACGACATAATGCAGATTGTGCGCCAGCTGCCCGCCAAGCGCCAGAACATGCTGTTTTCGGCCACCATGCCCCAGGAAATACAGAACATGGCCAAAACCATTCTGCATAACCCCGCCGAGGTCAAGATTGCCGTTTCGCGTCCTGCCGACAAGATTCTGCAGGCAGCATACGTATGTTACGAAGCCCAGAAACTCAGAATCATACAGAGTCTCTTTGAAGACCAGTCACCGAAAAGGGTCATAGTATTCTCAAGTTCCAAACTCAAGGTCAAGGAAATCACCAAGTCACTGCGCAGGCTGAAAATGAGCGTAGGTGAAATGCACTCCGACCTGAGTCAGGAGGAACGCGACGACATAATGCTCAAGTTCCGCAACGGACACATAAACATGCTGGTCGCTACCGATATCGTATCGCGCGGAATTGACATTGACGACATAGACCTGGTCATCAACTATGACGTGCCGCATGACCCTGAAGACTACGTTCACCGCATAGGACGTACCGCACGTGCCGGCGCCGAAGGCTGCGCACTGACCTTTGTCAGTCAGGACGACCAGACCCAGTTCGGAAAGATTGAAAAATTCCTCGGCAAGCCGGTGTATAAGGTTCCTGTTCCGTCCGAACTCGGCGAAGCTCCGGAATACCAGCCGGCCAAAGCAAAAGCCAGGCCGCAAGGTCACGGAAAGTCCCACGCCAGCGGAGGCGGCCAGCACCACGGCCACAGGAAGGGCGGCCAGCCGGCCAAAGGCAAGAATGCCGGACAGTGATCATTCAGTTCCGCGGCACAGCATGCGGAAATCGCAATACTTGCATGGCTTGTCGCTTTCAGTTTTCCTGAACGGAATGTCAGGATTGAATATCTCGGCAACCATGGCCAGAAGTTTCTCCTCAAACGCTTTTCCAATGTCAGTGGCAAAGTCCGTCACCGGATGGTCGCCAATATTGTAGTACAAATTACCGGCATCAGGCTTTGACGTTGTTCTGGTATACAGAAGCACAGGTGCAATTCTGCCCTGCCAGCCTTGCTGTCTGCTCAGGACGTATGCGTAATAGAAAATCTGGAATGCGTGCTCATGCGACATGCCGTCAGTGGCAAACACTGCGTCCAGATTCTTCGGACAATCTTGAGGGCTGCCGGTCTTGTAATCGACTATGCGTGTCACACCATCCTTGCGATCCAAGCGGTCAATGATACCTTTCAGGCGGACATTCATCTTCTTGTCAGGGTCAAGCGGACTGACGACCTGAACCGAAGTCTCATAATTGTCCGACTCGCCTTTCAGATATGTGAACGGAGCATACCACTTCTTATCCATATAGAGAATCTGCAAGAGGTACTTGCATATGACTCCATGTACCACCAGCTGCGGACCGCTGTAATCGGACAGTGCCACTTCCTTGTTGAAAAAGCATTCCGAGAACGCGCGGCTCACAATCTCTTCCTTGGCCAATGGAATCCCGATGAACTTCTCTATGGCATCGGCCGTCACCACCCTGTCACTGCCCTGTTCCGCCAGTTTCTCATATACCAGTTCGGCGCTTTTGTGAAGCAGGGTGCCGAACATGGCATTGTCAATTTCCGTAACCGTGTCGTCAGGCTTTTTGAGTCCGGCCACCTGAGACAGATAGAAACTGAGCGGGCAGGCCATATACTTTTTCAGGGCCGTCGGCGACAGATATTTTTTAGGGTTGCTGTAATCATAGCAGTGGCACAGCTGTCTGAGGACCGTTCCGGACTTCTCCACTCCGCCGGCATTCGCGACAGTTACCGATGTGTTGCCGGCAGACATGCTCTGCGACAGCATACGGACAGGTTTCCCGCTGAGCTGAAGCTGAAGCAGATAACGCGAAATCTGACCCTTGCCCATGCCGGGGGCGTCAGCATTGCCGTTATACACCATGGTGACCGACTCGGCTCTCTGCAGCAGATGGTGGAAGTTGTACGATGCGACCGCACTCCTGTCCTTCAGTGTGGTGAGGCCGAACGCAGCCCTGACATTGTATGGTATGAACGATGCGCTGCAGCCTGCACTCGGAAGAGAGCCTTCGGAAGCGGACAAAAGCAGCACATGTTTGAAATCAAGGTTTCTGGTCTCGATCAGTCCCATAATCTGCATACCTACGACAGGTTCGCCATGGAAAGGAACAGTGACCGTTGACAGCATGGTACGGAGCAGACGGCACAGCGTGTCGGTCTGCATTTCAAGTTTCCCTTCAACAATGAGCGAATGCAGTCTGTTCACCTGCGTGTAGCAGCGGAAAAGGGCCTCGCTGTTCATAGGTTTGAAAAGCGTGTCGGCTGTATTTTCCTCAATGACAGGCTGTACACGGTGCAGAATGTCAAGCAGCCATTCCAGCAGGGCGACATTTCCATTTACGACACTGAACAGTGCCGTCAGCGTTTCATTGACCTGCAGTACGGACAGATTGGGGCACATGAGCCTTTCCGTCCTCAAGGAGGCCAGCAGACCGGCTGCTTCGGCCGACATGGAGTCTATGAGAGGATTCGCCAGCACACGTTCGATTTCAGTCAGAGCAAAGCGGCCGTCATGCCTTGAGGCTGATCTCTGCATGTCCACAAGCGATGTCACAAGGCTGAACAGCGGTGTGCCTGTCAGCGGGAATCCCATGGTTATGTTGACATTGTCCGTCCTGTCGGGCGGCAGGCAGTGCAGGACAGGCTGGAGCAGCGTCTCGTCACAAAGCACCACAGCCATATCGCTGTTCGCCTTGCCGCAGCCGGTATCCTCAATCCACTTGGGCAGACAGCGTGCCTGGGCGCTGTCGGTCGATGTCTCCACAATAGCAAGGCTGCGCCCGGCGGAAAGATTGTCAAACATGTCTTCCGGCAATTCCGACGGAAACTCCTTCAGGTTACCGCGCATGAAATGTCCGGCTTCATGTATGCTGCCGTCACGTGTGTAGCTTATGTCATAGTCCCAGTAGAACAACGCCTTGCCGCGTGACTTTATGGCACGGAACAGCTCCTTCTCTGCCTTGTCCAGACTGTTGAAGCCCACAAATGCGTAATGGTCCTGGCTGAACTCCGCGCCGGCAAGCGAACTGACGGCGTCACGCTGAAGCATGCCGCTGTATGCCAGCCCGTTTTGCCGCAATGTTGCCGTAAACTCACTGTATATTGCGCCAAGCTGTTTCCACACGGTCTTCAGCTTTTCCTTCAGCTCCGATGCCCCGGTCTTGCTGACTTCGCCGAAAAAGCGTTTCAGAAGTTCAGCCTGTTCGTCGGTAAGGAACGACGTGTCCGAGAGCTCGTTATGGTCACGCAGCGCCTGAAACAGCTTGTCCGCCGGAGCCAGATTGCGGTCTATGTCATCGAAATCGGCCAGAAGCAGTTCGCCCCACGGCCAGAAACTGTCCAAAGTTTCGTTACTGTTCATCTGATGGCAATATACCCCATGGAGTATTGACACCAGTTCAATGCGGTCAGCGACACGCAGGCTTGAACGGCTCTGGAAAAGTTCTTCAATCGTCGTGTACCACGGCGACCATATCGGAGCGTCACTGCACTGTGACAGATACTGGTCAAAAAACAGCCTGGCCCTGCGGTTCGGGAATACCACCGTCACGCCCGAAAGACCTTTTTCGCTGCTGTTGAAACGGCTGTAAAGATTGTCAGCCACTATCTTCAGAAACTGTTCCATGATTCTCAGATTCTTATAACTTTGTTCTTGTCGACATACCACAGATAGCCTTTCACACGGTCCATGCCCATGCGCCCCAGAAGATCCATGTATTCACGGACCTGATGGCAATACTCCTCACGCTCCTGGGCGAACTTGAAGTCGACGACCACGGCGGTGCCGTCGGCCATAACCATCACACGGTCAGGACGGCGTGTCTGCATTACACCGCCGTCGCGGAAAAGTATGGAATTCTCATTGAACAGCCTGTACTCTCCGTTGAACCACTCCGACACCCCCGAATCGGCAATGTGTCCATGTATGTCGGCCTTCAGCCTGTCGGCCACGGCTTGGCTGTCAAGCAAGCCGTCGGACAGCATACGGTCAACTTCACGGTCTATGTCGGCCGATGTCGATATGGCCGAGAACAGACTGTGCAACAGCTTGCCGCGCTCTATGTATTCCTGCCGGGAACCGGAGCCGCCTTCTTCCCGTGACTGGAATGCGAAACGCACGCTGTCGCCGGACTGGCGGAACTGGGCGGTCATAGGGTACGAGCACATTTCCATATTCCGTGCATCAGGCTCCGTATCGAACGGGTTGCCGGACTTCTTTTCCGTCTTTTCAATATGCCCGCAGATATCGCCGCACTCATATCTTACAGTGCCGTCCTCTTCCGGCTCCACCCCGAATGCGCTGCGAATACCGTTTTCCAGAAGAATGCACACCGAGTTGCCGCCTGACTTTGCCGGACGCTTTCCGTATATGAAAAGATTGCATTCAGCCCTGGTGAAGGCCACATACAGCAGGTTCAGATTGTCAACAGCCTGCATTCCCAACTCCCGGACATAGTCTTTTCCGAATACCGAATTGCCCAGACTTCTGCCGAAAGACACAGGCAGCACGGGAACCTCTCCTATTCCGGAAAGCAGGCTGTAATCCTCTTCACCGGCCGGAACATCAGGTTCGACCCATAGACGGTCACCGAATTTTGTCAGTTCCCATTCGCAGAAAGGAACTATTACCGTATGGAATTCCAGACCTTTTGATTTGTGTATCGTCATGAGCCTTATACCGTCGGCATCGGTAGCGGGAATTGCAGTTTCACACAGTTTGTCGTCCCACGCCGCAATGAAATCGGCAATATTGCCGGGACTACGCTTCAGCCAGGCGGCAACCTGGTCCAGAAAAGCCATGACATACTGACAGCCGTCTTTCGCCTGTCCGAGTCCCAGTATCTGATATATACGCTCCAGCAGCTCATACAAAGGCATCTGCCGCAGCTGCTCGCGTTCAATGCACAATTCCTCGGGCAGCATGGCTTCCATATCGGACGTCAGCAAGCCGTCAAGCGTGACAGTCTTTCCGTTGACTGCCTGTTCCCATTCCCACAGAAGGCTGACAAGCGCCACCTTATTTGACTTGTCGGAAAGCCAGCGCAAGACATTGACCATTATCCTGACCGATACCGATGCGTCCAGTCTGAATGCCTCGGCTGACACCATTCTGTATTCGGGGCGGTTGGCGGCAAACCATGCAGCCAACGCGCTTATCTCCCTGTTGCCACGGAACAGCATTGCAATGTCGGACTGACGGACACCGGCCTGTGTAAGTTCATCAAGAGCTTCGACCACACGTTCACAGGTATCGGCCATATCGGCCGCCTTCTTGGAACTGATTCCCGTTTCAACCCTGACACAACCGCAATGGCCCGTGCGGGCGTTATTCTGGCTGACCGATGCGTATGCCGTATCCAGGTCCTCGAAAGCGCAGCCGGTCTCCTGCCTGACATATTCCTGCAATCCGTCCACGGCCGATTCAAAAAGCTTCGAGTTGAATTCCACCACATTCTCCAGACTGCGGTAATTGACATCCATCGATTCAATACAGGGCGCATAATTTCCCAGTGACCTGGCAAGTCCGGTGTTCAGAATGTTCCAGTCACTGTTACGCCAACGGTATATGGACTGCTTGACATCGCCCACGACAAGACATTCATTGCCGGCCGAGAGGCACTCCAGAAGAAGCAGATACAGGTTGCGCCACTGCATGCCCGACGTGTCCTGGAATTCATCGATCATCAGGTGCTGAGTAAAGCTGCCTGTCTTTTCAAACACGAACGACGTGTCACCGCTCTGCAGTCCGGCAAGCAACGACGGGGTATCGGCCAGTATCAGGCGGTTCTGTTCAATGTTCTGTTCATCTATCCTGCGGCGTACCGACATGAGCAGCGACAGTTCATGCAGGTATTTCAATGCGGCGCCGAATGAGTTATTGAGTCTGAGATACCTTTCCATTATGTGCGCTGCCGCCTGCAGACGGTGACAGAATTCCGTCTGCGCCAGATTCTCAAGATACGGCTTTCCCTTGAGCGCCGATTTGGTGAAGAAGGCGGCGCCGTCCAAGCAGCATTTGCTGAAAGTGGCCGAAATCTCACCTTTGTCCAGGAAAGAGCCGTCACACATACGGTTCACAGGACCGGCAATGTTCTTCTGCAGTTCCCCTGCCGAGCTGCCATTGCGCTGCAGGATGTCACATATGGCCTGACCGTATTCCTGCACCTTCTGTACCATTGGCGGCAGGACGGCATCACGCGCTCTGACAAGATTGTCTCTGTAATTATCAATAGCGGCAGGCGTTGACAGTATCCCCGCCAGCTTTTCCGCCTTTTCCTTGAATGACTCATGGAACAGCGCACCGGAAAAATCCTTCAGGCTTTTCCTGGTGTTCCAGTCCCTGTCATTGTCAATATTGTCTTCAATGAAACGTATTACCTGACGGTACTCCTGCGATTCCGGGTCAATACCGTCAAGAAAGGCATCGACAGCATCGCTGACCGCCTTTTTCGTGTCAAGCTCGACATTCATGCCCGCACCCTGGTGCAGTTCGCGCGCCAGACTGCTCAGTACCGTCTGGAAGAAGCTGTCTATAGTCTCAATCCTGAAATGGCCGTAGTCCTGAAGTATATTGTCAAGTGCACGGGCCGCATTGGAGCGTATCTGCACCGTCTCCAGTTCCGGATGAATTTTCTGAACCTCCTTCAGATAGCTGTCCGATGACTCCAGTCCATTGGCAATGCCGTACAGCTGCGACAGTATGCGGCGTTTCATTTCGGCAGTAGCCTTGTTGGTGAATGTAACGGCAAGAATGCCGCTGTACGAACGCGGATTAGCCACGAGCATGGCAATGTAGCGCACGGCCAGGCGGAAAGTCTTGCCCGACCCGGCCGATGCCTTGTAGACCGTCAGAAGTGATTTATTCGCCATAAGAAGGTGATTAAATATTCAAATATAGACAAAGCTGCGCGGAAATGCCTAACTTTGCCACACCTACTTATCAACATAGCATCAATCATGGGATATATCAGTGAAGACAGGCGCAAAGTCACGACCCAGCGCCTCAGGGAAATGAAACTGCGTGGTGAAAAGATTTCAATGCTCACATCATACGACTACACAATGGCCAGCATCGTCGATGCTGCAGGCATTGACATAATTCTTGTAGGAGACTCCGCATCGAACGTCATGGCCGGAAACCAGACTACCCTGCCCATCACGCTCGAACAGATGATTTACCACGCCAAATCGGTGGTCCGCGGTGTGGAACGCGCCCTTGTAGTCGTTGACATGCCGTTCGGCACATACCAGATCAGCGACATTGAAGCGGTCACCAACGCAATCAG
>JAKSIR010000079.1 GCA_024398695.1 Bacteroidaceae bacterium | reverse complement strand
GTCCATCTGGCGGTAACGGTGCTGGAGGTCAGCGCTGAAATCGACCTGGAAATACTCCTCGTCATAGAACGACAGTTTGGAGTTCGTGTCAGGATTGCATTCAACGTATGTAATGGCACCCGGTTCAAGTCCTTTTGCCTGACATATCTGCTCGGCCAGCTTCTGTCCGGCGTATGTGACCGATGTGCCCGGATTGTCCTGGTACAGTTCCGTAACTATGACAAATGTCTTTCCGCTGTTGCGGCGTATCTTCAGTCCGCAGGTCGAAGGCATGTCCCATTCGCCTTTGAAGCTGAAAATTTCATCGTAATATTCGGGTGATACTTTCATTTTCAGTTCTTCTTGATATTTCTTACCACATCCTTGCCGAACGAACGGTTAGCAAGCCTTCTGTCACGGGGACGGTATGTACCCTCCTCCATTTCGCGCAGAGCCACGTTGCAGAACAGACGGAACATTTTCTGCTCCTGGCTCTCGTCGGCATAGAAGCTCTTCCATGCGTACTCGTAGATGTCCTGCAGTTCATCGGGAGTCATCTTCTTGGGCTGGAACACTACCTGACCGGCATTGTAATGGTTCCAGTCAAAGTCGAATATGCGGCCCTGGCGCAGCAGGTCGTCATAGACCTTGGTGTGCGGGAAAGGAGTAAGCACGGTGAATTCGGCCAGATCAAGGTCAATTTCGCCAAGGAAGTCGATAAGGCGCTTGCAGTCATCGACAGTCTGGTTGTCAAGACCCAGCAGAATTGTACCTTCAACACCTATCCCGTAATCGTGGTAACGCTTTACACGTTCCCTGATATAGTCCGATGTATCATATACGGCCTGATACACATACCAAGCACCTGCCTTTGCCGCCAGATCCAGGACTTCGGGATCATCTTCAATGGTGTGGCTTATCCATTTCTTCTTCAATGGAGCTATGGCGCGGAACAGTTCCTTCTCCCATTCCTTGTTCTGCGCAAGTGAATTGTCCACAATGAAAAGACGGTTGTTTTCAATGCCGGCCATGTCCTCGACCACCTTATCGATTGGACGCGGACGGAAGCATCGGCCGCCGAGATATGAAACGGCACAGGGATAGCAGCTGAAACGGCATCCGCGGCTGGCGTGGAACAGATCAACCATCTGCACGCCCTTGTGGTTGTACAGCTCGCGCTTGTACAGGTCACGGCGGCACGGACCCACCGATTCTATTGGCGGCAGATTGCCCATGAAGTTGTACAGCTTCTTGAGTTCGCCGCGGGTCCAGTCAAGCATGACCTGTTCCATACGGCCCTCGGACTCGCCAAGGAACACGCTGTCAACATGATTCACCATCTCTTCGGCGTGGAGCATGGTAGATATGCCGCCGGCAAAGACCAGCTTGCCCCGCTTGTGGTATTCGTCGGCTATCTCCCAGCCGCGCTTGACCTGCGTGGAGAGCATCATTGACAGCGCAACGCCGTCACACTCTTCATCAAAGTCAATGGTATCGACGTTTTCATCGGTAAACGACACGTCAACCCAGTCGGGAAGCGTGGCTGCAAAAGCCACCGGTCCGTGAGGCGGAAGATTAAAGGTAGTCTGACCTTTCAGTTTCTGCCACTTTGGATAGATAAGTTTCAGTTTGAAATTCATAACTCGTTTATTTTATTTGTTTTATATCATTCAGTATAAAGTCATTTCCAAGCACTGCACTGGCGGTTTCAATGGCTGTCATGGGCACTCCGCCTATGCCGTGCATGTTCACGTTCTGACCTGTAAGAAACAGGTTGTCCACCTTGGTGCGTACCGGTACCTGCGAAAGCACAAGATTCTCACAATCCTTGAAATAGCCGTATGCCCCGGCATGTTTCGTACCGTACCAGTCACGCAGAGTGAGCGGGCTTGCGGCAAATATATCATCGGCCTTCTGCCTGATTCCCGGGAAGCGCTTCTCCACAAGGTCAAGAACCCTGTCGGTACGCTCCTTCTTCCATGCCTCATATTCCGCGCCGCGATGTCCCGTACGCGTGTTCTCCCACCGGCTGACCTCGCTGAAATCCATAAGGCAGAACACCGTCATGTGATTGCCGGACATGAAGCAGCAGACCGTATGCGGCCAGTCCCCGTCACGTTTCCAGACGTTAGCACTGCTGTCAGTTACCGAGACAGGACATCCGGGGCTTTCGACTGCACCCGGTTTCAGTCTTATGAACACCTTGAAGGCCGATGACGTATCGGGAATGCTCATCAGGCGGTTTGAATAGCCGGCCGTGAAGGCCTTCCCGTCAAGACGATCCAGCAGAGACTGCGGATGTATGGCCGATACATAGCTGTCTGCCGCATATTCGCGGCCGCGGACATCGGTCACACATGTCACATGCATGTCACGCACGATGACCTTTGCCACCTCGCAGCGCGTCAGCACCTGACCTCCGCCCTGCTCTATGACGCGTTTCAATTCATCGGCCAGACGTGAGGAGCCGCTGCCGAACCGGCAAGGGCTTTCAATGAACAGAACCGATGTCATGACATGAAGGTATGCGGGTGAATGTCCCGGAACACCTGCATAAAGCGGATTCACGAATGCCAGCAGGGCCTGCAGTTCGGGATTGGAGATGTATTTTGCAATGAACCGGTCGGCCGGCATCAGGAACTCTTCGCTGTGCTCGCGGTAGCCGCTTTCCAGATAGAACAGGTTCTCTTCGTGCGACAGGCGCACTATGGCATCCATATAGCATTCCAGATTCTTCCTTTCTTCAGGAAACAGGCCCGAGAGATACTCCACGAACGCGTCACGTCCGGCCGGAAGGTCGTATGTGCGGCCGCTGTCAGCGTAAGTCACGCTTGACACCACATTGGACCGGACAATGTCCAGATTGTCCATGATACCCAGATAGCTGCAGATGCGGTACAGCGAGTCACCGGGCGTGAAACCGCCTGCAACATGCATGCCGGTCTCATACATTTCACCGCCGCGCACAAAGTTCTGCAGTCCGCCTCCAATGGTGGGATTCTTTTCAAGCACGGTCACCCTGACGCCCTGCTTTGACAGCAGCGCGCCTGTGAAAAGACCGCCCAGTCCGGCACCTATGATCAGCGTATCCATTACCTTTTCAATTCAAATTTCAGATTATCAGGTTTCCCGGCCAGCGATGAAGCCAAAAGCAGAGTCTCATCATCGGCCACATATCCGGTCACTTCGGTTTCGGGGTTCAGCAGGGCTGTCAGCAGGCTCTGTTCGCCCTGTCCGCAGTCCGTGACACCAAGCGCTGTCTCACCGTCTGCGGCATGCAGCTCCTGCAGACAGTCAAGACTGCGCATGCAGCTGCGGTATATGTCCAGTCCCTTGTACATGTACTGGTGACGTATGTACTGTTTCCAGTACCCGGCACTTTCGCATTCCCGGCACATCTGTGCGTACCAGTCAATGTAGAACCTGTGGAATGCCTTTGTGCGTTCACGCGCATCACTGCCCCAGCTCATGTCACCGGCCTCGATGCGCCGCCCCACCTTCACGGCAATATGGCCAGGGCGGAGCATGAAATCGTTCTTGGGCAGCACATGACCGATGCCGTGCAGGCAGACCGGAACAATGTCAAGTCCCAGTTCCTGAGCTATATGGAAGGCCCCCTTATGGAAACGCATAATGCTGCAGTCTTCGGAACGTGTGCCTTCCGGGAACACCACTATAGAATAGCCGCGTTCCACCAGACTGCGCAGCTGCGGCATGTAACGGTCAACGCCTTCGGCTGCCGGAATGAACTCGGCACGGCGTATCAGAGCGCCGTATATGGGGTTGTGCCACACCCAGTCATTGGTTATGACGACCATCTTTTCGCTGAGCATGAGCAGACACATCAGATCCAGATGGGACTGGTGGTTGCTTATGACCACAGCAGGCTTTTCAAACGTTTCGCCTATACTGTTGTCAAGGGTGAACCCGACTCCCGGCACACGGCGTATGACAATATTCGAGAAACGGTACAGCACGCGGTGCAGCCAGCGCTCGCTGCGGCGGCTGCCGCCTCCGATGAAACGCACCAGTGCCACAGGAGTGACTACAATCACTGAAAGCAGCAGGAATCCGAATGCGAATACGGAACGTCCCAGACGCGTCAGAGTTACGGGCACAGTGCGTACCTGACCCTTCTTCATGGTAATCCACTTGAACAGCCATTCCGGCAGATAATGTGCCATGACAACCACGGTAAACATGCCCAGAATGGTAATTTCGGCAAGAGAGCGCATGGCCGGATGCTTTGCAAGAATCAGAGTGCCTATTCCTATGAACATTATCACAGCCGACAGGATGACACTTTTGCGGCGGTCATCAAGTGTCCTGACCCCATACGCATATTCGTGCATCAGACCTTCGGTAATGAAAATGGTGTAGTCGTCACCCTGACCGAAAATGAAGGTCGCCAGAATTATGCTCACAATATTGAACTGGATTCCCAGCATGTTCATTATGCACAGTATCCATATCCATCCTACCGTCAGCGGCAGGAATGACAGCAGCGCCAGTTCCAGACTCCCGAACGAAATCCACAGGAACACGAACACCACGAAACCGCACAGCAGCAACACCGTATTGAAGTCATCGGACAGAGACTCCACAAGCATTTTCATGACATCGCTCATGCTTTCCCCTGTCAGAGTCTCCGCAGTCAGCATTTCGGGATTTTCACCCACAGACCTGGCGAATGGCGCAAATGCAGTTTCGGTAAACCCGAATTCGCGGCCTTTTTCAGCCAAGGTATCCCCCACCCAGGTATGTGAGGCCCAGAATTCAGACCAGTTGCCGGGAGTCTCGGGAAGCATGGAAACAAGCACGGAAAGACGGCTCATGGAACTCATGCCTGTTCCGCCCTGCAGCAGTTCAAGGTCATCCTTCTGCTGCTGCGTCATGTAGTTTATGTGATTCAGATTCGTGTCAAAACCGGCAGTTCCGCCCCATACCAGCATGGCGGCAGTCACCGCAATGACGGCACGCGAAATCCATCGGCCGGCCACATTGGCCTTCATTGTCACCCTTTCGCTTTCACGGGCCGATGCCTCCGTCCTGCGAGGTCGTGCCAGCACCGGCAGGAACACCAGCGTGAACAGTATCGTCCCGGCAAGCATGAACGAACCGAACAGCGCAAGGTCGTGCATGGCCTGCGCCTTCAGGAAAATAAGGCACAGGAATGCGCTCACAGTAGTAATGTTGCCCACAAGCAGCGGAGTGACCATTTCCCTGAGCGTGCGGCGGTTGTCACCTGTATCACGCAGCGAATGCAGGAAGTGCAGCGGGTAGTTGGCCGCTATACCCACGATAATGGAACCGAGTCCTATCACAATGACCGATATGCTGTCCTTGAATGTCCCTATTGTTCCAAGTGAGAACACAGCTCCGAAAAGCAGGGTGAATGCAATCCACAGCATGTCGCCAATGCGTCTGAACGAGAACCACAGTACAAGGAATATCCCGACGACTGCCAGAAGCACGGCAATCATGCTGTCAGTCTTGATGCGTGTGGCATTGGTGACAGCAATGACTGGAGCCCCTGTGACCGATATGCTTACCTGCGTACCCTGCCGGGCGGCATCGGCCACCGACTCCACCAGTTCCACGAGATCCGCGTTGCGGTCCGACTCGCTCTGCCCGAACGGAGATTCAAAGAAAATGAAGCCTATGGGGTCTGATGCGTGCATGATGTGTCCGTCCTCCATGCGGTAGCCTCCATTGCCGCCAATGTCAGCCAACTTGAGCAGTACCGGCGAGAAAAGGTTCAAAGGGTCATACGGAATGATGTTCCGGGTGAAACTGCCGGTCATCATCTGCAGCGAACGGCGGTCGGCCTCAAGCTGGCTTTCCACATACCCCGGAACTGACAGCAGCGAATCCATACGGCGGTAATCGGCTTCCGTCAGGAAACTTGCGTAATGCTCCTGGACGAACTCTATCAGGTCAAGCGCCATGCTCTCATCGGCCACGGCGCTCATGTCGGGAATCATCTCAAGCGTGTCGTATTCAAACCACAGTTCTTCAAAGCGGTCCATGGCTTCAACCACGGAACCGGTACCGTCGCCATCGCCGGAATAACGGAATATCACAGCCACCTGATTCTGCTCTGACAAATCCTCAAGGAATCCGGTCTGACGGCTGTCACGGGTATCGACAGGCAGGAAACGTGCTATGTCCTCCTCGTAATGCAGACGGCATAACGACATGGCACACAGAAGCATGATGACGGCAACAGCAGCCACCGTCAGTTTCCTGCGCGCTTCGAGCCAGTCGTATATCTTAAGGAAGAACTGCACCATACCCTATCTGTCCATTCTGCGCCACAATGCCAGCGGCAGTCCTACAAACAGCGCGCCGAAGCACAGCACGGCATTAAGCACGCTTATTCTGAAAAAATCACGGAACGGACGGAAATGCGAAACCCTCTCACCTTCGGGTGCATACCACACCCTGACCGGTTTGCCGTTCATCTTCACGCCGTGCCATGCGGCAAATACCATAAGTTCCAGTTCCGATTCGTACCTCGATGTCACCAGTCCCAGTCCGTACAGCCTGTCAAGCGGATAAATCCGGAAACCAGACTGCGTGTCAGCCAGCACCTGTCCGGTCTGCAGATGGAACCAGAAATTCGAAAAACGGTTGGCCGCAGTATTCTCACGCGGCATGTTTTCGCTTGTCAGATTGCGCAGTCCTATAATGAAGTCACCCGGATACGCGTTCGAAGTCTGCATGAGCAGAGGAATGTCCTCGGGGTAATGCTGTCCGTCGGCATCTATGGTGACGGCATGTGTGAAACCGTCTGCCATTGCTGCCTTGAAACCTGTTTTCAAAGCGCGGCCCTTGCCCTTGTTCTTATTGTGCTTCAATACTTTAACCCCCAATCCTTCAAGTGTAGTCAGCGTATTGTCCGTACTGCCGTCATCGACCACATAAACGCTGGAACACACGTCCAGTGCGCGACGGGCCACATCGGCAACCGTTCCGCCATTGTTGTACGTGGGTATTATGACGCAGTATCTGTTCATCAAAAAGCCTCCCTTTCAAGTACAAGCGACATTTTCGCGAACAGGCGGGAACTGTCATCGGCCCCCTCAATACGGACCTGGACTTTGACCTGACCGTCCTCCTGTTCCAGTTTTGTGACAACAACGGCAATGCGTGCGTCGGTTAGCGGCGACACAATGCTGACAAACTTCACATTCTTTATGGAACGGGTGTACAACCGGCACTCCATGGTGTATGACAGCAGTTCCTGAACCATCTGGACCAGGCACACGCCGGGAGTCACAGGATGTCCCGGAAAATGAGCTCCGTATATGTAATGGTCAGCATTCAGTTCTATCACGTATCGCTGCCCATCAACGGAAACAAGCCTGAAGAAATCACCACTCAGCTTCATAATTGCCGTTCAGCTGTACATTCTCTATCTCTATGACGGTGCTTCCCCCGCCAACCTCTTCCATTTCAATCTTCTCCAGCAGACCGGTTCCGGAATTGAAGTTCAGAACCATGCGCTGGAACATCTTCTTCATGTCACGGCGTACAGGAACCATGGTGGCCACCCACAGACC
>JAKSIR010000078.1 GCA_024398695.1 Bacteroidaceae bacterium | reverse complement strand
CGTCAAAGCGGTCAGAAATATATTTCAGGAAGATAAGCCCCAGCACTACATGCTTGTACTCCGAGGCATCCATACTGCCCCTTAAAACGTCAGCCGCATTCCAGATTTGTTTCTCAAATCCAACGTCTGCAGAATTCAGCTTTGCCATATTATATTATATTGAAATTAGTATCGTGATTGATTTACGGATGTTGCGCATCAAAACTCAAGTATCATTTCCCCAGCACATTGACCTTGAGCCAGCTGTAGAAGGATTCCTGCCAGCGGCCGGCATCGGTTGGGGTATCGTTACCACTTCCTGCACCGCCGAACAGGCCGCCGGTGCCGCGGCCATAGACGTGCATTTCGGCATCGGTGCCGGCTTTCTTCCACTCAAGGAACAGGGCCAGACAGCCGGCTGCCACGTTGGGATGGTCGGCATGTACGGCAATGAACAACGGTGGTGCCTGGGCGGGTACGTCAACATCTATCAGGCTTGGGCCATATACGCTGCACAGGAAACCCGGCATGGTCTGCTCCGTAGCGCGGACAGTGGCGCCTACCGCTACCCCGCCACCTGCCGAATAGCCTACGTATCCAATCTTGGCGGGGTCCAGATTCCACTCTGCGGCATGGGAACGGATAATCTGCATGGCTCTGATGGCATCGGATATGGCAAGCGTCACGCTGGCATCTTCTACGCCGGGCACTGGATTGCAGTTGGCCTTGCTCAGTTTGTCTGTTTCTGTTATCGTTGCCTGCAGCCTTGGCCCGCCTGCACCGGCATTCCGCTGTGTCTGAACCTGTGCTACGCGCGGATTGTTACGCAGGGTGTATCTAAGTCCGATGGCTGCAATGCCGCGTTCGTTGAGGAAACGGGCAAGCTGCAGGAATTCACCATCCCAGCTCAGGGACATCATTCCGCCACCCGGGCATATTACACATGCCGCGCCCGTGGCTTTGTCTTCCTGCGGCAGATAGACGGTTATTGCAGGGGCTGCATTGTCAGTATATTCTTTGTACAGAAGGATTGTGTGGTCAGGGTTGCCGTCCGACGGCATACGGTCACCGCCAAACTGTGCATGGACGCACAATGTCACCCATGATGACAACAGCAAGAGTATTGATTTCTTCATTTTTGCCCGGTTGTATTTTTATTGGTCCGATATTCAGCCTATAAAATTAGGCAAAAAAGCTGTTTTCACAAAACCGGCACAAAATGGCGGGCACGTCCCGTTACAGCACAATGGAAAGGCCGGCAAGGGCGGCAAGAAGCGCGGGGACGGCGGCATCGGACCAGCGCAATGACAAGCGATACGGCCCACATCTCCAGACCCTTTCCTATGCGAATGCGATATACATTGTTATAACCGACAAGCTTCCTGCCCCCCCCTTAACCTCCAGAATCGTATTCCGGACTGAATTCAGTGTCTTGCCGGAAAGTTTGCGAACCGATTTCTCAAATTCCTTGGAATATTTCGTCCTCATACCCCGAGCCAGTTCTCAAAGTCACATGTTTCCTCATCACTTAGAGCAACAGCTCCGCCCGGTCTTGTGTTGCAGAGATACTGATAGGTGGCTGCCTCATCCATATCCTCCACATCTTTCTCAAGAAGGGTCTCTATATACTTCTTGAGGTTAGTACCGGATGCGGCAGCCTTTATGGAAAGATATATTATACGTTCCGATATGGTTAGGGCCGTTATCAGAATCTGTTCCGTTCAGCCGATTATTTTTCCAGTGCCTTGTCAATCTCCACTCTGATTGTGTCCAGACCGCCCCAGCCAAGCTGCTTGTAGAGCTGACTGCCCTCAGCATCGAAGATGGCGTACTTAGGTACTCCACCTGTGCCCCAGATGCTGCGGGACAAGTACTTGTCCTGCTCTTCGGTCAGATAGTAGTGCTCACCGGGGACTGTGGCGGTATAATGCATCCACTGGTCAAACGGCGAACTTGACGATGTCAGATACAGGAACACTATGTCCTTGTCCTTGACCTCCTCCTTGTAGCCAGCCATCTCCTGATGTCCCTTAATGCACCATCCACACCATGTGGCCCACATGTCAAGCACTACAGTCTTGCCCTTGAAGCGGTCCAGAATGGTCGGGAGTATGTTCTCGGGAGCAACATCGGCAAGGTCCAGATAATGCACGTTCGGGGCTGTGACCATATCCTTGTTTTTGGCCATCTCATTATTGATGCCACCTGAGAGACGGTCGTACAGATTGGAAAGGTACGGGTCCTCAATGTAAGGCTTCTCCACTTTCTTGCCTCCGCGCAGCTGTGACACTCCGTACAGGTATCGGCAGAAAACCGCTCCCTTGCCGTTGACCTCTGTACCTGCAAAGAGACTGCACAAATCAAGATAATCAAAGTCAGGTACAATATTGTCGCCGAAGAAGCATTCCGGACGTTTGCTCAGTATATAGTCCAGAAATTCCTGAGTATGGAACAGCGAATCGCTGTATTCAGAAACCAGGTTGAGGTATCTGAGCTCATAATCAAAGAAGTGTTTCCTCTCGAATTCCGTAAAGCCATGCCTGTCACAGTATTCCTGCACGGAAGTCATGACAGAATCATACCCGGCAATAAGTTCCGATACCGTTTGGGCATTTTTGAAGGTCCATTTTGCAAGAGTAGGACTGTCTTCCTTATACGCCATACGGACAAGATTTGCTTCATGACTCCATTTGTTGTATTTTGCCATGTATCCCTTGAATCCGACAAAAGCGTCATGAATGGAATCTGCAACCACATTCATATCCATCAGTAAGGTCAGTTCCTCACCCGGTGCCATCATCGGATATACACTTGAGGCACGGTTTGATGATCCGAGCAACATGGTGACCTGGATTTCCTCGGGATAATATATGACTGTTGAATACTCTGCCATACCATTGTCATCCAGATATATCTGCTGCTCATTGAATGATGACGGATCAGTTATGTCAAAATTTGATACATCAATTCTGGCATTCATGCCCTTCTTGTAGTTCAATGCCTTGAAATGCAGCGTGATGGGATTCTCGCTGTACTCCATTGCCGGCCATTCGTCATACTCAGGATAATCGGCCAGATATTCGGCAGGGACTTCTGCCACAGGCAGTTCTGTACCATGTGCGCGGATATTGAAGAAGTTGTACGCACCTTCAAACGTCCCCTCCATCAGGTCGAACACTTTCGTCGTTCGTGGCACAGGCTCAAAGAACAGGGTGAACTGTTTTCTCCAGGTGTCAGGGTCTGTAGTGATGTACTCTCCAAGTTCGAAGCTGTCACAGCCTTTTATGGCATAACGTATGCCGTCGGCTTCGATGTAAGTGTCCTTTCCGAATGTGAAGCCTGCCATTGAAGGATAGTAATTCTCCATGAACACATAGGTCGTGTCCTGTGCGAACACCACTTTCTGTATAGTAATCTGATCAGCCGAAGATACTCCTACCATGGGGTTCTCCCAGACTTTCTCCTTCTGCCCGCATGAAATCAGGGCGAATGCTGCAATCAGCAGGAATGCTGTACGTTTCATATATCTTTGCATTTGAGGTTTGCTGTTTGATATGAAGTTTTACTATATATCATTATTCTCGATCTGTTCAATCAGTTCCTTAAGTTCATCAACCGAAATCTTCTCTTCATGCACAAGACACGAAACCAGACTCATATATGAATTGTTCAGACTGCGCTTCACGATGTTCTCGATGTTCCTCTGCCCGCATTCCTCACGTCCCATGGCCGGATAGTACTGGTACGTCCCTCCGTATTCCTTATGGGCGATGTAGCCTTTGGCCTCAAGCGAGCGGACATGCGATGACAGTGTGTTGATGTGCGGTTTGGGATCCGGATAATACTCCATAAGGTCCTTCACGAACATGGCACCATGTTCCCAGAAAAGTTCCATCACAGCCTCTTCTCTTCCTGTAAGTCTCTTCATAATGCTATCTTTGAATAATGGTCTTTCTGCAAAGGAAAGGTATTATTCTGAAGCAGGCAAGAAATAGAACGAAAATTTCTCGTTCGTCAGCCAATAAAAATTAGTTAAGAATCCTGCGGCCCAATAGGAATCGTCTAACCGTCTTGACCGTTGCCAATATTGCAGTGAAATGTGCTTTTGAGCCTTCTGGCTGCAGTATTGGCACAGCAAATGGAACATAGTTGGAATTCGCCCTAAACAGAACAGGATATTATTGCATCAAACCAATTGGGACGAATATGCCGGTTCTATTTTGAGCTTGAAATGTTAAAAAGTAAAATTTGTTTGGATAAATGTAAGGCATACTTTACTTTTGTCACACCAAACTTTACAGAAATATGAAAGACTACAAGAAACATCTGACCCTTCTGCCCCACAAATGGCAGGTGGTGGGAATTACCGTATCGTGCATTGTGCTGATTCCATACATTATCCTGCATCACAGGCTTGCAGCAATGTACCCTGCATTAATTCAGCAGCAGATACCTTCTGACGGGTATAACGCGCTGCTGCCATGGGCATATATCACCAAAGTCATCGTCTCGGCGTTTCTGATGCTATGCTGCCTGTCAGAAGAGAAGGAAGAGGATGAATATACCATATCGGTACGTTACCGTGCACTGACAATTGCCGTCACAGTATTCTTTCTGTCAAGAGCCGCCCGCGAGATGATTTACGGCGGTCTCCATTCATTCTCCGAACTTGTTTATAATGGAGCGAACGGCATCAGTTCTGCTGACCCGATGAGAGCTGTCCGTGATTATTGTATAGGTTCTCCATGTCTGGAATATCTGGACATAATTGCAGCCTTTTTCGCTTCGCTGCCCAATATTCAGATTCTGTACATCGTACTTCTGAAAATACTGAAACGTATTGGCAGCGGAGTCCGATACAGATCCATCATGTTACCTCACCGCTGCAGGAAAACAGGATGGTGGGTCCTTGCCGCCTCCATTATTGTCATACCCATATCGATTATTCTGCTGATTAAGTCATTCAGCAATGTGGATCCGTATGAGGTTAAGGATACTTACAAGGCTGTCATGAGGTTGCCCATACTATTGCCATATATTGCAATAATACTGATCTGTCTTAGCAGAGAGAAACAGGAAGATGAACTGATCAGCCATATCAGAGCACGTCTGCTGGCCTTCTTTGCCATTTACTATATGGTTATGTCATTTGTCTCAACCGGTGTCTTACATGTACTTGCAACGGCTGCAAACAATGCCGCAACTGACAACAGCATTGGCATCATCTATTGCTTTCACATAACCAATACCATTATTTCCAAGTTGCTCTGGGTACCGCTGGTAGCTGTCATATATTCGCTTGTGTTAAGGAAAGTATTGTCAAACAACCTGAAGGAGAGCTGCAATGAAGAATAACATACGTGTGGAGAGGGCAATCCTGAGAATTTCCCAGGAGGAACTGGCAAAGGCAATCGGCGTATCACGCCAGACCATATTCGCCATTGAGAACAACAAGTTCGTTCCATCAACAGAACTGGCGCTGAAACTCTCCGCCTATTTCGGCAAGACTGTGAACGAACTGTTCCAGCTCTGACAATTCAATCAGTTTCTCAGACTGCTTTTTAGTCATACGGCCCGAAACAAACCCGTTCCAGCTACGGGTCATTCAACAGAATGCAGTGTGCCAATGCATGACCAGAGCCAGGCCGGCAAGGGCGGCAAGCAGTGCGGGGACGGCGGCAACCAGACCAATCTTGAGGAAATCCAGATATCCGAACTTCAGGCCGTGGCTGTTCAGGATGGAGCTCCACATGATGCCGGCCAGAGCGCCTATCGGAGTAAGGAAAGCTCCTACATTCGAGCCTGCTATTGTGGCATAGACCGCTTTTTGAAGGGCATCGGCCTCCAAAGGTTCCATTATGCCGCAGAACAGCACGCTCATGGGGATGTTGTTTATCACGTTGGCGCCAAGGAACGATGCGGCACCGTATTTGAGCAGCACCGCGTCACTGCCAAGGGCGTTGCCTATCACGCGGGTCACGCCGTTGTCGGCCAGCGCCATTGTCATGACGAACATTGACAGCAGGAAAGGTATGAGCTGCCACGGGGCACGCTTCAGGCAGGCCAGCAGCCCTTGGGGACGGCGGCATCGGACCAGTGCAATGACAAGCGATACGGCAAAAAGGCTCAGGACAGCAACGCCCGACACGGCCCACATCTCCAGACCCACATACGACGACAGCGCCAGAAAGACGGTGCATACGGCCAGATGCGCAAGACCGACCGAGAAATTCAGCCTGTCACTTATGGCAATGTTCTGTGGCGTGCCGGTAATTGGCTCCATAAGGCTGCCGCGGAACAGCAGCAGCAACAGCAGGAACGACACGCAGCCGGCAAGAAGCGTGGGCAGGAACATGACACGGCAGTAATCCACAAACTGCACGCCGTACGCCGTGCCTATGTAGATATTGGTGGGATTGCCTATTATGAGCGCCATGCTCCACGTGTTGGCCGCCACGAATTCCGTTGCCAGATACGGAATGGGATTGACCTTTGCGTTCTTTGAAAAATAGCAGATGAACGGCGTGAACGAAAGAATGATGACATCGTTCGATGTGAACACCGTCAGGACCGATACCGTAAGATACAGATAGACGAACAGCTTCAGCTGGCTGGTGCGTGCCTTACGCAACGTCACATTGGCCAGGTACCGGAAGAATCCCAGTTCGTCAAGATAGATTGACAGTATGGTCATTGACAGGAACAGCACCAGAATCTTGAGCGGGTTGATGGCGCTGTCACAGAGCAGGGCCTGAGCTATGTGCCGGGGTGAAATCTGTCCCAGCAGGACAAGAACTGCGGCACCCGTAAGCGCAATGACCCAGTACGACGACAGCCTGCCTATTTTGGGGAATCTTAGAATTCCCAAAATCATGACTGCAACTGTAACGGCACTGACGCCAATGACTGTTCCCATAATCGGGACGCGAAATTACTTCTTTTTTGATATTAATGGTTAACTTTGGCCTTATGAAACGATTCGGCCTACTCATATTGTCAGCGCTGTGCCTGGGCTCGCCGCTGTCTGCCCAGACACTTGAATCGGGCAAGAAGCTGTTTGGTCAGGGCGACTACGGACAGGCCAAGCCCATAATGCTCAAATACCTGAAGCAGAAGCCGCAGGATGCCAGCCGCAACTACTGGTACGGCGTGTGCTGTCTTGAGACCGGCGAGCAGGCCAGTGCCCTGCCCTACCTTGAACTGGCCGCACAGAAAAAGATATTCAAGGCATACCGTGCGCTCGGCGACTACTACAGCTGGGCCGAAGACTATCCCATGGCCATAAGCAGCTACGAGACCTACGTAAGCCTGATATCGGCCGACAGGACACAGCACGATGAAGCGGTCGAAGCACGCTACACCTTTGTTGCCGACAGTCTGAAAACGCTGTACCGCATGATCAGAAACACGCAGAAAGTGTTCTTCATCGACAGCATAGTAACTGGCAGGGAGCAGCTGTTCAACAGCTACAGCCTGAGCGAATCGGCCGGCACCATAGCCCCCGCAGGCACGATATTGGGCGCGGGCGAGACGGGCGAATCGTTCATTCCAGAAAGCCGGCAGAGCATAATATACAGTTCGGCCCCGACAGACTCGTCGCAATACGCCCTGTACACCAGATACAGAGCCGGAGACTCATGGGACAGGCCGGAGACCGTACAGGGACTGGAGACCGGAGGCAGCCTGCGCTACCCGTTCATCATGAACGACGGTGTGACCATATACTTTGCATCGGACGGTCCGGAATCAGCCGGCGGCTATGACATTTTCGTTTCCAGAATGAATCCGGCCACAGGCGGTTACTACA
>JAKSIR010000077.1 GCA_024398695.1 Bacteroidaceae bacterium | reverse complement strand
CCTTGGGACAGAGTGCAGACAAACGAATCGCTCAGACAGAATACCATAGAAGAGGTGTTTGAACTGTGCGATGCAATTATGAAGGACGACAAGCCCAACATCTGCAAGGAACTTGGCGATGTTCTGCTGCATGTTGTATTCTACGCCAAGATAGGCAGCGAGACAGGTGACTATGACATTGCCGACGTATGCGACCGTCTGTGCGAAAAGCTCATTTACCGTCATCCGCATATCTATGGAACGGCACAGGCTGACAGCGCAGGTCAGGTGGTTCAGAACTGGGAGCAGCTCAAACTGAAGGAAAAAGGCGGCAACAAACGGGTTCTGGCCGGAGTACCTGATTCACTGCCTTCAGTAATCAAGGCTTTCAGAATTCAGGAAAAGGCCGCTCATGTAGGTTTTGACTGGGACACGCCACAGGGGGCGCTGGACAAGGTACGCGAGGAATTTGCCGAGCTTGGTGACGAACTTGATGCAGGCAGGCACGACAAGGCTGAAGCCGAACTCGGCGACCTTCTGTTCTCTATCATAAACGTAGCCAGGAAATTCAAGATACAGCCCGACAATGCTTTGGAAAGGACAAACAGGAAGTTCATCAGACGCTTCAATTACGTTGAAGACTCAGTTCTGTCACAAGGGCACGACATGAAGGACATGACTCTCGGACAGCTTGACGCCCTCTGGAATGAGGCCAAAGCTCAGGAAAGCGCTGACTGACAGTTGTGTCAGGCTGCAGGCTGCTGTGACTGCGGTTTGGAATCGGCCGTCTGCGTCTTAGACTTCTGCATTTCTTTCAGAATACTGCTGTTGAATTCGTCATCGGCATTCTGCACTTTCAACAGTTTGGAGGCTGGCAGCACCTGTTTGAACTTTTCAAGGTACTCCTTCTCCAGCTTTGCAATTCTGATATTCGTCTCGGCAATAAGATCAAGAGCCTTGAGGCACTCTTCCTCATTGTTGCAGCTTTTCTGCACGGCCTGATTCTGCTGACGCACTTTGCGGTTCAGTTCATGCTTCTTATGATTCAGTTCGTCATACAGAGGGAAAAAGGCATCTTTTTCCTCATTGGTCAGTTTAGCCTTTTCCACCAGATATTCGTGTTTGCGCTTCCAGTATTCCTGAGCGGAGAACTGTCCGCTTTGATTCTGGGATATGCGCATATCCTCGCTTGTGCCGTCACCTGCTGACTGGGAATATGCAGGGCAAAGCATGAAAGTGCAGATAACAAGTAAAAGAACAGATATTCTTTTCATAATCACAGATCGTTATTGACCAGAAGGTCATAAATCACAAAATCCGAAACCATCGACTCGTCAAGAAAAGAATCTATATATTCGTCGGAATAGACCGTGCATCCGTCAGCAGCACCATCCGCGCCGGCGCCTCCACGGCCATCGGCAAACAGGCCAAGGACGAAATACATCCCGGCAAATGCGGCAGCCATATACAGATATGGTCTTATCCGCATCCATGCTGTGACAGGGCGTACAGCCGTGTCATGGCCACGCTCCGGAAGAGCATCCATAATTCTGGCGTCAAGCCCCTCAAAATATCCTTCCGGAACCCTGAACGGACGACTGCCCGAGCACTTGGTTAAAACGTCATTATCCTGTTTCATCGTCAATTTGACTTCTGGTGGTCAGTTTAGTTTAATCTGTTGTGTTGAAATACGTTTCTATTTTTTTGACAGCCAGATGATACGATGTCTTCAATGCGCCCGTACTGGTGCCCAGAAGACGTGACATATCCTCATATTTCATTCCGTCAAAATATCTCAGATTGAAAACCACGCGCTGCTTGTCAGGCAGGGTGGCTATGGCCTGCTGCAGCTGTCTTTCGGTCTCGTCACCGTCAAAGTACGGGTCGCTTTCCAACTGCTGCTCAAGGCTGCTCCCCGCTTCTCCGTCAATCTGTACAGTCTGCGGACGCCTGTTCAGGAAGGACAGCGATTCGTTCAATGCTATACGGAACAGCCATGTATAAAGTTTTGAATAGCCCATGAACGAGTCGATATTCAGCCAGGCTTTCACGAATGTATTCTGCAGTATGTCATTGGCATCGTCATGGCTGATTACCAGATGTCGTATCTGCCAGTAAAGCTTCTGGGAATATTCACGGACAAGGAGTTCAAATGCCTGACGTTTCTCCCCTTCACTGCCGTCTTTGAAAACTTCAACTATTTCGTTCTCAGGAAACAACATGAACTTCAGAGAATGTCTATTTCAAGGTTCTCCCTCGCAAGAATGGTATTCGGGAATATGCCGCAAGCCTCGTTCTGAAGGACGGTTTCGTCATTGTAGCGTGCCGAGAAATGACCCAGCACGAGCTGTCCCGCGCCAGCCTCCCTGGCTGTATTTGCGGCATCGGCAGAAGTACTGTGAAAATTCTTTACCGCATTCTGAGTTTCCTGAACGGAATATGTGCAGTCATGATACAGCACATTGGCATTCATAATCTGAGGAATCATTTCCGGATTATACATAGTATCGCAGCAATATGCATAACTGCGTGGCGCAGGCGCCGGCTTTGTCAGCCTGTCATGTGAAATGACCGTACCGTCAGGTTGCGTAAAGTCACCGCCGTTCTTTATTCTGTCATATTCGCACGACGGAACGCCATAGAAATCGGCTGCCTGACGGTCCAGATGGTCCGGAACCGGCTCTTCCCTGAACAGGAAACCTGCACACGGGACTCTGTGCTTCAGAGGAATGGTAGTGACCGTCAGCGAGCGGTCTATGTAAATGACTTCGGCCTTTGTGGCATCAAAGCCACGAAATTCCACCTTGAAGTCAAGGTCGCGGCAATAGAAATCAAGCTCGGCGCTCAGAATATTCCACATTTCCCATGGCGCATGAACGAACAGCGGGGCCGTCCTGCCAAGCAGCGCGAACGATGAAATCATTCCCAACAGTCCGTAACAGTGGTCACCATGAAGATGCGAAATGAAAATATGGTTGATTCTGGCAAAAGCGACACGTGAGCGGCGGAGCTGTATCTGAGTACCTTCTCCGCAGTCAATCATGAACAGCTTGTTCCTGACATTCACGACCTGGGACGAAGTGAAATGCTTCGGTCCCGGTGTCGCCGAACCGCATCCTAAAACTGTAACGCTGAACTTTTCCATACTTCCGGAACGCAAATATATTCAGTATTTGCCAAATATTTGCATGCTTGGCCCATAATGTGCATAAATAAGGTGGCAAGGTATGCTATTACGCGTAAAAGCAGTACCTTTGCACCCGAATTGTAAATCCGAAAAACTGCAATATGGAACTGGCAAGCAAATACAACCCCGCCGACGTTGAGGGAAAGTGGTACAAGTACTGGGAAGACAACCGCATGTTTCATTCCGAACCGGACGGCCGACAGCCTTTCACCGTGGTAATTCCGCCGCCAAACGTCACCGGCGTGCTCCACATGGGACACGTCCTGAACGAAACCATCCAGGACATTCTTGTACGCCGCGCCCGCATGCTTGGCAAGAACGCCTGCTGGGTGCCCGGAACCGACCACGCTTCAATTGCCACCGAAGCCAAAGTAATCAAGCGTCTTGCAGAACAGGGCATAAAGAAGAGCGACCTGACCCGCGAGCAGTTCCTTGAGCATGCCTGGGCCTGGAAGGAGGAACACGGCGGCATCATCCTCAAGCAGCTCCGCCAGCTTGGCTGCAGTTGCGACTGGGACCGCACATCGTTCACCATGGACGGACCGCGTTCGGAAAGCGTCATCAAGGTATTCTGTGACCTGTACGACAAAGGCCTGATATATCGCGGCCTGCGCATGGTCAACTGGGACCCGGAACGCCAGACTGCCCTGTCGGACGAAGAGGTGATTTATCACGACGAGCACTCCCACCTGTTCTATCTGAAGTACTACGTTGACGAACCGGCCGGAAGCACAGACGGTCAGGAGGCCGATGCACAGACCATTGCCGCCACCGACCCGTTTGACCCGACCGTAAAGCACCAGATAATACACCGTGATGCACAGGGCCGCCGCTACGCAGTCGTGGCCACCACCCGTCCTGAGACCATCATGGGCGATATTGCCGTCTGCATCAACCCCAAAGACCCCAAGAACACCTGGCTCAAGGGCAAGAAGGTCATCGTTCCTCTGGTAAACCGTGTCGTTCCAATCATTGAAGACCGTTACGTCGAGATTGAATTCGGCACCGGATGTCTGAAAGTCACCCCTGCCCACGATGTGAACGACTACGCGCTCGGACAGAAATACAACCTTGACATAATTGACATATTCAATGCCGATGCAACCATTTCCGAAGCAGCCGGCATGTATATTGGCATGGACCGCTTTGACTGCCGCAAACAGATATGCAAGGACCTTGACGCCGCCGGTCTCCTTGAAAAGACCGAGGACTACGACAACAAGGTAGGCTACAGCGAGCGTACCAATGTGCCCATTGAACCGCGTCTTTCGCTGCAGTGGTTCATCAAAATGCAGCATTTTGCCGACATTGCACTGCCACCGGTCGAGAACGACGACATACGCTTCTACCCGACCAAGTACAAGACAACATACCGCAACTGGCTTGAGAACATCAAGGACTGGTGCATAAGCCGCCAGCTCTGGTGGGGTCACCGCATCCCCGCATACTTCCTGCCGGGCCAGGAAGGCGTGAAGGACGAGGACCGCAAGTATGTTGTAGCCGAGAACATTGACAAGGCCGTAGAGAAGGCGCGCAGGATTGCAGGTTACGAGAACGTGACTGCCGGACAGCTTTCGCAGGACGAAGGTGCTCTTGACACCTGGTTCTCGTCATGGCTCTGGCCCATAAGCCTGTTTGACGGAATTACCAACCCGGGCAACAGGGAAATTGAATACTACTATCCTACCAATGATCTGGTCACCGGCCCGGACATCATCTTCTTCTGGGTTGCCCGCATGATTATGGCAGGTTACGAATACATGGGCAAGATGCCCTTCAAGAATGTCTATTTCACCGGCATTGTACGTGACAAGCTGGGCCGCAAGATGTCCAAGAGTCTTGGCAACAGTCCTGACCCGCTTGACCTCATTGAAAAATACGGAGCCGACGGCGTCCGCATGGGCATGATGCTCAGCGCTCCGGCCGGCAACGACATCCTGTTTGACGAAAGCCTTTGCGAGCAGGGACGTAACTTCAACAACAAGATCTGGAACGCCTTCCGTCTTACCCAGAGCTGGCAGGCTGCTGATATCGAGCAGCCCGAGAGTTCGCGTCTGGCAGTCGAATGGTTCCGCTCACAGCTGGCCCGCACAGCCGCCGAGATGGATGACCTCATGTCAAAGTACCGCATTAGCGAGGCTCTGATGGCAATCTACAGGCTGTTCTGGGACGAGTTCGCAAGCTGGTATCTTGAAATCATCAAGCCTGCCTACCAGCAGCCCATTGACCGCACTACATTCAACGCGACGATGGACCTGTTCGAAAAGCAGCTTATGCTTCTGCATCCGTTCATGCCGTTCATCACCGAAGAGCTCTGGCAGAACATATCCGAACGCACCGCAGGTCAGACAATCATGACACAGAGCATTCTTGAAATGAATGCCATGAAGGCCGACGAAGGAATACTGTCACTGTTCGAACAGGCAAAGCAGATTGTGACTGAAATACGTTCAATACGCAAGTCAAAGAACATCGGCCCGCGTGAACCGCTCACCGTAGAGGCAATCGGACAGAATCCTGTCCAGTCCATGAACAGTGTCATCATCAAGATGGCAGGCCTTGAAGACATAGTTGTCGTGCCTTCAAAGAGCGATGGCACATCGGCCTTCATGACAGGCACTCAGGAATTCGCCGTACGTCTGGGCGGGCTTATTGATGTAAAGGCCGAACTCGAGAAACTGCAGGCCGAGCTTGAGCACCTTGAAGGCTTCCTGAAAGGTGTCAACGCAAAACTTGCAAACCAGAACTTCGTAGCCCACGCTCCTGCAGCCGTAGTTGAAAACGAGCGCAAGAAACAGGCCGACGCCACACAGAAAATAGCAACAATCAAAGAGAGCATGGCAGCTCTTTCAAAGTAACACATAATGGAAGAAACGAAGAAAAAAGGACAGAACGGCAGCAATTCTGCTGTACTTGTCATATTGGTTGTTGTTCTGGCCGCTGCCGCAACATACTTTTTCATTGACAGCACACGGAAGAACAAAAACATTGAGGAGATGACCGAACTCTTCGAACTGGAAAAGGAAGAAATGGAGAACGAGTACTCCGGTTTTGCCGTCCAGTACGACGAGCTCCAGGTACACCTGTCAAACGACTCTCTCATCCATCAGCTGGAAAAGGAGAAAATGCGTACCCAGCAGCTTCTTGAGCAGTTGCGCCAGACTCAGGCCAGCAATGCGGCAGAAATCAGGCGTCTCAAGAAAGAACTTGAGACTGTACGCGCCGTGATGCGTTCATACGTGGCACAGATTGACTCATTGGACCGTGTCAACAAACAGTTGGTAAAGGAGAACACCCAGGTACGCCAGAAATATACCGAAGCAGCACAGCAGGTTGACCGTCTTACGATAGAGAAGCAGCAGGCCGAAGAGATCATTGCACTGGCTTCACAGCTTGACGTGTCATCGTTCGCATTTACAGCCAGGAACAAGAGGGGCAAGGATGAGACGAAAGTCAAGAACGCCACGAAGTTCGTGCTTGATTTCACCATTGCAAAGAACATAACCGCCGAAACAGGCGAAAAGACAGTGTATGCACGCATACTGTGTCCGAACGGCGACCCTCTTGTAAAAGATCCGGCCGACACCTTCAGATACCAGAACGTGACCATTGAATATTCTGCAAAGAAATATATCGAATACACCGGCGAACAGCAGGACGTGACCATGTACTGGGACGTTGAAGAGTATCTCGAAGCTGGAATATATACCGCCTTCATTTTTGTTGACGGTGTAATGATTGGAGAACAGAACCTCATCCTTAAATGAGTACATTCCGCGACTTGGGGGTATCGGCCCCGATTCTTCAGGCAATAGAAGAACTTGGGTTCAAAGAGCCCATGCCAGTACAGGAAAAAGCCATTCCGTTTCTGCTTTCTCCCGGCAGCGGTGACGTAGTGGCTCTGGCACAGACCGGAACCGGCAAGACAGCCGCATTCGGCATTCCCGCCATACAGCAGACCGATGTCAGCAGTACCGATGCCCAGTTCCTCATACTCAGTCCCACACGCGAACTGTGCATGCAGATTGCAGCCGACCTGGCCGACTACTCGAAATACATTGACGGACTGCACATCATCCCCATGTACGGAGGCACGTCAATCGAGAACCAGATACGCAACTTCCGCCGCGGCGCCCACATCATAGTGGCCACTCCCGGACGTCTCATCGACCTTATGGAGCGCGGTGTCGTCAAACTTGACACCGTACGCACCGTCATACTTGACGAGGCCGATGAAATGCTCAACATGGGATTCAGCGAAGCGCTGGAAAAAATTCTGCAATCCGTTCCAACCGAGCGCAAGATGCTCATGTTCTCGGCAACCATGAGCCGTGAGATAAGTGCCATCTCGAAGAAGTATCTGCACGACGCACAGGAAATTGTCATAGGCAGCCGCAACGAAGGAGCACAGAACGTGGACCACGTCTACTACATGGTTCACGCCAAGGACAAGTACCTTGCCCTCAAGCGCATAGTCGACTACTATCCTGACATATACGCAATCATATTCTGCCGAACCAAACTTGAGACACAGGAAATCGCCGACAAGCTCATACAGGACGGCTACAACAGCGATTCCCTTCACGGAGACCTGTCACAGGCGCAGCGTGACCTTGCCATGAACAAGTTCCGCCGCCGCCAGCTGCAGATACTGGTTGCTACCGATGTCGCTGCCCGCGGACTCGATGTCGATGACCTTACACATGTCATCAACTACGGACTGCCTGACGACACCGAGAACTATACCCACCGCAGCGGCCGTACCGGCCGTGCCGGCAAGACCGGAACATCAGTCTCCATCATAAACCTCAGGGAGAAAAGCAAAATCCGCATCAT
>JAKSIR010000076.1 GCA_024398695.1 Bacteroidaceae bacterium | reverse complement strand
GAGACCTTGTACGCAACATTGTAACCATAGGCCTTTCACCCTGTCTGATGAACGCAGCCGCATGTCTGGTGGTGCTGCTCATAAACCGCGGCCTGCTGACATACGGAGGAGACATTGCCGTAGGTGCGTATTCCATAATAAACAGCATGGGATTCCTTTACGTGATGACGGTCATGGGATTCACCCAGGCCATGCAGCCCATTGCCGGATACAACTATGGTGCAAAGCGATATGAGCGCGTTCTCAGCGTATTCTACAGGACCCTGCTGTGCGCTACCATTGTCACGACATTGGGATTCCTGATAAGCGAACTGTTCCCCGACGCATGCATAAGAATCTTTACAAATGATTCGGAACTGACCGGCATTGCACGTCACGGCATGAGGATAAATTTCCTTGTATTCCCGCTCATCGGCTCACAGATTGTCATTTCCAACCTGTTCCAGAACATAGGCATGCCCGGAAAATCAATCATCATGTCGTTGTCGCGCCAGGTGCTGCTTCTCATACCCTGCCTTATAATACTGCCGCGCCATTTCGACATTGACGGCATCTGGTACAGCATGCCACTGTCCGATGCCGTATCGGTCCTGTTGGGCGTTGCACTCATCATTCCACAGATTCACAGGCTCAAACAAATGGTCAAACAAGAAAACATCTGACAATATGGACAAGAATTTCGCAATTTGCATAGGACGTCAGTTCGGTAGCGGCGGACGCACCGTTTCACAGAAACTTGCAGAAATCCTGGGTGTGAACATCTACGACCGCACACTTCTTGAAAGCGCAGTCATGGAGACGGGTCTGAGTGCCGATGTATTCGTCAAGGCCGATGAGGCCCGCCGCGGAGGCAAGGGCATACGTTCCCTGTTCATGAACCATCTGTCAGGTTCCCATTCCGGTTCCCTGCCCGGCAACAACTTTCTTAGCGACGAATCGGTCTTCGGCATGCAGAGCGACATAATCCGCCGCATACACGAGCAGGAAAGCTGCATTTTTGTAGGCCGGTGCGCCGATTATGTACTGCGTGACAGCGACCGCATTCTGAGCGTTTTCCTGAGTGCTGACCGCGATTTCCGCATACAGCGCCTCAAGGCGCATGACGACACATCGGACCGCCGAGCCGAATCAATGATCGATGAAGCCGACCGCAAGCGCGGCTCCTACTTCAACTACTTTACCGGACGCAACTGGTCCGACCCTGCAAGTTACGACCTGTGCCTGAACACATCGGCCCTGGGGCTTGAAAGATGCGCTGGAATCATTGCAGACATTGCCCGCGCAAAGCTTGAAATAAAGTAACAGACCTGCCTCCACAATGAAACGTATTGGCATTCTGTCTGACACGCACGGCTATTGGGATGACCGCTATGCGAATTTCCTGAACGGATGCGACGAAATCTGGCATGCCGGCGACATGGGTTCATACATGATTGCCGAACAGCTGCAACAGATAGCACCCCTGCGTGCCGTCTATGGCAACTGCGACGGCCAGGACATCAGACGTGAATTCCAGGAGATTTACCGTTTCCGCGTTGAAGAGGCGGACATTATGCTCAAGCACATTGGCGGCAGCCCCGACCACTATGACCACAGCGTATGCCAGCAGCTTACGGCCGAGACACCGCATCTGTTCGTCTGCGGACACTCCCACATTCTCAAAGTCCAGCACGACCACAAGCTCAACATGCTGTATATCAACCCGGGTGCTGCCGGTCTGCAAGGCTGGCAACAGGTCCGCACTTTGGTAAAGCTCGAAATTGAAGGACGCAGCTTCAGGAATCTGGAAGTTCTGGAACTGAAACGCTGAGTTTAACATCGGCCGCCGGCATGACTATTATTGTCAGAACACTTTATTAACCGATTAAAAGTACAACAATGAAGAAGTTTATGTTTGCAGTTGCAGCCGTAATGGTTTCAACTTTGAGTTTTGCACAGGGTTTCGGTGGCGGTTTCGGAGGCGGCATGCCTCAAGGAGGATTCGGCGGAGGCCAGCAGATGGAACCCGAAGAAAGGGCCAAGATGCAGGCTGACCGTCTGAAGGAACAGCTTACACTGACCGATGCCCAGTATGATTCCGTTTTCTCTTATTACGTTGCCAACGCAAAGGAGCAGGCAAAGCGCCGTGAAGAAATGCAGAACGGTGGCGGCATGCCTCAGGATATGGATATGCAGGCCATGATGGAGCAGATGCAGAAGCAGCGCGAAGCTCAGGAAAAGAAGCTCAAGTCTTACCTGACGGAAGATCAGATAAAGAAGTATGACGAAGCACAGGCAGCCCGCCGTGAGCAGATGCAGCAGAATGGTGGCGGATTCGGAGGCGGCTTTGGCGGCGGAATGCCCCAGGGTGGTTTCGGCGGCGGATTCGGCGCTCCCCGGAACTGATTCCGGCAAACAGTAAAAGAAGACCGGCTGTCAGCATTCGGCAGCCGGTCTTTATTTTTCTCACGGAGAATTTACAGCGTGACAGTCACGTTTGCAGAAGTCGTGTTACAACAGGCTGCAACCTATCAGAATCATAAGCTGTGCGGTAAGAATGCGCAGGAACATGGTCAGCGGATAGACTGTCGAATATGCAACGGCCGGAGCGTCATGCTGTGTCTGACCGTTTGCAAAGGCAAGTGCCGGAGGGTTGGTGCTTGCACCTGCGACCAGACCTATTATGCTGAAATAGTTCATTCCGTACTTCTTGCGTGCTATCAGCGACACTATGAATACGGGAATAGCGGTAATGAGCAGACCGGCAAGCATGAATATGAGTCCGTCGCCGCTGGTTACCGTCTCGACAAAACCTGCGCCGGACTTTATGCCTACACTTGCAAGGAACAGGGCTATGCCGACTTCGCGCAGCATCATGTTGGCACTGGCTTTTGTGTATGTGACGAGTCCCAGCTTATAACCGAAGCGGCTTATCAGAATGGCGACGATAAGCGGGCCGCCGGCAAGGCCGAGTTTCATGGGAGTGGGAATTCCGGGTACCGCTATTGGGATACTGCCCACAATGACACCCAGAAGAATACCTATGAACAGGGTTGCAATATTGGGAACGTCAAGTCTCTTCATTTCATTACCCAGACGTTTGGCGACTGCAGCCACATTGCCTGCCTGTCCCACGACGGAAAGGCGGTCGCCCACCTGGAGGACAAGGCTGGACGATGCGAACAGCTCGCTGCCCGAACGCATGACACGGGTGATGGTCACATCGTATATGCTGCCAAGGTGCAGCTGTCCCAGGGTCTTGCCGTTGATCTTGTCCTTGGTGACGACAATGCGGCGTGACACCAGAGGTTCCTGCCCCTTTGTATTGTCCCAGTCAACTTCGGCCGTAGTGCCGAGAATGGTTAGAATTGCCTCAGCATCATCTTCAGAGCTGACAATGCACATCTGGTCTCCGCACCTTACCACGCTGTCCTTATGCGGAGTCTCAACCATCCCGTCATGCCGCAGACGCGAGCACATGAATTCGCGGTTGACAATTTTCCTGACTTCAAGTATCGTCTTTCCGTCAAGGCGTTCGTTATGCATCTCTATGTACTGGCGGCACGGCTTCACGCTTGAGTCCTCCTGTTCCAGATTTGCCAGCTGCATATCCTCGGTTTCGGACTTGATATGGCAGACCGCCTTTACAATCATCGGTACCAGTATGACGCTGAGTACCGCCAGCGGATATGCGCAGGCGTAACCTGTCGCTATATCAATGCCGCCCATCCCGGTCTGGTTCAAGGCTTCCTGTGCGGCGCCAAGGCCGGGGGTATTGGTAACGGCACCGCTCAATACGCCTACCAGCATTGCAAAGCTGGAGGCATCGGTCCTGGGAAACAGCAGGAAGAACACGCATATTGCAACGCCTATGTTCAGAAACACCTGGAGAATGGCCAGACGGTTCATTTTCATGCCACCCTTGCGGAACGACGTGAAGAATGACGGACCGACCTGAAGGCCGAGGCTGTAGACAAAGAGTATCAGTCCGAAATCCTGAATGAAGGCAAGAGTCTTCGGGTTGGCTGTAAGGCCGAAATGGCCCACTACAATTCCAGCGAAGAGAATGAATGCGACACCAAGTGAAACTCCCCAGAATTTTATCTTGCCGAGCCATACTCCGACCGCTATCACGAACGAATACAGAAGAAGAATGTGGGCAATTGATTCAGAATCAAAAAGCAGTGTGTTCAGCCATTCCATAGCGAAAAAAGTACCATTTTTAATTTCGGGGCGCAAAGGTACAAAATTTCCCTTTTTGCCATATCGGCTCAAAACTACAAAATTTTTGTTTTTGAGAATTTTTATGCAAAATAAAACTTTGAAAAGTTCGAAAACGCGCGCGTATGTGTAGGTATTCATATTTTAATTGATTACCTTTGCATGTCTTTCGCAAAAGAGAGGAAAATCATATCAAACCAGTTATAATCAATTATGGCAAACAACAAGGAAAAACTCTTCTCAGAGTTCCCTGAGGTAACCACCGAACAGTGGCTGGCAAAGATCACAGAAGATCTTAAGGGAGCCGATTTCGAGAAGAAACTCGTTTGGAGAACAAACGAAGGATTCAAAGTACAGCCGTTCTATCGTGCCGATGACCTGAAGGGCCTTGACACCGATACACAGCCCGGTCAGTTCCCATATCGCCGCGGCACGAAGGCTTGCAATTCATGGGCAGTACGTCAGGGCATCGGTACAAAGGACATCAAGGCCGCCAACGCAAAGGCTCTTGACATCCTGAACAAGGGTGTGGATTCACTCGGTTTCTGCTGTGCAGGACGTCTCATCGAGGCCGCCGACATGGAGGCTCTCCTTAAGGACATCTGCGCCGAATGCATTGAACTGAACTTCTTCACGTCACCCGCTCTGGCTCTTGCACAGGCAAAAGTTCTCGTAGCATACTTCGAGAAGAAGGGCTATGACAAGTCAAAGCTGCGCGGTTCAATATCGTTCGACCCGATGGGTTACATGATGAAGTCAGGCGTTGCACAGTCAATGGCCGACGCCAAGGCTCTTGTGGACCTGCTCACCCCGTTCAAGAAATTCCGCTGCCTTACCGTTTCGGCCGGAATGCTGGCCGATTCAGGCGCATTCTGCTATCAGGAACTGGGCTACGCTCTTGCCTGGGGTAACGAATACATGCGTTCTCTGACCGAAGCCGGCGTTGCATCGGAATTCGCAGCAAAGAAGATTTACTTCAACCTGAGCATCTCATCGAACTACTTCATGGAGATTGCCAAGTTCCGCGCCGCACGCATGCTGTGGGCAAAGATCGTTGAAGCGTACAAGCCCGCCTGCCACTGCAGCAGCCAGCCGGAAGACGGCATCTGCCGCTGCGCATGCAAGATGTACGTAAGCGCCACCACTTCAAAGTACAACCAGACGGTATTCGACCCGTATGTCAACCTGCTCCGTTCTCAGACCGAGGCCATGAGTGCCGCAATTGCAGGCGTCGACTCCATTACGGTAACTCCGTTCGACGCATCATACCAGGAGTCAGACGAATTCTCGGAGCGTCTGGCACGCAACCAGCAGCTGCTGCTCAAGGAAGAGTCACACATGGACAAGGTCGTTGACCCGGCCGGCGGTTCATACTACGTCGAGAACCTGACCGAGGCCATTGCACAGCAGGCCTGGAACCTGTTCCTTCAGATTGAAGACGAAGGCGGCATGCTGTCACTCGTCGAGGCAGGCAAGGTTCAGGAGGCTGTCAACGCCACCAACGCCACCCGTCACGAGAATGCCGCAAAGCGCAAGGAAGGACTGCTGGGCACAAACCAGTTCCCGAACATCAAGGAAATGTCGGAAGGCCGCAAGCCCAAGGCAAAGTGCTGCAGCTGCAGCTGCGGTCAGGAAAAGACCGTTGCAACTCTTGACGGCGCACGTCTGGCATCACAGTTTGAAGAACTGCGTCTCGCTACTGAAAACAGCGGCAAACGTCCAAAGGTATTCATGCTCACCATAGGCAATCTGGCCATGCGTCAGGCACGCGCCCAGTTCTCGGGCAACTTCTTCGGTTGCGCCGGATACGAAATCATCGACAACCTTGGATTCAAGACCGTCGAGGAAGGTGCTGCCGCTGCAAAGAAGGCAGGAGCCGACATCGTTGTTCTCTGTTCAAGCGATGACGAATATGCAGAGTTCGGCCCCGCAGCATTCAAGGCTGTAGGCGACAGCGCAATCTACGTGATCGCCGGTGCTCCCGCATGCATGGAAGACCTCAAGGCCGCAGGCATTGAGAACTACGTACACGTACGCTGCAACGTACTTGAGACTTTGAAAGACTTCAACAACAAGCTTGGCATCAAATAAGTTATGAAACCTGATTTTAAGAACATCGACATTAAGGCAGCAGCTTCTCAGGAGAAGCTTTGCAGCTGCAAGACAGCAGGTAACGCTGATGAAATCTGGTCAACTCCGGAAAAGATTGCCGTAAAGCCTGTTTATACCAAGGAAGACCTGGAGGGCATGGAGCATCTGAACTATGCCGCAGGTATCGCCCCTAACCTTCGCGGTCCGTACTCGACCATGTACGTCATGCGTCCCTGGACAATCCGCCAGTACGCAGGATTCTCAACCGCCGAAGAATCGAACGCCTTCTACCGCCGCAACCTGGCAGCCGGTCAGAAAGGTCTGTCAGTAGCATTCGACCTTGCCACACACCGCGGCTATGATGCCGACCACGAGCGCGTTGTAGGTGACGTGGGCAAGGCTGGCGTATCAATCTGCTCGGTCGAGGACATGAAGGTCCTGTTCGATGGCATTCCATTGAACAAGATGTCCGTATCAATGACCATGAACGGTGCCGTTCTGCCTATCCTGGCATTCTACATCGTATCGGGTCTGGAACAGGGCGCAAAGCTTGAGGAGATGCAGGGTACAATCCAGAACGATATCCTTAAGGAGTTCATGGTACGCAACACCTATATCTATCCTCCTAAGTTCTCGATGAAGATCATTGCCGACATCTTCGAGTACACCTCAAAGAACATGCCTAAGTTCAACTCGATATCAATCTCAGGCTACCACATGCAGGAGGCCGGCGCCACTGCCGACATCGAGCTGGCTTACACACTGGCCGACGGCATGGAGTATCTGCGTGCAGGTATCAACGCCGGAATGGACATAGATACATTCGCACCGCGTCTGTCATTCTTCTGGGCCATCGGCACAAACCACTTCATGGAGATTGCAAAGATGCGTGCCGCCCGTCTGCTCTGGGCCAAGATCACCAAGAGCCTGGGCGCAAAGAACCCCAAGTCAATGGCTCTGCGTACACACTGCCAGACCTCAGGCTGGTCACTCACCGAGCAGGATCCTTACAACAACGTGGGACGTACCTGCATCGAGGCTATGGGTGCCGCTCTCGGTCACACACAGTCACTGCACACCAATGCCCTTGACGAGGCCATTGCACTGCCTACCGACTTCTCGGCACGTATTGCACGCAACACCCAGATCTATATTCAGGAAGAGACCAACGTATGCCGTGAGGTTGACCCATGGGCAGGTTCATACTACATTGAGTCTCTGACCAACGAGATTGCCCACAAGGCATGGGAGCACATTCAGGAAATCGAGAAGCTTGGCGGTATGGCCAAGGCTATCGAGACCGGTCTGCCAAAGATGCGTATCGAGGAGGCTGCAGCCCGCACACAGGCACGCATCGACTCAGGCATCCAGACCATTGTAGGTACAAACAAGTACCGTCTTGAGCATGAGGCTCCGATTGACATTCTTGAGATTGACAACACCGCTGTACGCAACCAGCAGATCGAGCGTTTGAAGGCTCTGCGTGCCGGCCGCGACGAGGCAGCCGTCAAGGCAGCTCTCGCAGCTATCACCAAGTGCGTCGAGACCGGCGAGGGCAACCTTCTGGAACTTGCCGTTGAGGCAGCAAAGGTTCGCGCTTCACTGGGCGAAATCTCATACGCATGCGAGCAGGTTGTAGGCCGTTACAAAGCAGTAATCAGAACTATTTCAGGCGTGTATTCATCAGAAAGCAAGAAGGATGCAGACTTTGAGAAAGCCTGCGCCATGACAGAGGAGTTTGCAAAGAAGGAAGGACGCCGTCCTCGTATCATGATTGCCAAGATGGGTCAGGACGGTCACGACCGCGGTGCCAAGGT
>JAKSIR010000075.1 GCA_024398695.1 Bacteroidaceae bacterium | reverse complement strand
CCCACAATGAACTCGGACAGCATAATTGGAAGGGAGAACAGCGCTATGCAGAATATGTACACAAGAAGGAACGCACCGCCGCCATATTCCGCCAGCATGTACGGAAACCTCCATATGTTTCCAAGACCGACAGCGCTGCCTGCAAGAGCAAGTATGGAGCCTATTCTGCTTCTGAACAATTCCCTTTCCATAACCGCCTAACCGATTTTCATGACAAGCAACGTTACCGGAACATACTCGGGATCCATCTCGCCAACCTCGTTCACAAACTCATAATCTCCCATAGTATATGTCAGAACAGAATAGCGCTCATTACTTCCTTTGCTTACTATTTGACAAATATAATGGATATATGCGGTATCTTTGCACCCGATATGAAACTTTCAAACATTTTCCGAGAGGATACACGATACAGGGCATTGTTCCTGTCAATACTCATGTCAGCCATAGGCTACGGACTGTACAAGGCTGTCATTGACAACTACCTGGCCGAAATCGTCGGTATGGGCGAGATGGGCCGCGGCGTGGCCGAGTTCTTCCGCGAGGTTCCGGGACTGCTGCTTGTGCTCATCATGGCAATCTGCTACAATGCATCGGCCGAACGCATGTACAAGGCCGGTGTAACGATAATGTTTCTGGGCATGGCACTGCAGGCATGCATATCGCCGTCAAAGGCGCTGGTAATCATGGTCATATTCTTCTACTCCACGGGCGAGCACATACAGCTTGCCATGCGCAGCACTCTGCCGCTCCAGTACAGCCGTCAGGGATGTGGAGGTCAGGCACTCGGGCATCAAAGTGCCATATACCAGATAGGCAACCTTGCCGGATATGCCGCCGTCATTGCCGTCATTGCATTAATGGGGCGCAAAGGCTTGACAGCCGGAATGTCGGGCACTGACAGCCGGCTGTTCCGCCCGGTATTCATTGCATCGGCCCTTTTCATGATGCTGGCCATGGCAGTAGCCTTCCGTCTGACCGCAAACAGCCAGCGCAGACACGAGGGAAGCCGCTTCTATTTCAGGCGCAAGTTCCGCAAATACTATATGCTTGAGGTATTCTACGGAGCCAGGAAACAGGTATTCTTCACTTTCGGCCCGTACGTACTGATTCTCTTTTACGGAGCCGATGCCGGCATGATAAGCATGCTGTTCGCCATTTCGGCCGTTGCATGCTTCTTCATCTCGCCGCTCGTCGGCAAGCTGATAGACCGCATAGGCTACAAGCCCGTCATGATCGGCGATACCCTGATACTTGTCATTGTCTGCTTTTTCTACGGTTTTGCACATCACATATTCTCCATGCACACCGCCTTCATAGTGTGCTGCGTGAACTACGTGCTCGACTCCATCATTTCATTGGCATCCATGGCATCGAACGTCTATGTCCAGGACATTGCCGACAGTCAGGAGGAAATGCGCAAGACCATATCGACAGGCATATCGGTCAATCACATGATTACCGTAATCATTGCACTGCTCGGCGGATGGATATGGAAGACGCTGGGCATCGAGACACTGTTCATCCTGTCGGCCGTACTCGGCCTGTGCAACAGCGCATATGCGGCAACCATCAGGACAGCATCGGCCCGAAAGTGCTGATTATTGCATACATCTGACCATTTTCTTATCTTTGTACAACATGAGAGGCGTATAAAAGTAAGAAGTATGCTTTACATCTTTGTAATAAACGGCAGGTCCGACAAGAGAGACACCATCGATGCCGAACTCGACAAACAGCTTGCAGGTGCTCAATTCAAATACGACGTTTACCATACAACCGGTGTCGGGGACGGCATCAGGTATGTCAGGATATACTGCGACCTGCATCCCGATGAAGAAGTCTGCTTTGTGGCCTGTGGCGGCAGCGGCACCGTCAATGAGGTGGCATCGGGCATAGTCGGATTCCCGAACAAGTCCATGGCAATAATGGCGTATGAAGGAACCAACGATTTCATCAAATGTTATCCCGGCCGCGATTTCCGGTCTCTGGACGGCATACTTGACGGCGAGACAGTCAAGGTTGACATAATACGTGCAAATGACAACTATTCGCTGAATGTGATAAATGTTGGCTTTGATGCAATGGTGGCACATCAGGCAAACAGCATGATAATTGACGGCGTCGAGCAGAATGTGGCATACCGCAAGTCGGTGGTGAGAAGCATCCTGGGGCACAGGGTCAACCACATACGCGTGAAGGCCGACGGACAGATGCTCAACCGCAGGACTCTTCTGCTCTGCAACATAGCCAACGGCCGATGGTGTGGCGGACAGTTCATGTGTGCCCCCAGGGCAGTGGTGGATGACGGTCTCATTGATGTCTGCCTGTTGAAAACATGCTCGCTGTTCTCGTTCCTGCGCATTCTGAAGCCATACGAAAGGGGAGAGCATCTTGATAACAGATTCTGCCGGCGGCATCTCAAGTACTGCAGGGCCAGACATATAAGGCTGTCATCCAATAGACTTATCTATCTGTGTCTGGACGGTGAAATAACCGCATCGACACAGTTCGACATTGACATTCTGCCAAAGGCAATAACTCTGGTGCTTCCACCCGCAAAATGAAAGAAATGAAAGCTGGAAAATTGTTGTATTCAGTTATGGCCCTGTGCATGGCATTATGTGCCAATGCTCAGGAAAGAATGACGCTTATGCCCGCCTGGCTGCCTCAAGCACAGTTTGCAGGCTATTACGTAGCAAAGGAAAAGGGCTTCTATGCCGATGAGAACATAGACCTGACAATAGAGCATATGGGAATCAACTCATCAAAGTCAGGCATTGAGCGCATAGGTAGCGGCGAGGTCGATATCATAATCTCGCACCCTATTCAAGCCATAATGGCGCGTGACTTCGGGCTGAAGCTGAAGAATGTGCTGCAGGTGACCCAGAACACCGGAATCATGATTGTCAGTCACAAGAAGCTTGACGGTCCGCAGTCCCTGAACGGCCAGACGATAGGCCGATGGAAGAGCGGCTTCAGCGAAATCTGTGAGATATGCTGCCTTAACAACTATCTCGATGTCAAATGGATACCGTTCCTGAACGGAATCAATCTGTTCGTTTCCGGTGCCATCGATGCCACAGTCGTAATGAAATACAACGAGTACAACCTGTTGGTGGAAGCTATGGGAGGCATTGATCCGGAAAATGTGTTATGGTTTGCCGATTGTGGCTACGACATGCCTGAAGACGGACTTTATGTAACCGATGAGTATCTGGCCAGTCACAGGGACCTGGTGGAACGTTTCTGCCGTGCCACCATCAAAGGCTGGAACTATTGCGTTGAGCATAAGGAGGAGAGCATTGACATTGTCATGGACTTTATTGAAAAAGCGGAGATCAAGACAAACCGTTATCATCAGAGTGTAATGCTTGATGCAATGATAGAGCTTCTGAGAAACCGCGACACCGGTCTGATTGACTATCGCCCCATACCTGAGGACAAGTTTGACAAGCTGGTGAACGACCTGCTGAAAGCCCGTTACATCGACAATCCCGTAAGCTATAGCGATTTCTCAAAATGAAAGCATCACGTTCATTTGCAAAGCGGCTCAGTCTCAATATAATAGGCACGACTGCCCTGCTCTTTCTGGCCGCCATTCTCACATTGGGAATTGTATCGTACTCAATGGCCTACAATTCGGCCATCAAGGAGACATCGGCCGCAATGGAAAACAATTTTCTGGAAATAGAAAACGTGCTTGGTGAAGTCGAGGCCGTCACCAACAGCAATGCCTGGCTGGTGGAGAAGTTCTGTCAGAACGATACTGCGCTGCTTGATGTGGTAAGCAATCTCATACTGTCTGATTCCAACATAGTATCGTGTGCCATAGGCTTTGAACCATACAGCGTCAATCCTGACCAGATGTATTACTGCCCCTTTGCCTATTACGACGAAGAAGGCAATGTAAGAACCCGCATGATGGGCAGCGACGATTACGACTACCCGACAATGGACTGGTACATTATCCCAAAAATTCTAGGGCACGAGTACTGGAGTGAGCCGTCATTCGACAGTGACGGAAGCGGCAGGCTCATAACGTCGTTCTCCAAGCCTCTGTTCTGGAAGGACGGCAGTTTCATGGGTGTCATCAAGGCCGACATTGACCTCCAGTGGCTGACCGACAAGATCCAGTCAATAAAGCCTTACGAGAATTCGTATACAATGCTGGCAGGAAGAAACGGCTCGTACATTTCGCACATAGACAAAAGCAAGATACTCAGTGAGACAGTGTTCACCGAGAGCCTGAAAGCCGGCGACGCCGATGCAATAGAGAAAATCAGGAAAATGATGTCCGGCGATACAGGCGTCATGAAAATCAACAGACCTGAGTTCAAGGGATTCTTCATCTATGGTCCTCTGTCCAACGGCTGGACCGCTGCTCTGGTATGCTCGTACAAAGATGTCTTCTCCAAAGCGACCAGGATGAACAATATCTCGTTTCTGGTTGCCTTACTCGGTCTGCTGCTGCTGTATCTGACCAACAGGCGTATAATAAGCCGCCATGCACAACCCATTACGGAGTTTGCATATTCAGCCCTGAACATTTCGCAGGGTAATTTCAAGGCAAGAATACCCGAAGTGAACAGCGAAGACGAACTGCACCGTCTGCACGATTCGCTGGTTTACATGGAACGTTCCATCAACGAGTACATCGAAGAGCTGCGCAGCACCACAGCATCCAATGAACGGTATGAGAGCGAGCTCAACGTGGCAAGCGCCATCCAGATGCAGATGCTGCCCAAGGACTATCCGCATTTTGAAGGTCTTGACCTGTACGCCCAGCTGCACCCGGCCAAGGAAGTGGGAGGCGACCTGTATGATTTCTTTGTCAAGGACAGAACGGTCTATTTTGTTGTGGGCGACGTTTCCGGCAAGGGTGTTCCAGCCGCCCTGTATATGGCTATCACCCGAAGCGCCTTCCGCTTCATAGCAGGTCTTGGCCTTCCCGTCGAGGGCGTTGTAGCCAGAATCAACAACTCATTCTGTGACGGCAACGACAGCGGAATGTTCGTAACCATGTTTGTAGGCTGCCTCAACTTGGACACGCTGGAGCTCAATTACTGCAACGCAGGCCATAATCCGATTCTGGTATTATCGCCTGACGGCAAGCCCTCATACCTTCATGCAAAACCCAATCTGGCAGCAGGTCTGTTTGAGGATTTCCCGTATCAGGGCGAATCCATTACGTTGGAAAGAGGTTCCCGCCTGCTCATTTACACAGACGGAGTGACCGAAGCCGAAAACCGTATCAAGAATTTGTATGGCGAGCAGCGTCTTGAGGAGTTCGCCAGAAACGAGGACGCCACCGAAAGCTCGGCACAGTTCCTTGACAATCTGCTTCTGTCAATAAAAGAGTTTGTAAAGGACAATACTCAGAATGACGACATTACTATAATGTCAATAAAACTGTAATCAGACTATACCACGAAGGCGGAAAGGACGGCCGGTTCAATAGAAGAGCAGGCCGCTCACGTCCATCGATTCGTACCCCTTCTCCAGACGCAGGGTGAAATGATTGAGATAGAAGACGCACCGGCGACCGTCCGACAGCGTCCCATTGTACCTGAGCCTGTAGTTCTTACGGGAAAGGACGTCCATGCTGTAATCATCGGCCAGGGCTCTCAGATCGGCCATGGGAATACATACCTCAAAGGCCGATTCACCGTTCAGCGGGAACGAGGCCGTGACGGAGTCCTCGGTGACCTGAATGTCGCCGACATTCGAGCGGTATTCGTACATCATGCTCATTGACATGCCTTCCGGAACCGGAATCTCCATCCACTCCAGCACCTGACGGAAGCTTGACATATATGTACGCTCAGCTTCCTCTTCGTTCTGCGCCCTTCCGGTCAGAATGTCGCGGGTCACAATGTCGCCGATACAGTCAAAAGGATACTTGTCCTTAAGGTAATCAAGCCGGCTGTCAACCCTGAACGCGTCATTACGCTCCAGGCCGGCAAGCCAGGCACTGTAGGTGTCATCGTCCATCACACTTCCGTTCCAGCCGGAATCGGCCAGCGTACAGCGCACCTTGCGCAGCATGCTGTCACGGACAACCGATGACACATTGACCGGAAAGACGGACAGAAGGATGAACAGTATGACTGGCGTCACGGCCAGCCACATGACATGGTCATCATTCTTGAACCAGAGAATAAGGCACGCCACGTAGCACCATAGGTTGAACGCAATAAGATACGCACGGCTCACCGTAATTCCGTAGTCCGACAAACGGCGGACAATGCCCACGCTCATCAGGACCAGCAGCGGCAGCATGAGCCTTGGCATCCATCCGCATACCAGACGCACTGCAAAACCGCCAAAGGTCTGCCCGTGTCTGTAAGGCCTGACCGCCAGCTGCAGCAGTACGACCAGCAGCATTGATGCCGATACCAGATACGACACCCATCCGTCCGGCAGAGTCCAGTTCACGATAATCTTTACCGCATAGCAGTACAGGGTTATGAAGTAAAGCGATACAAGCGGAATGAACAGGTACCTGACTGCGCCAGGCAGGAAACCCGGCATGACGGCCGATGCCACGCTGTGTCTGCCATGGTCCGACGGCACCCCCTGCAGCACGAGCATCGGGGCCACCATAAAGAAACTGAAATATGCAAGGTCCTCATAGACATCCTGATTCACATCCAGGCCGAACAGATGTTCAAACGAAAGCAGGAGCAGAGACATGCCGCCCCATAGAACCGCCGACACGAACAGCGCCACAGCGGCGGCACACAATACCGTCATGGAGAAATTACGCATTGCCGCATCATCGTAACCGGCCACGAACGGCAGCAGAAATACAGAAACGAATGCCAATGTGACCAGTGCGGCAAATATCAGCACATACGGCTGCCTGTACATGACATCGGCATATCGGCTCATTACAATCCAGATGACCGCCCAGGCAACATGCGCCGCAACCATTGCAATACGGCACCGGTGTTTCTCGTTGAGGAGTGAAAGCCCTAGCGAAAGGGCCATTGCAGTTGTCGGATACCAGTACATGAAGAACTGGGTCCTATGGCCCACTGCGCCGTCTGGCACATGGTTAAGCACAATGCTCACTGCTGTAAGCGCAAGAGCGAACAACACGGTAATGGGAAAACGGCTGACGCCGTCCTTGATTCCGCCAATCAGGTTCCGGATTCTTGTTGACAGGCTGCTCATATCGGTTAGTTTGATTTTGGCTGTGCCACCTTGCCGCCCGAAAGTACCGGATAGACCACCGACGGAAAGCACAGACTCTGGTAAATGGTGTATTCGTTGTTCTGATAGTTGTCAAGTACATCAATGTAGGCGCGTTCGCGGGCAGTTTCGCCGCGACGGATGACCGGATAGCTGGGATAGTCACGCACATAGTTGCCGGCTCCGAACACCAGTATGCCCGGGCGGGGTCCCCAACCCTGCTCTATGGTATAGGCCGATTCGCGGTCATGAGGCCAGTGTACACGGTTCACGCCCATACCGGTCAGGTAGCATTTGCCCAGCGGGTTAAGCCCCAGGGCATAGTCCATCATCTGGCTTACCACATCAATGTACTCCTGTTTTCCGGTAAGCTTCCACATCATGAGCAACGGGTAGGAATACTGCCCCTGGGCAACATTGCTCCCCCACCAGTTCACATTCATTGGCGCACCGTTCGGATATGCGTTCTCTTCAAATGCGGCAATCTGCTTTTCAGCCACCTGCTCCAGCACACCGCGGAAAACGGCAACCGTGGCGGCATCGGTCTTGTCGGCCGGAGCCAGCACGTACGACATGAAGTACGAAGCCAGCCAGCCGCGTCCGGCAAATATCTCGGAGCCCTGGTTGTATGTGGCCAGCATGGCCTGTGCATCGGCAGCATGCTCCTTAATGTACGCATGGCACTGCTCATTGCCTGTCGTCAGGTACTTCTCGACATTGTAGTACATCTGGAAGTTCGGCTGGATTCCGTCGCGCCCGGACAGAGCCTTTTCGGCTGCGGCATGGGCCAGCTCGGCCCTTGATGCATACTCATTGGATTTCGCCTCGTCAAAAGGTCTGATTATGCGTGCAAAATGGTAGAACAGACCCGCAGCCCATGACGATGTGCGTGCGTCAAGCACCTCACTGCCAAACAGATGGTCCTCAAAGTCATAGCTTGTAAAAGGCGAATAACCCTGGGTCTCGGTGCCCCATGGAATCTGGCCGTCGTCCTCCTGGAAATATTTCCAGAACATGGTACCCCACTCGGCCTCGTCAAGAATGTCGGGAATTCCGTTGCCGCTTCCAAGTATGTTCCACTCGCTGTCAAAAATATCGGGCATATTGAACTGACGGTCGGTGAACAGCTCCGGGAACGCCTCGAAGGTTGTGAGCAGGGTTGACGGTACATCCATGTGGTAGGTACGGCGGTCCGCATCGCCGGCATCGTGATAGCCGCCCCATGCCTGCATGGTGGGTTCCGTACCCTTGACAGGAAGCGAGGCCTCATTGATGCGGTAATATGTCTTGTAGATTGTCTCGTGGCAACGTTTTGTCCTGTAGGGGTGTTCAAAATAGGGCGGTTCCTGCTGAATGCCGCAACGCTGGTTCAAAAGCGAGCGGAAACTCACGTACGAGAGTTCGGCCGATGCCTTTCCACCCACATAAAACGGATATGACCGCCCGCAGCCGCTTACGCATACATAATACGGTCCCCCTTCGGG
>JAKSIR010000074.1 GCA_024398695.1 Bacteroidaceae bacterium | reverse complement strand
TTTGTATCTTTTTTGAACGGCATAGCTTAATGTATTTTACGGTTATTATTCAAGATTGATACTCAAGCCCAAACCGCGCAGTTCGTGCAGCAGCACGTTGAGAGATTCGGGGATGCCAGGTGTTGGCATCGGATCACCTTTTACAATAGCCTCATAAGCCTTTGAACGGCCTGTAACATCATCACTCTTTATGGTCAGGATTTCCTGTAGCACATGTGAAGCACCGAATGCCTCGATGGCCCAGACTTCCATTTCACCGAAACGCTGTCCACCGAACTGGGCCTTACCACCAAGCGGCTGCTGTGTGATAAGTGAGTACGGGCCTATTGAACGGGCGTGCATCTTGTCTTCAACCATATGACCCAGTTTCAGCATGTAGGTGACACCTACGGTAGCGCACTGGTCAAAAGGTTCACCTGTACCGCCATCATAAAGCTGTGTCTTGCCGAACTGCGGCAGACCGGCCTTGCTGGTCCATTCCGTCAGGTCATCCATTGAAGCACCGTCAAAGATAGGAGTTGCGAACTTGACGCCAAGCTCACGGCCGGCATGTCCGAGAACGGTTTCAAATATCTGACCGATGTTCATACGTGAAGGCACACCCAGCGGGTTCAGTACTATATCGACCGGAGTACCGTCAGCCAGGAACGGCATGTCTTCCTGCTTCACAACGCGGGAAACGATACCCTTGTTACCGTGACGTCCGGCCATCTTGTCACCTACACCGATCTTACGCTTCTTGGCAACGTAAACCTTGGCCATCTGGATAATGCCGTTGGGCAGTTCGTCACCTATTGTAATGGCATACTTCTTGCGCTTGTTCTCGGCATCGAATTCCTTGTACTTGCGCATGAAGTTTACTATCAGCTTTGAGATCATGCCGTTGATGCGCTCATCATTGGTCCATGAGTCGGACTGGATTGACGAATAGTCAAGCTGTTCGAGCAGAGCCTTGGTAAAGCGCTGGCCCTTAGCGATGATTTCAGTACCGAACAGGTCAAATACGCCCTGCGAAGTCTTCTTTTCCGTCAGAGTCATGAGCTTCTTGACAAGAACGCCCTTCAGCTGTGCGACCTTATCTTCAAATTCGGCATCGATCATAGGCAGCCTTGCCTTGTCGGCCATCTTTGAAGAACGTGTCTTGATGGCACGTGAGAACAGTTTCTTGTCAATGACGACACCCTTCAGCGAAGGTGAAGCCTTAAGCGATGCATCCTTGACGTCGCCGGCCTTGTCGCCGAAAATGGCGCGAAGCAGCTTCTCTTCAGGTGAAGGATCGCTTTCACCCTTAGGAGTAATCTTACCTATCAGGATATCACCCGGCTGGATGTATGCACCGATGCGGACAATACCGTTTTCATCAAGATCCTTGGTGGCGTCTTCACTGACATTCGGAATATCGTTGGTAAGTTCCTCCATACCGCGCTTTGTCTCGCGGACTTCAAGAGCGAACTCCTCGACATGTACAGATGTCAGGATATCCTCGCGGACGACACGCTCGTTCAGAACGATGGCATCCTCGTAATTGTAACCCTTCCAAGGCATGTATGCAACCAGAAGGTTCTTGCCGAGTGCAAGTTCACCGTTCTGTGTCGAATAACCTTCAGTCAGAATATCGCCTGCCTTGACACGCTGTCCCTTGACACAGGTAGGACGAAGGTCAACGGTCATGTTCTGGTTGGTGCGGCGGAACTTGGGCAGTCTGTATTCCTTTTCAGCCGGTTCGAAGCTTACGAATTCCTCGTCTTCGGTACGGTCGTACTTGATGCGGATGACTGCAGCATCAACGTATGTCACCTCACCTGCACCTTCGGCGGTAATCTGGGTACGTGAATCTTCGGCAAGCTGCTTTTCAATGCCGGTACCCACAATAGGAGCCTCGGTACGCATCAAAGGAACAGCCTGACGCATCATGTTAGAACCCATCAGCGCACGGTTGGCATCATCATGCTCAAGGAACGGTATGAGTGCGGCAGCGATTGAAGCAATCTGCTGCGGCGATACGTCCATAAGTTCTACCTCTTCAGGAGCGACGACAGGGAAGTCAGCGTCACGGCGCGCCTTTACACGGGTACGAACGAACTTGCCGTTCTCGTCATACGGAGCGTTGCCCTGACCTATGATTCTGTTCTCCTCCTCTTCGGCGGTAAGATAGGTTACGTGACTGTTGTCCAAATCAACGTGGCTGTCCTTTACCTTTCTGTACGGAGTCTCGATGAAACCAAGGTCGTTGATCTTCGCATACAGACAGAGAGAAGAGATAAGACCGATGTTCGGTCCTTCAGGAGTTTCAATAGGACACAGACGGCCGTAGTGTGTGTAGTGTACGTCTCGAACCTCGAATCCTGCACGGTCACGTGACAGACCGCCAGGGCCGAGTGCACTCATACGGCGCTTGTGTGTGATTTCGGCCAGAGGGTTGGTCTGATCCATGAACTGTGACAGCGCGTTGGTTCCGAAGAACGAATTGATGACTGCGCTGACAGTCTTCGCATTGATAAGGTCTGTCGGTGTGAACACCTCGTTGTCACGTACGTTCATACGCTCGCGGATGGTGCGTGCCATACGTGCCAGACCTATGGCGAACTGGTTGGACAACTGCTCGCCGACGGTGCGTACGCGACGGTTTGACAGATGGTCGATATCATCGACAACTGCGTGTGAGTTGACCAGTTCTATAAGGTACTTGATGATTTCAATGATATCCTCCTTGGTGAGAACGCCGATGCTCATGTCCGTGGTGAGACCGAGCTTGCGGTTCAGACGGTAACGTCCTACTTCGCCCAAATCATAACGTTTCTCCGAGAAGAACAGATTGTTGATCACTTCGCGTGCGCTTGAATCATCTGCCGGATCGGCATTGCGAAGCTGGCGGTAGATGTACAGAACGGCCTCTTTCTCTGAATTGCAGGGGTCCTTCTGAAGCGTATTGAAGATAATCGAATAATCTGACTGTCCTTCCACCTCCTTGTGGAGAAGTATCTTCTGCAGACCTGAATCAAGGATGTCTGCAACATTGTCTTCAGTAAGTTCGGCCTCACGGTCCACAACGACCTCATGACGCTCGATTGACACGACTTCACCGGTATCGGAATCCACGAAGTCTTCAATCCTTGTTCTGAGGACACGGGCAGCGAGCTTGCGGCCTATGCACTTCTTGAGGTTTGCTTCAGTCACTTCAACCTCTTCAGCCAATCCGAAGATGTCTACAATGTCCTTATCGGTCTCAAAACCGATTGCACGCAGCAGAGTGGTGACCGGAAGTTTCTTCTTGCGGTCGATGTATGCGTACATGACATTGTTGATGTCAGTGGCGAATTCAATCCATGAGCCTTTGAACGGGATTATGCGTGCTGAATACAGAGGTGTACCGTTTGAATGTATGCTCTGTCCGAAGAACACGCCAGGTGAGCGGTGAAGCTGTGATACGACAACACGCTCGGCACCGTTGATTACGAAAGTACCCTGCTCCGTCATGTAAGGGATGGGGCCAAGATAGACATCCTGGATTACCGTATCGAAGTCCTCATGATCGGGATCGGTACAGTAAAGCTTCAGTTTTGCCTTCAAAGGTACGCTATAGGTCTGACCGAGTTCCAGGCACTCTTCAATTGAGTAGCGTGGCGGGTCGATATAATAGTCCAGGAATTCCAGGACAAAGTTATTGCGGGTGTCGGCTATTGGAAAATTCTCCGAGAAGACCTTATAGAGGCCCTCTTTCTTGCGTTTCTCCGGTGGAGTGTCCAGTTGCAGAAAATCCTTGAAGGACTTCAACTGTATCTCCAGAAAATCAGGACACGGCATCGGGTTCCTGACAGAAGCGAAGTTAATTCTCTGATTATCAGTATTTGAAGACATATATGGAAGGATAATTGGGGAACTTTATTCTTATACGCACAAAAAGGCTAAGCACCCTGGACAGCCCTGGACGGACTGTCGTCGGGATTGCTTAACCGTTTGAAACCTGCAAGTGCAGGCCTGTGAAATTACTTAAGTTCAACTTCAGCGCCAGCCTCTTCCAGAGCCTTCTTCAGTGACTCTGCATCAGCCTTGGCAACACCTTCCTTGATAACGCTCGGGCATGCATCAACTGCATCCTTAGCTTCCTTCAGACCAAGACCGCAAGCTTCCTTAACTGCCTTTACGACAGCAAGCTTGTTAGCGCCGAAGCCCTTCAGGACTACGTCGAAAGAATCCTTTTCCTCTGCAGCTTCGGCAGCGGCAGCAGGACCAGCAGCAGCAACTGCGACAGCAGCGGCAGCGGGTTCAATTCCATATTCATCCTTCAGGATGTTTGCGAGTTCGTTGACCTCCTTAACTGTAAGGTTAACCAGTTCTTCTGCAAGTGCTTTCAAATCAGCCATTGTTGTATAAATTTAATTGGTTTGTTACTTTTTGATGAAAAATTAATTCTCTCTTTCTCCAAGAGTCTTGAGAACTCCGTGGATGGTGTTTGCACCAGATGACAGAGCAGAAATGACATTCTTGGCCGGTGACTGCAGAAGTGCAATGACGTCGGCAATAAGTTCCTTCTTGCTCTTGATGTTGACCAGAGCCTCGAGGTTGTTTGCTCCGATATAGAAGCTTTCCTCTGCATAGGCTGCCTTAAGGCCCGGGATACCGGTCTTCTTGTCAGTTACGTCCTTCAGGAGCTTGGCCGGAGCATTGGCAACATTGGCAAGCAACATTGCAGTGGTGCCCTTAAGTGAACCGTACAGAGGTGAATAGTCAGCCTCGAGCTGGTCCAGTGCCTTCTCAAGAAGAGTGTTCTTGACAAGAACCATCTTGATTTCATTCTTGAAGCATTTGCGACGCAGTTCGCTGGTTGCGACTGAATCCAAACCGGTAACGTCTACCAGGTAGAATGCTCCATAGCTCTGAATAGTCTGCTTCAGGGACTCGATTACGAGTGCTTTATCTTCTTTCTTCATAATTGCTTGTTTTCAGATTATTCCTCCAAGGCCTTGGTGTCAATCTTGATACCGCGACTCATTGTACTTGAAAGATAAAGACTCTTGATGTATGTACCCTTAGCTGCTGAAGGTTTCAGTTTGATGATTGTATCAATGAATTCCTTAGCGTTCTCTCTGATTGCATCGGCCGAGAAAGAGATCTTGCCGATAGAAGTGTGAACAATACCAGCCTTGTCAACCTTGAAGTCAATCTTACCCTGCTTGACTTCCTTGACAGCTTTGGCAACGTCCATTGTTACTGTACCGCTCTTAGGATTAGGCATAAGTCCACGAGGACCCAGAACACGGCCAAGAGGACCGAGCTTGCCCATGAGGGCAGGCATGGTGATGATGACGTCAATGTCAGTCCAGCCACCCTTGATCTTCTCGATGTATTCTTCGAAACCTACGTAGTCAGCACCAGCTTCCTTTGCAGCGGCTTCCTGATCAGGTGTGCAGAGAGCAAGCACTCTTGTAACCTTACCGGTTCCGTGAGGAAGTGATACGACGCCACGAACCATCTGATTGGCCTTACGGGGATCAACACCAAGACGGACATCGATGTCAACCGATGCATCGAACTTTGTGGTGGTGATTTCCTTGACCAGCTCAGCTGCTTCCTTGAGGGTATATGCCTTGCCGGCTTCAATCTTTGAAGCGACAGCCTTTTGGTTTTTTGTCAGTTTACCCATTTCTTAAATCTTTAGTCAGTTAATGCCTGGTCTCAATCCTTTACTGTGATACCCATGCTACGGGCTGTACCTGCTACCATTGAGATAGCCGATTCCAGTGTAAAGCAGTTAAGGTCGGGCATTTTGTCCTGGGCAATCGCTGTAACCTGCTCCTTGGTCACTGAAGCAACCTTCTTGCGGTTAGGTTCTGCTGAACCTGACTTCTGCTTGGTAGCTTCAAGCAACTGGATGGCTACAGGAGGTGTCTTGATGACGAAGTCAAATGATTTGTCACTGTAGTAAGTGATAATCACCGGCAGTGTCTTACCTGATTTGTCCTGGGTTCTGGCGTTGAACTGTTTGCAAAAGTCCATTATGTTCAAACCCTTGGAACCGAGAGCGGGACCAACGGGAGGTGATGGATTTGCAGCGCCTCCTTTAATCTGTAATTTGATTATTCCAGCAACTTCTTTAGCCATTTTACCAAAAAATTATATGTAAACACTATACGGAGAATGCAGACCCGGTAACAGTCGGCCTACATTTTCTCCACTTGCATAAAACCAAGATCGATAGGTGTTTTACGACCAAAGATCTTGACCATGACCTTGAGCTTCTTCTTCGCGTCGTCAACCTCTTCAATGACACCATTGAAGCCTGAGAACGGTCCGAAGGTGACCTTTACCGTTTCGCCTACGGTAAATGGTACGAGAACTTCTTCCTGCGTCTCTTCGAGTTCAGTCGCTGAACCCAGTATCCTGCTTACTTCGGCAGGACGCAGAGGCGTCGGATTGTCCATGCCTCCAAGAAATCCCAAAACGTTCGGGCAATTTCTAAGTCTCTGCTTGATTTCACCGTCCAATACAGCTTCAACCAGGACATATCCCGGAAGATAACTGCGCTCCTTGACGACACGTTTGCCGTTCTTTACGGAGACCACTTTTTCAGTAGGAATCAGCACCTGTGAAATGAGTTCCTCGATGCCATTGTTACGGGCATCGGCCTCAAGATATTCCTTTACCTTGAGTTCCTTGCCGCTGATGGCCTTCAGAACATACCATTTTTTCACCAACTCAGCCATTTCTCAAATCAATTAGGATAGATAAATTGCATTATCTCCTGGAAGCACTTATCCATGAGGAAGACTACAACGGCAATCATCAGGGAAGCTACTAAAACGATGACTGCACTGCTGGCCAGTTCTTTGCCAGTGGGCCATGTTGTCTTATGGACAAGCTCATTGTAAGATTCCTTACAGTTTGAAATGAAATTCTTGAACATAACTGTTATTTTCTTGGCAGGGGTGGCAGGAATCGAACCCACATTGACGGTTTTGGAGACCGCTGTTCTGCCATTGAACTACACCCCTAAAAGAACCCGTCCCGGTTCGGGACAGGTTCAATTGTCTATTAGTCGAGGATCTTGGTTATCTGACCTGAACCTACTGTACGACCACCTTCGCGGATAGCGAAACGCAGACCTACGTTGATGGCAACAGGGTAAATCAGAGTAACGGTGATTTCAACGTTATCACCAGGCATTACCATTTCAGTTCCTTCCGGCAGAGTGATTTCACCGGTGCAGTCCATTGTACGGATGTAGAACTGAGGACGGTACTTGTTACGGAATGAAGTGTGACGACCACCTTCCTTCTGTGTCAGTACGTAGATAGAAGCTACGAATGTGGTGTGAGGCTTGATCTGACCCGGATGGCAGAGAACCATACCGCGCTTGATTTCTGACTTTTCAATACCACGGAGCAGCAGACCTACGTTATCACCTGCTTCACCCTGCTCGAGGAGCTTGCGGAACATTTCAACACCGGTAACGGTAGTTTCCTTCTCTTCACCGAGGCCGAGGATTTCAACCTTGTCACCTACCTTGACGACACCAGTCTCAATACGACCGGTAGCAACAGTACCACGACCGGTAATTGAGAAGACGTCCTCAACAGGCATCAAGAAAGGCTGGTCAACTGCACGCGGAGGCAGCGGAATCCATTCGTCAACGGCAGCCATGAGCTCCATAACCTTGTCTTCCCATTCAGGAACACCGTTCAGAGCACCAAGAGCAGAACCACGGATGATAGGAGTATTGTCACCGTCGAATTCGTATGCGTCGAGAAGTTCGCGCATTTCCATTTCAACGAGGTCAATCATTTCAGCGTCAACATCCGGTGAATCGCACTTGTTCAGGAAAATGACCAGACGAGGAACGTTTACCTGACGGGCGAGCAGGATGTGCTCACGGGTCTGAGGCATAGGACCGTCAGTAGCGGCAACTACAACGATAGCACCGTCCATCTGAGCAGCACCGGTAACCATGTTCTTTACATAGTCGGCGTGACCCGGGCAGTCAACGTGAGCGTAGTGACGGTTTGCTGTCTCGTACTCAACGTGAGCAGTGTTGATGGTAATACCACGCTCCTTCTCTTCAGGAGCATTGTCAATCTGGTCGAATGACTTGATCTTGTCTGAGTTACCCTCAATCTTTTCTGAAAGCACCTTGGTGATAGCTGCTGTCAGAGTTGTCTTACCGTGGTCAACGTGACCGATTGTTCCAATGTTTACGTGCGGTTTTGTGCGCACAAATGTCTCTTTTGCCATAATTAAAGCTATTTATTGATTGAACTTGATGTCAACTGCAAAAAGGCTACCGTATGGGCGGTCTCCTCCTATCCTCTTTTCCAACATAAATTCGAGCTGTTACCGAGATTTGAACTCGGGACCTCATCCTTACCAAGGATGCGCTCTACCAGCTGAGCTATAACAGCGACAATCATCTTGAGCGGCAAACGAGACTCGAACTCGCAACTTCAACCTTGGAGGGGTTGCGCTCTACCAATTGAGTTATTGCCGCATGGTATGTTGTCACGAAGAAGCTCTTCCGGCCTGCCCTATTATATAAGGTGGTTCCTGGAAGAACCGCAGATCCCGGTTTCCCGGTTTCGTCTACCTGCCTGTTTGTGGGTGAAGATGGATTCGAACCACCGAAGTCGAGAGACAGCAGATTTACAGTCTGCCCCATTTGGCCACTCTGGAATTCACCCGTTTCTTTACGCGCTGGTCGGATTGACCTTCGCTGGCGCGAAGCTCCTTCCTCGACGC
>JAKSIR010000073.1 GCA_024398695.1 Bacteroidaceae bacterium | reverse complement strand
GGCGAATACGAATGGCTTGACATTTAGGCCGGGCAGCCGCAGCTACATATTCGTATGTCTCGGGACAAGGCACTCCCATTTCAATTACGGTAAAATGCAGTTATACTGCAAAGATAAAAAAAAGCTGACCATACAGGCCAGCTTTCTGAATCAGTTTATGCCCAATCAGTCCAGTGAATGGATAACCAGACCTGAACGGAGCTTGGGCTCGAACCATGTGGTCTTTGGAGGCATAATGTTGCCCGTGTCGGCAATGTCCATGAGCTGTTTCATGGAAACAGGATAAAGGGCAAGAGCCATCCTCATCTCGCCGCTGTCAACGCGCTTCTTCAGTTCGCCAAGACCGCGTATGCCGCCGACAAAGTCAATGCGCTTGTCGCGGCGCAAGTCCTTGATGCCGAGAAGCTGGTCAAGAATAAGGTTCGATGAAATGGTCACATCAAGAACGCCTATAGGGTCGGAATCGTCAAATGTTCCGGCCTTTGCCGTCAGCTTGTACCATTCGCCGTCAAGATACAGCGAGAAAGTGTGCAGTGCAGCAGGCTTGAATATATCCCTGCCCTGCTTCTCAACAATGAAGTTCTTCTCCAGAGCCTTCAGGAACTCCTGGCTTGTCATACCGTTCAGATCCTTGACAACACGGTTGTAGTCAATGATTGTAAGCTGCGAAGCCGGGAAACACACTGCCATGAAGTAATTGTACTCTTCGTCTCCCTTATGGGCCGGGTTCTGCTTTGCCTTTTCAGCACCTACCAGTGCAGCGGCAGCCGAACGGTGATGACCGTCGGCAATATACAGCGATGGAATCATTGCAAAACGCTCAGTAACGGTAGCAATATCCTGGTCACGGTCAATGATCCAGAGCTGATGGCGGAATCCGTCACCGGGAGCCACATAGTCATATTCCGGAGCCGATGCAGTGTATTTGGCAACGAGTTCGTCCAGAACGGCATCATCGGGGTATGCAAAGAAAACCGGCTCGATATTGGCGTTGTTCACACGGACGTGCTTCATGCGGTCTTCCTCCTTGTCAGCACGGGTAAGTTCGTGCTTCTTGATATTGCCTTTCAGATAATCCTCGACATACGCACATACAACCAGTCCATACTGGGTCTTGCCGTTCATGGTCTGTGCATAGATGTAATACTGCTCCTTGTCGTCGCGAACCAGCCAGCCGTTTTTCTGGAACTTGGCAAAGTTCTCGGCAGCCTTGGCATATACACGCGGATCAGTCTCCTCTGCAATGGGTTCGAAGTCAATTTCAGGCTTGACAATGTGATAAAGCGACATTTCATTGCCTGCAGCTTCAGCTTTTGCCTCTTCTGAATTCAAAACGTCGTATGGACGGCTCTGAACCTTTTCTACAAGGTTCTTCGGAGGGCGTATGCCCTGGAAAGGTTTTACAATTGCCATAATACTTTATTAAAAGCAGACTCCGCCACAGCACTTTTTACAGGTTGAAGCGGAGCCGCATATTGTTTGAATTTAAGTTATTTGTTCACCATGAACTTTGTGCAACCGTCCTTGATGAAACCGACAATCTGCTTTGCGGCAGCGATACCGGCATTGATGTTGGCCTCGGCTGTCTGCGCACCCATCTTCTTGGGAGTTGCAAAGTAACGGTCAGCGAACAACTGCTGGAACTTGTCGGCAGCGACCGGAGCAATGTCTGAAACGAACTTCAGGTCATCGCGCTCCTGCATGAGAGTAATAAGTTCCTCTTCGTTGATAATCTCCTTACGGGCCGAGTTGACCAGAACAGCGCCCTTCGGCATAAGACCGACAAGGTTTCTGCCGATAGAGTTCTTTGTCTCATCGGTAGCAGGCAGGTGCAGTGAAATGAACTGGCAGGTCTTGTACATTTCCTCGACCGATGCGCATGCATGCACGCCAGCAGCCTCAATAACCTCCTTGGGGCAGTATGCATCGAAAGCATAGACATCCATGCCGAAGCCCTTGGCTATGCGTGCTACGTTGCGGCCTACATTACCGAAGGCATGAATGCCGAGTTTCTTGCCCATGAGTTCGATACCCGATGTACCGTTGTAGAAATTGCGGACAGCATAAACCATAAGTCCTGCAACCAGTTCGGCAACAGCGTTAGCATTCTGGCCCGGAGTGTTCATTACGCATACGCCATGGGCGGTTGCGCTTGCCAGGTCAACGTTGTCGTAGCCTGCACCGGCACGGACAACTATTTTGAGCTGCTTTGCGGCATCAAAGACCTCGGCATCGACAATATCGCTGCGAATGATAATCGCATCGGCATCCTTTACAGCATCAAGCAATGCTGACTTCTCCGTATATTTCTCAAGCAGAGCCAGTTCGAAACCGGCAGCTTCAATTTCCTTTCTTATTCCGTCAACTGCAACCTTTGCAAATGGCTTTGACGTTGCTACAAGTACTTTCATATCTTTCTGATTGATAAGGTTTGTAAATCAATGCTGTGCTTCAAATTCCTTCATGCAGGCAATCAGGGCATCAACGCTTTCCATCGGCAGAGCGTTGTAGCAAGAAGCGCGGAAACCGCCGACTGAACGGTGTCCCTTGATGCCTACCATACCCTTGCCCTGTGCAAACTTCATGAAGTCAGCCTCAAGTTCTGCATATTCGGGAGCCATAACCCAGCAGATGTTCATGTATGAACGGTCCTCGGCATTGGCAGTACCGACAAACAGCTTGTTGCGGTCAATTTCGCCATAGAGCTTTGAAGCACGGGCTTCAGCACGCTTTGCCATTTCCTTTACACCGCCCTGAGCCTTGAGCCAGCGGAGTGACTCCATTGCAGAGTAGATGGTGAATGTAGGAGGAGTATTGAACATTGAACCGTTGTCAATGTGTGTCTGATAGTTCAGCATTGTAGGAATGTAACGCTCGACCTTGCCAAGAGCATCGTTCTTTACAATCACAAAAGCCATACCTGAAGGAGCCAGGTTCTTCTGGGCACCGCCATAGATACAGTTGTACTTGCTTACATCGATAGGACGTGAGAAGATATCAGATGACATGTCCGAAATGAGTGGAACGGGGCTGTCAAGGTCCTTGCGGATTTCAGTACCGTAAATGGTGTTGTTGGTGGTAAAGTGGAAATAGTCTGCATCGGCAGGAATTTCAAAGTTCTTCGGAATGAAGGTGTAGTTTGCATCGGCCGATGAAGCCACTTCAACAACCTCACCGAAAGCCTTGGCTTCCTTCATGGCCTTCTTGGCCCATACACCGGTATTTAGATAAGCGGCCTTCTTGTTCAGGAAGTTGAACGGAACACGGCAGAACTCCATGCTGGCACCGCCGGCAAGGAAAATAACTGAATAACCTTCGGGAATATCGAGAATCTCTCTGAACAGGGCAACAGCCTCATCGACCACCGGCTGGAATTCCTTTGAACGGTGGCTGATTGACAGAATTGAAATGCCTGTGCCGGCGAAATCGTGAACAGCCTGAGCTGACTTTTCAATTACTTCCTGCGGAAGAACTGCAGGACCTGCGCAAAAATTATGCTTCATAATGCTTGTATAAATAGTTGGTTTTTATTCTTTTTTTCTTTGGTGCCGCAAAGGTACTCCCTTATTTCATGACAACCAAATATTTTACTAACAAAAATGCATAAATTTTCTACAATTATAAAGTATTTTGCAAGCAAAAACCGCAATTTTACTATCACTTTGCATCAATATTGACAAAAGTCATTTCAATGTGTAATGTTTTGATTGACACTGGCGCATAAACACTAACAAAATGACATAAAAAGTCCATTCCAAATTTTTCAATGTTTTCGGAGGCTATGGCTCCAGAACTACGCGCCTTCGGCGCTATCCCTCCCACGCCTTCGGCGCGGGCCCCTCCCGTTCACGACGCCACGGGCGGCGACGGTTCTGGAGCCATAGCCTCCGAAAACACTCTCTAAAACAAAAAAGGGGATGACTCTTTCAGTCACCCCCTCTATTGTACAGAGTCTGAAATCAGGCTCCGAAGTTGTCGAACATGATGTCCTTAGGCTCGACACCGAGTGAATCCAGAAGATCCAGCACGGTCTTGGCCATCATAGGAGGTCCGCACAGGTAGTACTCGATATCTTCAGGATTTTCATGCTGCTTGAGATATGTATCGCCAAGAACCGGAGCAATGAAGCCTGCGGTATATTTCACACCCATTGCATCGGCCTTAGGATCCGGACGGTCGAGGGCCAGATGGAAATGGAAGTTGGGATACTCCTGTTCAAGAGCCAGGAAATCTTCCATGAAGAACACTTCGTCAATGGCACGTGCGCCATAGAAATAGTGCATCTCGCGGTCACGTGTATGCAAAGTCTTGAGCATGTGCATAATCTGGGCACGCAGAGGAGCCATACCGGCACCGCCACCAACCCAAATCATCTCCTTCTTGGAGTCGAAACGCGGGTGGAATTCACCGTAAGGGCCGCTCATGATAACCTTGTCACCCGGCTTCAGATTAAAGATGTAGGTCGATGCAATACCGCAGGGAACATCCATGAAGCCAGGGCCCTGGTCTTTCGGCTTGAAAGGAGGCGTGGCAATACGTACCGTAAGGGTAATGATATCGCCCTCGTCAGGATAGTTGGCCATTGAATATGCACGGATGGTAGGCTCGGTATTCTTCTGCTTCAAATTGAACAGACCGAACTTTTCCCATGCCGGGATATACAGGTCGCCAATAAGCGAACGGTCAAAATCAGCATAGTTGATATCGTATGCAGGAATCTTGATCTGCGCGTATGAACCCGGAAGGAAGTCCATGTGCTCGCCGGCAGGCAGCTTTACCTTGAACTCCTTGATGAAGGTTGCAACGTTCTTGTTCGAGATGACCTCACACTCCCACTCCTTGACGCCGAGTACGCTGTCCGATACCTTGATTGAAAGGTCGCCCTTAACCTTGCACTGACAGCCAAGACGCCAGTTGTCCTTGATCTGCTTGCGGGTGAAATGGCCCTTTTCAGAATCAAGAATCTCACCGCCGCCCTCAACGACCTGGCACTTGCACTGGCCGCATGAGCCCTTGCCGCCGCAGGCCGATGGCAGATAAACACCGTTTTCAGCAAGTGTACTCAGAAGGCTTGCTCCTGAATTTACCTCGAGTTCCTTTTCGCCGTTCATGGTAATCTTGACCTTGCCACTTGCAACAAGGTATCTCTTTGCCACCAGCAGAATAACCACCAGCAGCAGAATGACGGCCAGGAATACTACGATACTTGATATATACAGATTGTCCATATCGTACCTTATTGATTAGATTGAAAGGCCGGAGAAGCACTGGAAAGCCAGAGCCATCAGACCTACTGTAATAAAGGTAATGCCGACACCCTTCAGAGGCTTTGGAACGTCAGCATACTCAAGTTTCTCACGAATGGCTGCCAGGCAGACAATAGCCAGAGCCCAGCCTATGCCTGAGCCAAGTGCAAAGGCGACAGAGTCACCGAAGCATGCAATGGCCTGGGTGTCGGCAGGATCCATACCTATACGCTGCTGCATGAACAGGCTTCCGCCCATGATTGCGCAGTTGACGGCAATAAGCGGAAGGAATATGCCAAGTGATGCGTAAAGTGACGGCGAGAACTTCTCGACCACCATCTCCACAAGCTGGACAATACCTGCAATGACAGCAATGAACAGAATGAAACTCAGGAATTCAAGACCCAGAGGGCCGAGAACCTTGGTCTGAAGCAGATAGTTTACAGGAAGTGTGATGAGCTGCACGAAAATGACAGCGACACCAAGTCCCAGAGCGGTCTTCACATTCTTGCTGACAGCCAGGAATGAGCACATTCCCAGGAAGAAGGCGAAAATCATGTTGTCGACAAATATCGACCTTACAAGAAGACTGAAAAAATGTTCCATAGTTTCTTTTTCGCTTTGAGATTATTTTTCCTGCAAATCCTTGTTTATGGAGCGGTGAATCCAGATCACGCAGCCTACCAGGATAAGAGCCATGGGGGCCATGATCATGAAGCCGTTGTTCAGATATCCGTGGTCATAGCACCACTGCGGTACGACCTGAAAACCGAACAGCTTGCCGCTTCCGAAAAGTTCACGTACAAACGCAACCACAATCAGAATGAAAGCATAGCCGAGGCCGTTTCCGATTCCGTCAAGGAATGATTCCCATGGACCGTTCTGCATGGCGAATGCCTCCAGACGTCCCATCAGAATACAGTTTGTAATGATAAGGCCTATATAGACGGACAGCTGGACGCTGACATCGTATGCAAAAGCCTTGAGAATTTCACTAACTATCGTAACCAGTGCGGCTACCACAACAAGCTGTACGATAATACGGATACGGTTAGGTATGGTATTGCGCAGCAGCGAGATGATAACGTTTGACATAGCAACGATGACGGTAACTGACAGGCCCATTACAATGGCCGGCTTCAGCTGTGAAGTCACGGCAAGAGCCGAGCAGATACCCAGAATCTGGACAACAACCGGGTTGTTAAGCCAGACAGGCTGTTTCAAAGCCTCATTATTCTTGTTTGCCATATTCCTTAGATCAGTCAATTGATTCAACTTCGGCTTCCTGGCTGCATGCGTCATTCAGCGGGCACTGGGCCGCAAGGAATGGAATGTAGCTTGAAAGCACCTTATCAATCATAGCGTCAACGCCGTTCGATGTCATTGTAGCGCCTGTTACGCCGTCAACCTCAAACGGAGAACTCTTGTCAGCCTTGCCGCTCTTTACAACATCAAGGTCAACAGCACCGTTATTGACAATCATCTTGCCCTGGAAACTTTCCTGGAACTTGATGTTCTCCTTTATTTCAGCGCCGAGGCCCGGAGTTTCGGAAGCGTGCGAGAAATAAATGCCGTAAATGGTGTTGCGGTCGGCATCAAGAGCCACATAACCCCAGATGGCACCCCAGAGTCCCTGGCCTACCATAGGGATGATGAACTTGTCCTGTCCGTCAACCTGAGCCTGGAACACGTGGTACTGTCCTTTGCCGAATTCCGAATTGTAGCTTGTATTGAACTGGCCGTCATACGGTACCAGCGAGCCGTCGGCCTGCATGAGCATGTCAGCCTTGACACACTTGTCGTATTCAGCCTTGACATCAGCCACATTTCTCAGATTGAGTGATGCAAGAATCTGCTTCTTGGTATCATTGACAACATTGGCATCCTGACGGGGTTTCAGCGTCGATGACACGAATACAAGAAGGAAGGCCACAACAATGACCATGACAGCCGCATATATAATGGTATATACGTTGCTGCCGGTGTCGATGCCCTTCTTTGCAGGGGCTGCACCGCCTTCTACAATCTCTTCGAACTCACTTTTGGGTGCGCCGCACAACGGGCACTTTTCAGGAGCTTCGTTTCCTTCGTGGACATAGCCACAAACTTTGCATTTGAATTTTTTCGTAGCCATAATCCTTATTTCTTTACAAGTCTTGAGGCTCTCCTGTTGACATTCTTCTGAACTACGCAGTAGTCAATCAGAGGAGCGAAGCAGTTCATAAGCAGAATAGCCAGCATCATGCCTTCCGGGTAACCGGGGTTCATGACACGGATAATGATAGCCATGGCGCCAATCAGGAAGCCATAGATCCACTTGCCGCATTCGGTACGGGCCGATGTGACAGGATCGGTAGCCATGAACACTGCACCGAAGCAGAAACCGCCTACGCAGAGGTGTTCATACCAAGGCATTGCAGCAGCCATGTTGCCCTCCGGACCCCATGTGTTGAATACGAGCGCCATGATTATGCCGCCGGCAAATACTGACAGCATTGTCTTCCAGCTTGCAATTCCGGTGTAGAGCAGCAACAGGGCGCCCAGAGCAATTGCAATGACGCTGGTCTCACCTACAGAGCCCGGAATGAAGCCAAGGAACTCGTCCATTACAGAGAATGAGCCTGCAGCACCGGTAGCGGCAGCGCCAAGGGGAGTTGCAGCCGAAATGGCATCGATATTTGCGCCAAGTCCGCAGATGGTGTGGTCAACGACCCATACCGTATCGCCTGAAATGACTGTAGGATAAGCAAAGAAAATGAATGCACGCGTAATCAGGGCGACATTGAGGAAGTTCATGCCTGTACCGCCGAAAATCTCCTTTGCGAAAATCACCGAAAACGCAACTGCTACGGCAAGAATCCACAGCGGGCAGGTAGCGGGAACTATAAGAGGGATGATGAAACCTGAAACCAGGTAACCTTCCTGAATCTCCTCGTGTTTCCACTGTGCTACGGTGAACTCGATTGCAAGACCTACAACGTATGAAACGATGAGTCTTGGCAGGACGGCAAGGAAGCCGAACCAGAACTTGTTCCAGAATGTAGCCTGGTCAAGCATGCCGGCAAGAGCGTAGTTCTGATAACCTACATTGTACATGCCGAACAGCAAGGCAGGGCAAAGTGCAATGACAACCATGATCATCATGCGCTTTGAATCGAAAGAGTCGTGAATGTTCACGCCATTCCTTGCGGTGGTGTTCGGAACATACAGGAAGGATTCAAAACCTTCGTAAAGCGAACGGAAGGCATGCAGCTTGCCGCCTTCATCAAAGTTCGGTCTGATCTTATCAAGATAATTTCTTAAACTCATAGTCTTCCTGTTTTAGGCCATTTCGGCGCGGAGGTTATTCAAGCCCTCGCGTACAATGCGCTGGAGCTCAAGCTTTGATGAATCTACAAACTCGCAGAGGGCGAAATCTTCAGGAGCGACCTCATAGATGCCGTACGCCTCCATCTTGTCGATGTTTCCGGTAATGATTGCCTTGATCAGATATTCCGGGAAAATGTCCATAGGGAACACCTTGTCGTATTCGTTTGACATGATCATATGGCGTTCACTGCCCTTGACGCGTGCATCGATGCTGAACTGCTTCTTGCAGCACAGCCATGAGAAGAATGAACGGCTTACGCTGAAGTGGCCGAAACGCGGAGCTATCCAGCCCATGAA
>JAKSIR010000072.1 GCA_024398695.1 Bacteroidaceae bacterium | reverse complement strand
TAATGGTTGTCGCTGTGGACATTGAGTGTGTCGTCGGGAACCTCATACACCTTCAGGCTCTTCAGCTTGTCGCTCGGCATGTTGTTCAGGGCTATTGACATGTCGCGCTCAAAGAAATGCTCGCCGTTCAGACGTATCTCCTCAATGCTTTCTCCAAGATAGGTCAGGGTGCCGTCCTCATATTTCAGTCCCGGCAGACGTCTTACCAGATCCAGAAGCACGCTTCCTGTAGGCATCTCATACGCTCCGGCATTGAAGATTATGGTGTCGCCATGCTGGTACATGCGCTGGAGCTCGGCCACGACCTCGGCCTGGGCCAGGGTGAGCGGCTCGCTGTGAAGGCATATCGAATCCAATTCCACGACATACGCATCGATGCCTGCAATCTTGCTCTTCTGGGGCTGTATGATTGTATCGAGCGTCTCCATTCCAAGATAGGTGACTTTAATGTGCAGACGCGTGTCCTTGAGTCTGTCCCTTATCCGCATGGAGGTATAGAACGAGCCGTCTGTCCATGCCGAGGAACCGTCTGCCTGTGCGGTGTCGCCGACACAGGTGACAACCACGTTCGCGCCTTGCAGCGGGTATGCCTCCGGGCTGAACTCATCGACGCCGAAAACCCGTCCCTCGCATTGATATATCTGTTTGACGTACAGCTTCATGCTGGCTGCCGATTGGGGACTCGAATACCAGTCCTGCGCTTTCATGGTGGAGCAGATGCAGCACAGCAGCAGTGCCAGTGGTAAAAGCAGGCGTTTCATCAGTAGGTGTCGGTGCTATGGATTTTAAAATTCAACCGGTTGCAAATATAGAACATTTCAAACAAAAAAGCGCTTTCATCTGAAAGCGCTTTTTTGTGGGTGAAGATGGATTCGAACCACCGAAGTCGAGAGACAGCAGATTTACAGTCTGCCCCATTTGGCCACTCTGGAATTCACCCCCGGTATAGCCGGCCTGCTTACTTCGCTATGCGGGCTATGTATTTTTCAGCTTCGATGCCCTCCTGCGATTCGGGGTACTTGAGCTGGATCATTCTGTAGAGCTTGAGAGCCTTGTCCGTATTGCCCATTGCTTCATAGGTCAGAGCGGCCTGGAAGTAGAGGTACGGTGAAAGAAGACCGTTGTCTGCCTTCTTTGCGGCTTTTTCAAATGTAGCAGCTGCTTTGGCGTTGTTCCCGAGGTCTGCATAACAGCCTGCAAGTGTGCCGAGTGCTGCGGGGCTTACCATCATGTCCGATCCCTTGAACTTTGAAAGGAACTTGACTGCAAGTTCGGCGCTGTCAAGCTGGGCGTACGAAAGACCTGCATAAAGGTTGGCCAGTCTGCCTGCCTTTGTGCAACCGTACTGCTTTGCAATGGCTTCAAAGCCTTCGTATCCGATGCCGTCACCTTCCAGAGCTGTCTGATAGTCTCCCTGAATGAAAAGGTTTTCGCCTGGGAAGAGGGCTTCGGCTGCCCTGTTCTCACGTGGAAGCAGAACGCTTGTATTCAGTATCATGCCGCCGGCAATGACGATGATGATTGCTGCCATTACTGTAAAGATGGTCTTCTTGTTGTTCACAAAGAACTGTTCCCAACGGTTTACTGTCTCTTCAACACCGTTCTGCTGCTGAGCTGCGGGTTTTGTGGATTTCTTTGCCATTTGATTTGTTTTTTGCGAGTGCAAAAATACACATTTTTCAATTACACGAAAGAATTTGGCTTGAAAAAGACTGCCGGAGCGAAAAGAAAAACTAATTTCGCACAATGCTTTCAGAGACACCGCAATGCAACTCGAACACCTCTTCGTACAGGACTACAGAAACGTCATTCAGGCCGATATGGATTTTTCATCGGGCCTGAACTGTTTCGTCGGTCAGAACGGAATGGGCAAGACTAATCTTCTGGATGCCATTTACTGTCTTTCGTTCTGCAGAAGTTCGCTGTCACAGACCGATGCCATGACAATCCGGCACGGTGCCGGCTGTTTCCAGCTATCGGGAACATACCTCATGCCGGACGGCGGCAGGACTCTGGTGGGGTGCATGTCACGCGCAAAGGGCCGCAAGCAGATGACCAGAGACCGCAAGGAATATCAGCGTTTTTCGGACCATATCGGCTACATTCCGCTGGTAATGATGACTCCGCTTGACACTGAACTCATTCTTGGCGGCAGCGAAATCCGCCGCCGGTTCATGGATATGGTGATATCCCAGTACGACCGCGACTATCTGCATCGCCTGATAGCATATGGCAAGGCTCTTCAGCAGCGTAACGCCCTGTTGAAGATGGAAACGGAGCCCGACCCTGAAATGCTGCTCATGTGGGAACAGACAATGGCCGAAAACGGTCGGGTGATATTTGACCGCAGGCAGAATCTGGCGGAAAGGATTACACCGCTGTTCGACGGGCTGTATCCGGCTATTGCAGGTCGCGGGGAGCATGTCAGCATTTCTTACGTTTCCCATTGCCAGCGCGGGGATCTGCTTGAGCAGTTGAAGGAGAGCCGCAGCCGCGACAGGGCCGCTGGCCTTTCGCTCTGCGGTATTCATAAGGACGAACTGGAGATGCGGCTTGGAGACTATCTTGTAAGAAGGGAAGGTTCGCAGGGGCAGAACAAGACTTACCTGACGGCGCTGATGCTGGCACAGTACAGACTGCTGTCGGATATGTGCGGAAAGAAGCCGCTGCTGCTTCTGGACGACATCTTTGACCGTCTGGATTCAAGAAGGGTCGAGAATATTCTGAATCTGGTTTCCGACAGGAATCTTTTCGGACAGGTATTCATTACCGATGTGGACCGGAACCATATTGACAGCATCCTTGGCGGCTTGGGGTGCGAATGTCGCACTTTTACCGTCGAGAATGGCGCAGTAGTATGAAGAAAAGCAACACTCAAAGTCTGGGGAACGTGATTTTCGAGTATCTCAGATCAATGGGACTCGAGACACCCCTTTATGAGCACCGTGTCATGAACGCCTGGCCTGAAGTGATAGGCGAGGCCATGTCGAAATACACAGGGGAACTCAGAATATTCAATCAGGTCCTGTATGTGAAAGTGAGTTCGGCAGCAGTCAGAAATGAACTGATGATGCGGCGTTCTGAACTCGTGACCCGGCTGAATGCCGCTGCAGGAGCTCAGACCATTACCGCGATAGTGCTTCGCTGACTGTCCGTCACTGTTCCTTCAAAGCCTTGACTGCTGCAATGACGGCCGGGTCGTCTTGATTCAGGAACTCAATGTATTCCTGCATGTCCATGGCGTCATAAATGATATTGCTGTAGACTGCAGTGCGCATCTGCTTCCTCGCCGCTGCCGAAAGGCTGTTATCCCTGCTCACACCGTTCTGCTGTGCATAGCGGTAGAATTCCTCAAGTACGTTCCTGTTATCCAGCCACGAAACGAGTCCGTTGACTGAACCGGCCGATGATACGGCCTGGCGGTTTTCATCGACCAGTTTGAACGAGAAGCGGTTTATGAGATTCTTGCGGACTACCGTCGAATAGTACTGCGAAAATCCTGTGGTGTCACCTGGAACAAAGATGTCCGGTGTGATGCCTCCGCCTCCGAATACGGTACGCCCGCCCTTGGTCTGGAAAGCTTCGGCTTCGTTCTGGCGTATGCTGTCGGCGCTGAAGAATTCGCCGCGCTCATAGCGTTTGACTATGTCCATGGCGTAGTCTTCGTCCGATTCGCCGTAGGGCTTCTGTATGCATCGGCCCGATGGGGTGTAATAGCGGGCTATGGTTATGCGGATGCTCGATCCGTCGGCGAACTCAATGGGTTCCTGTACGAGGCCCTTGCCGAAGGAACGGCGGCCTACAATGGTGGCGCGGTCGTTGTCCTGCATGGCTCCCGAGAATATCTCGGCGGCCGATGCCGACGATTCGTCAATCATGACTGCCATGGGGATGTCCCGGTAATGTCCGTATCCGTTGGCGAAGGTTTTGGAACGCGGGTTGTGCACTCCCTCGGTATATACTATGAGGTCATTCTTCGGCAGGAATTCGTTTGCCATCTGGATTGCAGCCCCAAGATAGCCGCCCTGATTGCCGCGCAGGTCGATTATGAGTTTCTTCATGCCTTTGGCGCTCAGCTGGGCAAGCCCGGTCAGCATTTCGAAATAGGTGTTCTCGCCGAACTTGTTGATCATTATGTATCCGGTCTCGCTGTCAATCATGTATGCGGCATCGACACTCTTGACGGGAATGTCACCGCGTACTATTTCAAAGTCAATGAGCCCGGGCTCGCCGGTTCTCGAGATTCCGACTTTGACCGATGTGCCTTTGGGACCCTTGAGGTGTTTGACGATTTCACTGCTGGGAATGCCTTTTCCGGCAAAGACCGAGTCGTCAATGGTCACGATGCGGTCTCCGGCAAGCAGGCCGACTTTTTCCGATGGTCCTCCGTGTATCACGCTGTTCACGCGTACGGTGTCGTCCTGGACCGAGAACTGTATTCCTATGCCTGAAAAGCTTCCGTGAAGTTCGTCATTGCTGTCCTGGGTCTCCTGGGCCGGGTAGTATGCGGAATGCGGGTCCAGTTCCTCAAGTATGGTAGGCAGTGCCAGGTCTATGATGGAATCGACATCGACAATATCGACATATTTGGTGCTGATGGCATCGATCAGCGCGCTCATCTTGTTCGTGCCGCCTGACCGTGCGATTGCTATGGAACCTCCGGCTCTTTTGACCATGACAATCATGGTCTGTCCACCGATGAGTATGCCTGCCAGGAGCAGGAAAAGACTGAATAGAATTTTTCCGAACGATTTCATTCCTGTGCTTTCAGTTCAAGATATTCGACTTCAATTCCGGCGCGCTCAAGCAGCTCTATTCCATCGGTCAGCCTGTATTTCTGACAATAGACCACCCGCTTGATTCCCGATTGGATTATGAGCTTTGCACATTCGATGCATGGCGATGCGGTTACGTACATCGTGGCTCCGTCGCAGCTGTCCGTGGAGCGCGCAAGCTTCGTTATTGCATTGGCTTCGGCATGCAGGACGTATGGCTTGGACTTGTTCTCGCCGTCTTCGCAGATGTTCTCGAATCCGGTCGGGGTGCCGTTGTATCCGTCCGATATTATTTTGCTGTCCTTTACAATGAGTGCTCCGACCTTCAGGCGCGTGCAGTATGAGTTCTCCGCCCAGATGTTGGCCATTCTTGCGTAACGGCGGTCATATGCGGCCATTTTTTCCTTGTTCATGTCATTTCAGATTTTCAAGAAGGGGAATGTGTATCCCTCCGCGGCTCAGCTCCACCAGACCTTCGTCTTCCAGAGCGTTGAGCTCCTTGGATACGTTTATTCTTGTCGCATCCATGATGCGTGCCATATCGTTCATCTTTATGAGAAGCCTCTTCTCGCCCTTGTGGTGGTCGGCCAGCATGCGGATGAACCAGATGATCCTTTCCCTCAGGGCCATCTCGCTTATGTCCCAGATGTTGCGGTCAAGCTTCTGGATGCTGCCGCTGAGAATGTTGAGAAGGTTCATCCGACAGATGTTGTACTTGCCTATTTCGGTGTAGACGTACTGCTTGTCAATGAAAAGGAAATTGGCTTTTCCTACAGTACGGTAACTGCGCCGGTAGCGGTTGTCGCGTCCGAACATGGAGTAGGGCTCGATGAGGCAGGGCGCACATATGGTTTCGCGGAACTCGAAATCTTCGTTTTCGCCTGTGCGCGAACTCTCTATCGTTCCGCTTATCAGGAAAGCAAAACGGGTGCAGTTCTCCTGACTTGAAATGACGGTGTCTCCGTCCTCATACCGGGCAAAATCCAGTTTTACCTTCATGAGCAGACTGTCGAAATCGGCTTTGGTCATGCCCTGAAAAAGAGGCAGCCCGAGCAAGGTGTCATACATTGAGTATTCCATGCTCCAAAGATAATGATTTTTTCCCCTGACGCTTGCATTCAGGCGATGATTTAGTATTTTTGTGAAAGTGGAACCTTTTTTCCGCACCGCTGTAGTTTTTCCGTGATCCCGTTGTCATATATGTGAAGCATTCAAGCAATGACCGATAAGGAACGTCAGTTCACGGCGATAGTGAACAAGCACAAGCGCACCGTCTATACCGTGTGCTATATGTTTTCTCATGACAAGGATGAGATTGACGATCTGTTCCAGGAAATACTTGTGAGAATGTGGAACGGCTTCGAGTCATTCCGTGGAGAGAGCAGCCTTAACAGCTGGATATGGCGCGTCAGCCTGAACACCTGCCTCAATTTCGAGAAGCGGAAGTCGCGCGAAGGCGAACGGGTGGGGCTGAATGTCGATATCGGTCCGGCTGACGGCGCCGATGACGACGCGATGCAGATAAGTCAGCTGCGCGAACGCATAGGCAAGCTTGGCTTCATAGACCGCAGCATTATCCTGCTCTGGCTGGAAAACATGAGCTATGACGAGATTGGCGCGATTGTAGGCATGAGCCCCAAGAACGTATCGGTCAAACTGGTGCGGATAAGGGAAAAGCTCAAACGTATGTAGAACCTGAAGGAATATGGCTATGGACAATGATTTCAACATGTCGGCTGAACTGGAGCAGATAAGGTCCGAATATGCCGTGCTGAAAAAGAAGCTGGACGGTCAGGAGATAATCAACGACAGGATTATGCTCGATTCGGTCCGCAGCAAGATTGACGTGATCGAGTCACAGGAAAGAGGCCTGCTTGTATGCTGTATTGCGGCAATGCTGCTCTCGCCTGTGTACCATCTGCTTTTCGGCGCTTCATGGTGGTTCTGCGGCGCTACATTCCTATACATGGCTTACGCCGTTTACCGTGTGCTGCTTAACCGCAGATATTTTGTGGCAGACAACAGGGCGGGCAAGGACATGCTGCCTGTAATCAAAAAAATAAAGTATTTTCGCACAGAATATGCCAACAGGCTGAATACCGGACTCCCGCTTGCCGTGGTCTGGCTTGTCTGGCTTGTCTGGGAAGTCTTCCGGCATGCCGGCGGCAGTCAGGTCGTGGTGTATGTGTTGTGCGGAGTGATTGTCGGACTGGCCATTGCCGGGGCTGTATTGCTTAATATGCGTGCCAGGGTAATACGCAACTGCGATGCCATAATCAGACAATATGGAAACTGAAACGAACGAAAACTGAATCATTATGGAAGAATTCTTTTTATCACTTGAACCGCTGCAGAAACTTTTCTGGTCAATTGCATGTGTGGCAACCCTGATTTTCCTCATCCAGGCCATACTGACATTCATAGGTCTCGGAACCGATACCGACATCGATGCCGGACCTGCCGATATGGACGCTCCGACCGATTCCATGGATGCCGGCGGCCTTCATGGGGTTTTCTCGTTCCGTAACCTTGTGAATTTCCTGTTGGGATATGGCTGGGCAGGCGTCCTGCTGTACGACGAAATCCATAAGGGCTGGCTGCTCCAGCTGGTGGCCTTCGCTATAGGATTCATGTTCGTGCTGGCGTTTGTGCTGATGTTCCGCATGCTCATGAAACTCTCGCATGACGGCAGTTTCAAAATCAGTGACACGCTAGGACGGAGGGCTTACGTGTATCTGCGTATCCCGGCATCCCGACAGGGACGCGGCATCGTACAGGTCAGTGTCAACGGCTCGGTGCACGAAATCGATGCCGTTACTGACAAAGCCGAACAAATCGCCACGGGGGGGTATGTCACTGTAAAGGAGGCGCTTGGCGAAGACCTGCTTCTTGTCGAATGATACTATAACAAATAACAATCAATTAAAATCAAACAATTATGTCTGGAAATTTCGCTTTTCTGGTAGTGATCTGTGTGGTGGTGCTTTTCATACTGTTCGCCACAATCATCAGACGTTACCGTCGTTGTCCGTCGGACAAGATTCTTGTAGTTTATGGCAAGACCGGTGGCGGTTCGGCCAAGTGTATTCATGGTGGCGGCAAGTTCGTATGGCCTGTAATCCAGGACTATTCTTACCTGAGTCTTACACCTATTTCAATCGACGCCAACCTGACCAACGCTCTGTCAAAGCAGAACATCCGCGTTGACGTGCCCTGCCGTTTCACCGTCGGTATCTCGACCGAACGTGAGAGCATGAACAACGCCGCCGAGCGTCTGCTTGGTCTCAGCGCCGACGAAATCCAGGAACTTGCCCGCGACATACTGTTCGGTCAGCTGCGTCTGGTCATCGCTACAATGTCAATCGAGGAAATCAACAGCGACCGCGACACCTTCCTCGAGAAGATAGCCGGCAACGTGGAGGTGGAACTCAAGAAGATAGGTCTGCGCCTCATCAACGTGAACGTGACCGATATCAAGGACGAGTCGGGTTATATACAGGCTCTGGGTAAGGAGGCTGCCGCCAAGGCCATCAACGAAGCCAAGGTCAGCGTAGCCGAGCAGGACAGAAACGGTGAGATAGGTAAGGCTGAAGCCGTCAAGGAAACCCGTATCCGCACCTCGCAGGCCAATGCCGTAGCTGTACAGGGTGAAAACAACGCCAAGGTCGAGATAGCCAACTCCGAGGCTTACCGCCGCGAGAAGGAGGCCGAAGCCAACCGTCTGGCTGTAACGGCCGAAAAGGTACAACAGGCAAAGGCACTGCAGGATGCCTACATTGCCGAGCGTGACGCTGAAAACGCCCGTGCCGAGCGCGAACGTTCAACCCAGATGGCCAACATCCTCGTGGCCCAGCAGGTCGAAAAGGAGCGTATCATAGTCGCTGCCGAGGCCGAGGCCGAGAAGCTGCGTGTAAGCGCAAAGGGTGAGGCCGATGCCATATTCGCCAAGATGGAGGCCGAAGCCAAGGGTTACTATGAAATCCTGACCAAGCAGGCCGCCGGTTATGACAAGATGGTACAGGCTGCCGGAGGCGATGCTGCCAAGGCATTCATGCTGCTCATGTCCGAGAAGATGCCGGAACTTGTCAAGACACAGGTCGAAGCCGTCAAGGGCATCAAGTTCGACAACGTGACCGTTTGGGATTCAGGCAACGGTGCCGA
>JAKSIR010000071.1 GCA_024398695.1 Bacteroidaceae bacterium | reverse complement strand
CCTACGGTGACAACGCCCTGCTTGCCGTATGAGCCGTCATCGGTCATGATGATGACGTCATCGGCCACCTTGCGGACATCGTCTTCAAGTATGATGAGTTCCTTCGTGCGGCCGGCCAGCACTGCAATGACGCGGTTGCCGGCAGCTTTGAGGGCTTCCATGATAGGCAGCATCGGGGCTGTGCCTACACCTCCGCAGGCGCATACGACCGTGCCGAAATTCTCGATGTGTGTGGCCTGGCCCAGAGGACCTACGACGTCTGTTATGTAGTCTCCCTCGTTCAGCAGGCAGAGTCTGTTTGAAGAAAGTCCGATGCGCTGTACCACCAGCGTTATTGTGCCGCGCTTGGGGTCTGATCCGGCTATGGTGAGAGGCATGCGTTCACCCTGCTCGCCTATTCGTACAATGACGAAATGGCCTGCCTTTCTGGAACTGGCAATGAGGGGTGCTTCAACCTCGAACTTGAATACATTCTGCGAAAACTGCTGTTTGGATACTATCCTGTTCATTTTGGTTATTTATTTTTTGCTTTGCAAAGGTACACATTTCAATCTTTTATTATTATGTTTGTGTATGAAAAATAAGCAAATATGAGCTATCTCAGATTTGAAAAGACTTTCATGACCAATCTGGAGGAGACTCTCCCGCGTGAGATTCTCCGTACAAACAGGTCGGGGGCTTATCATTGTACGACTATAGTTGACTGTAATACAAGAAAGTATCACGGTCTGCTGGTTGTACCGCTGCCTGAACTGGATGGCGAGAATCATGTGCTCATATCGTCGCTTGACGAGACCGTGATACAGCACGGCGCGGAATTCAACCTGGGGTGCCATCAGTACTGGGGGTACAATTTCAGTCCGAAAGGTCACAAGTACATAAGGGAGTTCAACTGCGACAAGGTGCCTACCACGATATACAGGGTGGGAGGCGTGCTGCTCAAGAAGGAGAAGCTGTTCGAACACAACGAAAACAGGATTCTCATACGCTATACTCTTCTTGAAGCGCATTCTGAGACAACGCTGCGCCTCAGGCCGTATCTGGCGTTCAGAAGCGTGCGTCAGTTCACTCACGAGAACTCGGCTGCAAGCCGTGACTACCGTGAGGTGCAGAATGGCATTGCGACCCGCATGTATCCGGGCTATCCGGAGCTGTTCATGCAGCTGAGCGGCAACAGCGAGTTCGTGTTCCAGCCTGACTGGTACCGCCGTTTCGAATACAGCAAGGAACTGGAAAGGGGCTATGACTGCAATGAGGACCTCTATGTTCCGGGATACTTTGAAATGTCAATAAGGAAAGGCGAGAGCATTGTCTTTGCTGCAGGCACTTCGGAAGTCAACCCAAGGGGACTGAAGCGGACGTTCACCATCGAGTCGAACGAGCGCACTCCGCGTGACAATTTCTATCACTGTCTGAAGAATGCCGCACACCAGTTCCATAACAAGGCCGGCGGGCATCATTACATACTGGCCGGATATCCGTGGTTCAAGTGCCGCGCACGCGACATGTTCGTGTCGCTTCCGGGGCTGACTCTCGCGCTTGGCGAGGTTCAGGCTTTCGAATCGGTCATGAATACTGCTTCCGAGGCCATATCGGCCTATATCAAGGGGCAGGCTTCGAAACTGGCTGTATATGAGATAGAGCATCCCGATGTGCTGCTGTGGGCTGTGTGGGCCATTCAGCAGTATGCCAAGGCCACTTCAAACGAACAGGCGTGGAGCAGGTACGGCGCACTTCTGACGACGGTCATGGATTATCTCAGGCATAACCGTCATGTAAATTTCTTTGTACACACCAACGGCCTTGTCCATATAAACGGCAGGGAGAAGGCGGCCACATGGATGAACTCGACTGCCAACGGAGTGCCGGTAATTCCGCGAACCGGATATGTTGTCGAGATAAATGCCTTGTGGTACAATGCGCTGAAGTTCGTATCGGCTCTGAGTGCCGCATACGGGAAGGCTGAATATGCACGCAAGCTTGAAGGCATGGCCGTACAGTCCGGCAAGTCGTTCATCAGGACTTTCGTGAACCAGTACGGATGGCTGTACGATTTCGTTGACGGCAATACACCCGACTGGAGCGTGCGTCCCAATCAGATTTTTGCATGTGCGTTCGACTATTCGCCGCTGAGCCTGCAGCAGAAGAAGCAGGTGGTGGATATAGTGACCAAGGAACTGCTGACTCCGAAGGGATTGCGTTCGCTCAGCCCGAAGAGCTTCGGCTACAATCCCAACTATGTAGGTCCGCAGCGTGAACGTGACTATGCCTACCATCAGGGTACTGCATGGCCGTGGCTGGCGGGGTTCTATTTCGAGGCATATCTCAAGGTGTTCAAGATGAGCGGCCTTTCGTTCGTGGAACGCCAGATGATAGGCTACGAGGATGAAATGACATCGCACTGCATAGGCTCGCTGCCCGAACTGTTTGACGGCAATCCGCCTTTCAAGGGAAGGGGTGCGGTATCGTTTGCCATGAATGTGGCTGAGATTCTGAGAATAATGAAAACTGTAAATGAATTCGAATAGTCCCCGGTTATGAAAGTGCTTATGTTCGGTTGGGAGTTTCCTCCCCATATTCTGGGCGGTCTTGGAACGGCCAGTTACGGCCTGACCAGAGGACTGGCAAACCAGGGGAATGTCGACATTACGTTCTGCCTTCCAAGGCCTGTGGGCGATGAAGACCGCAGTTTCCTTAAGATTGTGGGCATGAACACGGTTCCGGTGGTCTGGAGAGATGCTACACTTGAAAAGGTCAAGACGCGTTATCCGTGGATGGACGCACAGGACTACTTCACCTTCCGTGACCACATATATTCCGATTTCAGCAGGATATATACCGATGACCTGGGCTGCATAGGCTTTTCGGGCCGTTATCCTGACAATCTGCATGAAGAGATAAACAACTATTCGATAGTTGCAGGCGTGGTTGCGCGAAGCATGGATTTTGACATAATCCATTCGCACGACTGGCTTACGTATCCCGCAGGCATACATGCCAAACAGGTGAGCGGCAAGCCTCTGGTCATTCATGTGCATGCCACTGACTTTGACCGCAGCCGGGGCAACGTGAACCCTACGGTCTATGCCATTGAAAAGAACGGTATGGACTATGCTGACCATATAATGTGTGTCAGCGAACTGACGCGTCAGACGGTAATCAACAAGTATCATCAGGATCCGCGAAAGGTTTCGACAATGCACAATGCCGTTGAGCCTCTGCCTGAAGAGATTCAGAATATTGTCCCGCAGAAGAAGCAAGGCGAGAAGGTGGTTACCTTCCTTGGCAGAATAACCATGCAGAAGGGACCGGAATACTTTGTCGAGGCTGCGGCTCTGGTCCTGAAACGCACGCATGACATACGTTTCTGCATGGCCGGCAGCGGTGACATGATGAATGCCATGATACGTCTGGCAGCCGAGCGCGGCATTGCCGACCGTTTCCATTTCCCGGGATTCATGAAGGGCCGTCAGGTCTATGAGTGCCTGAAGTCCAGTGACGTGTATATAATGCCGTCGGTATCGGAACCCTTCGGCATATCGCCCCTTGAAGCCATGCAGTGCGAGGTGCCCACCATCATCTCCAAGCAGTCGGGCTGCGCCGAGATACTTGACAAGTGCATCAAGGTCGATTACTGGGACATCCATGCAATGGCCGATGCCATTTACTCAATATGCAACAACCAGTCTCTGTACGAGTATCTGAAGACCGAAGGCAAGAAAGAGGTCGATGCCATTACATGGGACAAGGTCGGCGCGCGTATTCTGGCCCGTTACCGCAAACTGCTGGGACAGAAATAATTATTAATGAAAATAACAGCTGAGATATTATGAAGACCATATGCCTCTATTTTGAGATTCATCAGATTATCCATCTCAAGAGATACCGTTTCTTTGACATAGGCACCGACCATTACTACTACGATGACTATGCCAATGAGACAAGCATTTCCCATATAGCCGAAAACTCATACATTCCGGCATTGAAGACTCTCATACAGATGGCCCGCGAGAGCGAGAGCGCATTCAAGGTGGCTCTGTCAATGTCGGGCGTCGGTCTGGAACAGCTGGAACGATACGCGCCCCAGGTAATTGACCTGCTGCAGGAACTGGCCGCTACAGGCTGCTGCGAGATTCTGGCCGAACCGTACTCGCACGGCCTGTCATCGCTCGCTCCTGACGGCGAACAATGTTTCCGTGACGAGACCAAACGTCTGGTCGACAAGGTCAACATGCTGTTCGGAAAGAAACCTAAGGTGTTCCGCAACTCCAGTCTGATTTATGACGACGAGATAGGGCAGATGGTGGCCGATATGGGCTTCAAGGGTGTGCTGACCGAAGGCGCGAAGCATATTCTGGGCTGGAAGAGTCCGCATTTCCTGTATCACTGCGCGCTGAATCCCGACCTGAAGATTCTGCTGCGTGACTACAAGCTCAGCGATGACATAAGTCTCAGGTTCTCAAATCCATCGTGGGAGTCATATCCTCTCATGGCCGATACATACATCGACTGGATTGACCGTTCGCCCGAAGAGAACGGCATTTTCAACATTTTCATGGAACTGTCGGCTCTTGGAATATACCAGCCTCTCAGTTCCAATATACTGGAATTCATCAAGGCTCTTCCGGCCTGTGCAAAGGCGCGTGGAATAAAGTTCGCCACTCCTTATGAAATCATAAAGGCGGGCAAGTCGGTCGCACCTCTTGACGTGCCTTATCCGATGTCATGGACCGACGAGGAACGTGACACAAGCTGCTGGCTTGGAAATGTCATGCAGCGCGAGGCATTTGAAAAACTCTATTCGATAGGACAGAGGGTGCTGCTGTCAGGTGACAGGCATCTGCGTCAGGACTGGGATTATCTGCAGGCCAGCAATAACCTGAGGTTCATGACAACGAAGAACAACGCCGTTTCAATGGACCGCGGAATATACGAGTCGCCGTACGATGCCTTCACCAACTACATGAATATACTCGGCGACTTCATGCAGCGCGTATACTGGGCACTTCCGCAGGATATGGAAATTGAGGAGCTCAATGCGTTCCAGACAACAATCAGAAACCAGGACAAGAAAATCCAGGCGCTTGAAAAGCAGGTGTCACGTCTTAAATCGGCCGTAAAGCAGTCAAAGCCATCGAAATCGGCCAAGGCGGGAAAGTAACGGTCAGTTTCCCGTTTTTGACCGGATTGTCTTGATTATGATGGGTGAGCCGTTCTTGCCGCCCAGCAGTTTGACCTGGTGCATCTTTATGTCAAGCATGAATCCGAGAATGCTGCCGTTGGAATTTGTCTTGGGCGAAACCGGTATGAGCAGAAGCTTGTTCCAGCTCGGGTTTTCATTCTGATATGCTTCAAGCCCGGCTGCATCATGGACTTTACCTTTCTCTTTGAGCCACTCTTCGCGGTCCGAGTAGATTCTTTCGACCATTGCGGCTATGTTACTGTAAGTATAGGTGCCGTATTTGTTCGAGTACTGGGTCACGAATGATTCTATTTCGTCCTGGTTGTTGTTCCTTGAAAAGAAATCCCTTGCCTTGTCCTTTCTTATGAGCATCAGGTAGCCAGGTGCCGATGCCTTGAAACGGGCCGAAGGGGTGATGGCGCATGACAACTGCATCTGTGCCGAATTCAGCACTGAGCCGTCTTTCTTCATATCATCGACAGGAAGGTCGATTTCCGTCAGCAGCCCGAAGGGTGACATGATCCAGGTGAAACCGTCGTCGTTGAGCCGGCTGTCAAGACCTGTCCACTTGAAGCAGTTCATCTGCATGACTTCGCCGTTTCCGGGGAAATCGGCCATATATGAGGCTGCGTATCTGGTGCCTGCGCTGTTTGTGTCAATGCATTTGAAATTGACCTGGAGTACCGCTTCCTTGACATAGAGCACCGTTCCGTCTCCTTGTGAGCATCTTACATAAAAGCCTTTGCACAGGTTGTTCATGAATGACCTGGCATCCTTGAAGTAGGCTCCGTTGCTGGAATAGTAACCTTCAAGAATCCTTTTCGCAAAGCTGTCGGGCAGTCTTACGGATATGTTCGGATAATAATTCTTCAGATATCTGAGCGAGTCGGAATTCTGATAGCTCCATGCCGATGCGCTGATGCTGGCCAGTGGCTGGGCTTCGGTGTCGCAGAACCGTGACGGATCCACGTCGGGATAATATTTGCCGCCACCATCGACCATGTTGTCCAGTTCGAAGACGTCGATTCTTATGACGTTTGACGAATCTCCGAAGAACGATGTGAAATACAGGTTCAGGGTGGCGTAGTATGGGTCCTTGTCTCCGATTGCGTCGATGAACCACTGCGGCCATGTGTGGCTGCCTATTCCATAGACGGAGTCAGGCAGCGTGTAGTTTTCCGGGCAGTTGAGCTGGGTGATGAACCCCGATTCAAACGATGCGCCCATGAGCTCGGTGAACTTTCCCAGGTTGCAGTCTGTCGTGGTTATGGTCAGGGAATCGTCTGCAACAATGGTGCGTGACATGGCAATGCACGAATCTGCTTGAATGTCAATGCGGTCCGATTCAGGAACGACCGACCATCCCAGCCCGGCGGTATCTTCATCGCACGAATACAGGACCGCTCCAATAAGCAGGGCGGCTATGGCCTGGAATACTTTCTTCATTTAGAGTTTTGAGTATAGTTCTTCGAACTGTCCGGTCTTGATCGAGAAGATGTCGCCGCTCAATACCGGCATGCCTTTTGACGATGCGTAGTCGGTGAGACCGGCCAGTTGGCTGTCGTCATTGCATACGAAGGCATCGGAAAAATCGATGGCCTTCTTCATGACTGACAGGAAATCAATCGGTCTGGAAAACTGTCCCGGGTCGGTCGACTGCATGTCCTTGGTAAGAATCATCTCCGGAAAATTGTCGCAGAAATTGTTCTGGAACGATTTCTCGTATGCCGAATATACTATCTTGGAATCGCGGAACGCGGGCTCTTCCCTGTACAGGGTCTTGACATAGAACGGTATCATTGACGACAGCCATCCGTGGCAGTGTATGATGTCCGGATTCCAGCGAAGCTTCTTGACGGTTTCGAGCACGCCGCGCGCAAAGAATATTGAACGTTCGTCATTGTCCTGATATTCGTTTCCTTCCTTGTCGGTTACCATGAGCCTGTTCTGGAAGTAGTCTTCATTGTCAATGAAGTATACCTGCATTCTGGCAGCCTGAATGGAAGCGACCTTTATTATGAGCGGATGGTCTGTGTCATCGATGATCAGGTTCATTCCTGACAGGCGGATAACTTCATGAAGCTGGTTCCTGCGTTCGTTCACATGTCCCCATTTGGGCATGAATGTACGTATGTCCGCACCAAGTTCCTGAATGCTTTGAGGCAGCTGCCTGCAGTATTCAGCCATGGCGGAGCCGGCTACGAAAGGAGCAATCTGGTCCGAGACGAAAAGGATTCTCTTGTCGTTCATAAGTGAAGGATAAAGCGCGATTGAATAGTCATAATGCAAAGATATAGAAAAAAACTGTGATTTTGGCAAGCAGTTTCCGCTATTCTTTTGAAATGACATAAATATTGCCTTAATTTGCGGACTTTTGGAGAAAATACAGCAATGATACAGGTAGTAACTACAGTCAGGGAGCTCAAGACAGCCCTTGAATCATATCGTAAGGCAGGTAAGACAATAGGTCTTGTTCCTACCATGGGTGCCCTTCACGAGGGTCACGCATCGCTGGTGCGCCGCAGTGTGCATGACAATGATGTTACGGTTGTCAGCGATTTCGTCAATCCTACACAGTTCAATGACAAGAACGACTTGCAGAACTATCCGCGCACGATGGAGGCTGACTGCAAGCTTCTTGACAAGGAAGGAGCGCAGTTCGTCTTTGCACCATCAGTTGAGGAAATGTATCCGGAACCCGATAACCGTCAGTTTGACTTCACTCCGCTCGACAAGGTCATGGAGGGTCCGAGCCGTCCCGGCCATTTCAATGGCGTGGCTCAGATTGTCAGCAAGCTTTTCTATGCGGTCGAACCTGACCGTGCGTATTTCGGTGAAAAGGATTTCCAGCAGCTGGCAATTATCCGTGAAATGGTACGTCAGCTGAATCTGAAGATTGAAATAGTCGGATGTCCCATTGTCCGTGAAGAGGACGGAATGGCGCTCAGCTCGCGCAACATGCTGCTTTCCAAGGCCGAACGCAAGCTGGCCGCAAACATCTCGCGCGCTCTGTTCGAGAGCCGCAGGTATGCACGTCAGCACACTCTGGCATCGACCCGCAAATATGTGATTGATACCGTCAACTCATTTGACGGCTTGGAAGTCGAGTATTACGAGATAGTTGACGGAAACACCCTGCAGCCTGTTGACAACTGGGATGCTTCGTCTTATATTGTCGGCTGCGTCACGGTACGCTGTGGCAAAGTGCGTCTTATTGATAACATAAAATATAAGGAATAATGCTGCTGACCGTACTGAAATCAAAACTGCACCGCGTAAAGGTGACCGATGCCAATATCAATTACATTGGCAGTATTACCATAGACGGCAACTGGATGGATGCAGCCGGAATCATTGACGGTGAGCAGGTTCATGTCGTTGACGTGACAAACGGTGCGCGTCTTGTCACTTATGTGATTCGCGGCGAGCGCGGAAGCAAGTGTATCTGTCTGAACGGCGCTGCCGCCCGTCTGGTGTCAATAGGCGATACTGTTATCATCATTGCGTACGCGCAGGTCACTCCCGAAGAGGCAAAGACCTTCAAACCCACCGTTGTCATTCCGTAATTCGTTTCGCACGCGAAACGAAGTACGGAATTACGTTTCCTCATTTTAGTTCCGCCCCGCGGAACGCGCTTCGCTTGAGCTACTTTCAGTTGCGTACTGGTATCCAGAAAACAAAAGGAGACTGACCTGATGGCCAGTCTCCTTTTTTGTGGAACGGATGCGATCAGCCGAGCATTGTAAGCAGGATACCTGCTGCAACGGCCGAGCCGATTACACCTGCAACGTTCGGACCCATGGCGTGCATGAGCAGGAAGTTGCTGGGGTTCT
>JAKSIR010000070.1 GCA_024398695.1 Bacteroidaceae bacterium | reverse complement strand
ATCATTCCTATGAGCATTCTGATCAAGGGCGGCACGGTGCTGCCGATGGACCGCGAAGACGGTTGTAATGCCACATTCAAAGGCAGTGTAGGCATTGAAGGCGAGCGTATTGTTCTGGTCACAGACGACAAGCTGCAGGAGGACCGGTTCATTGCGGAACACAAGGACTGCAAGGTTATTGACGCATCTGACAAGGTAGTCATGCCGGGTCTGATAAATGCACACACGCATGTAGCCATGGCGCTGTTGCGCGGCATTGCCGATGACATGCCTCTTATGGAATGGCTGAACGGGCATATCTGGCCCATTGAGGGCAAGATGGGCTACAAGGAGGTGTATGACGGCTCGCGTCTTGGCATGCTGGAAATGCTGCTTGGCGGTACTACAACCATTGTGGATATGTATCCTTACAATGAAGCTGTGGCCGAGGCTGCTGAAAATTCGGGAATCCGTGCAGTGGTAAGTCCGTGTTCCATGGACTTCCGCATGGAGCATTTTGAGGGCGACTGGCGCAATATACAGCGCCGCTTCAAGGACAGCCGCACGGTGTCAATGATAATGGGACCTCATGCCATATATACGCTGTCGCAACAGAATCTGCAGCGTACAATTGACATTGCCAACGAGCTTGACTGCATGTATCATATACATCTGTCGGAAACGCAGACCGAGGTTAATGACTCAATCAAGGCCAACGGCAAGAGTCCGGTCGAGTATCTGGAGGAACAGGGGCTCTTAAAGCGTCCTGTACTGGCGGCACACTGCGTGGTCATGTCTGACCATGACATTGAGATACTTGCAAAGTACGGTGTATCGGTAGCCCATAATCCTCAAAGCAACATGAAACTGGCATCGGGCATAGCTCCAGTAAAAAAGATGATGGATGCCGGCATCAATGTGGCAATAGGTACCGACGGAGCTTCGTCAAACAATGACCTTGACATGTGGGAGGAAATGCGCACGGCATCGCTGCTGCAGAAGGTGGCAACAATGGACCCCTGCGCCATTCCCGCGTATACCGCTCTGAAAATGGCTACAGTCAACGGAGCCAAGGCGATTGGCCGTGAAGGAGAACTCGGAGTCCTGAAGGAGGGCGCTCTGGCCGATGTCATACTGGTTGACATTGAAAAGCCTCATATGTATCCGCATACCAATCTGGTTTCCGAACTTGTCTACAGTTCGAATGCGAACGACGTTGACACGGTAATAGTCAACGGACGGATTGTGGTTGAAGGCCGCAAGTGCCTGTCCATGGATGCAGGGGAGGTTTGCAATACTGTCCAGCAGGATATTGACCGCCTCTTGGCAGAATAGTCAGACCCTTAACATTTTCAACAGGTCGCGGCTGGTGCGTGCACCGGTTTCGCGGCCTGTTCCGTCCTGTACCTGCGCTGACGGGAAAACCAGCATGGTGCTGAAATCGTTGTCCTTCAGATGGATATGTTCGTACAGATGATGGAACGAACGTGCGGCGTGGCTTTCGGTATCTCTGGCGCCGATAATCACAAGCATGTGGTCATCATGCAATTCATTGATGGCCCAGTCCATGTCGACGGTCTCACTGACCTCGCAGAATGAAATCCTGCCGCCTTCTGACCCCTTCATTGCTCCGCGTACGGCATCTATGGCTTGGACTTTGCCGTAGAATACTGTATCACAACCTGTTGCCGTGCATATCTTGAAGACTGTTCCGATTGACTTTGCAAAGGCGTTGTCCTGTATTACAGGCCCGGGAACCAGAACCACGATGCGTCTGACGGTATTGAGGGGCGATGTCATCCGCTGCAGTACAATCTCGCCGGAAACGCTTTCCAGCAGCGGTCTGACAATGTTCTCGTAGTAGTAGGTGGTGATGCTGCGTCTGAGTGGCATTCCCATTATGAGCGATGTCACGTCAAACTCCTTTGTGGCATGTACGATGCTCTCTACGATGTTGTTCCCGAGCCGGTTGTGCACCACGAACGGGACATCGGCACTGGCGGCAATGGCAGCGGCTTCCTGCAGCCTTCCCTTTCCGTCCTGCATGTACTTGGTGGCATGTTCGCCGCCGACAGTGACATACAGTCCCACCATTTCCGGACCTTTCCTGGGACGTATGGTCATGGCTGTGTCCATAAGGGCTTCCAGCGTGTTTGAACCGGTCAAAGTGACCAGAAGACGCTCGTATCCGTTGCTTTCGTCCTTTCTTCCCTTCAGGAAAATCCTGCTTGCAGCATGCTCGGTGACGATATTGCTGAGAATGCATGAGAACAGTACAATGAGAACTGTGGCGCTGAGGACCGCAAGACTTATCATTCCTATGGAGTATGCGCCGGTGGTTATGGCAAGTGCGCCGGCTGCGTGCGATTCGCTCAGCCCGAACAGTATGAGCCTGTCATCACGGTCAAAGTGCGACACCTTCTGTATGACGAAGGCGGCAATCCATTTTGCAGCAGAACCGGCAATGAAGACAATGGCAAAGACACGCAGTGTGTTCCAGTCGCTGCAGACGCCTCTGATATCAATCATCATGCCTGTGGTAAGCAGGAAAACGGGTATCAGCAGGGCGTTTCCTATGAAGTCCATACGGTGCATCAGAGGCGATGTGTTCGGAACGTATCTGTTCATCATCAGTCCGGCAAGGAAAGCTCCAAGAATGGCGTCAAGTCCAATGAGACGCGCCAGAGCGCAAGCAACGGCCAGAAGCAGCATCACGAACAGGAAATGTGAGAAGTTGCTGCTTGCCTGCCTGAAGAACCGTCTGGTAATCCTGGGGTATATGAGGACCACGGCTGCTACATAGCATGTCAGTTTCAACAGCAGAAACAGCACCGATGACGCCTCTTTGCTGTCGGAAATCAGGACGGAATACAATACAAGTGCTATAAGAATTGCCACTAAAGCGCCTGTCAGCGAAATTGTTACGCTTTTGCGCCTGTCAATGCCGAAACGGCTCACAATGGGAAACGAAACCAACGTGTGGGAACCCATTATGCAGCCAATGACACCGGCTGCACCCGCATCCAGGCCGAGCACGGACTGTCCTGTCCAGAGGCAGGCCGCAAACGGAATTAGGAATGTAAGCGAACCGAATGCAATGCCGCATGACCTGTTGCGCTTCATCTCCTCCAGGTCGGTCTGTATTCCTGCAAAGAACATTATGAACAGCAGTCCTACGCGCCCTGCGTATCCCAGAATGGCATCGGTCTCGATTATGTCCAGAAGTCCCGGCCCGACGACCGTGCCCGCTATGATCAGGCCGGCAATCTGCGGAAAACGCAGTCTGCGGCACAGAGCCGGTACGGACAGTATGAGCATCAGCACAAGGACTGTCATCCAAATGTTGTCTGTCAGGGGGAAAAGCTGTTGAAAAGTCATTCGGATATAATTATGCTGTGAAGATAGTCATAATTCCTTATTTCGTAAATTCGCACAATACAAATTAATCTATGATTGACTACGAAAACGAATTGAACGGCAGCCAGCGTGATGCGGTACTCTATACCGACGGGGACTGTATGGTCATAGCGGGAGCCGGATCCGGAAAAACACGCGTGCTGACGTACAGGATAGCTCATCTTCTTGAAATGGGCATCGAACCATGGTCTGTGCTGGCTTTGACGTTCACCAACAAGGCTGCCGAAGAAATGAAGCGGCGAATTGCCGAAAAAGTGGGAGATAACAGAGCCAGGTATCTCTGGATGGGCACCTTTCACAGTATTTTCAGCAAGATACTGAGGACCGAGGCTGAATTCATAGGCTACACGTCCGATTTCACCATATACGACCAGTCTGACAGCCAGAACCTCATAAAGTCCATTATGCGTGAAATGCAGCTTGATGAAAAGGTCTACAAGCCGAATGTCGTGCAGAACCGCATTTCCAATGCCAAGAACCGGCTGATGAATGCGCAAGGGTATTTGGGCAACGCCGACATTTACAAAAACGACCAGTTCAAGCGCATCCCGATGACTGGAAAAATTTTTGAAAAATACGAACAAAGACTGCGTCAGTCCAATGCTATGGACTTTGACGATCTGCTCATGCAGACATTCATCCTGTTCCGTGACCGTCCGGAAATTCTGGAGCGTTATGCGTCAAAATTCCGTCACATTCTGGTTGACGAATATCAGGATACGAACTATGCGCAGCACTGCATAGTCTGGCAGCTTACAAGGCATGGGGCACAGCTCTGCGTAGTCGGAGACGATGCACAGAGCATATATTCTTTCCGCGGTGCCAACATTGACAACATGCTCAAGTTCCAGAAACTGTATCCCGGCTCGAAAATGTTCAAGCTGGAGCAGAACTACCGGTCCACCCAAACCATTGTTGAAGCTGCAGGCAGTCTTATATGCAAAAACCGCTCACAGATACCTAAAAACGTGTTTTCTACGAACGAAGAGGGGGATAGGATTAAAGTCGCCCGTACCCATTCGGATATCGAGGAAAGCGAAGCTGTGGTGAACAGACTGCTTGATCTGCATACTTTCAACGGGGTTTCCTGGAATGGAATGGCAGTCCTGTACCGTACGAATGCACAATCAAGACCTATTGAGGAGGCTCTTCGCAAGCGCGGGCTGCCATACAGGATTTACGGATCGCTTTCATTTTACCAGAGAAAGGAAATCAAGGACGTTATTTCGTACTTCCGTCTGTGTGTCAATCCCAATGACGGTGAAGCGTTCAAAAGAATCATCAACTATCCGGCCAGAGGCATTGGCCAGACCACAATCGGCAAGATCGAAACGGCTGCATCCGATGCAGGGTGCAGCCTCTGGGAAGTCGTTTCACGTCCTGACATTCATTCGCTTGACGTGAATTCAGGGACTCGGAACAAACTTGACAATTTTGTCTCGCTTATAAGTGCGTTCATTGCCAAAATTTCAACGGATAACGCTCTGGAACTGGCCTCGGCCATCATTGAAGGTTCCGGAATAATGACGGATCTGAATGCTGACATTACGCCCGAAGGCGAGAGCCGCAGGCAGAATGTCGATGAACTTCTTGCCGGCCTTGACGGGTTCATCAAGGAGCGTACGGAGGAGGGCAACGAAAAGGTCGGCATGACGGACTATCTGAACGATGTCGCGCTGATGTCCGATCAGGACAACGGCGACGAGGACCAGATTGAAAAGGTCACACTGATGACCGTGCATGCGGCAAAAGGTCTGGAATTCGATTCCGTATGCATCACGGGACTTGAAGAAAATCTGTTCCCGAGCAATATGTCGGGAGACGACGAGCGCCAGATAGAGGAGGAGCGTCGTCTTTTCTACGTTGCCATGACACGTGCAAGGAAATACCTGATGCTGTCGTACGCGACAACCAGATTCCGTTATGGAAGTACTGATTTCTGCGAACCGAGCCGGTTTCTGAAAGATGTTGACTCCAAATATCTTCAGTTGCCTGCAGACGGGATGTTACAGACGTGGAACCCGCGTCGTACGGTGTCAGATGACAGTCAGAGGTTTTCGTCAGGTGGCCGGGAGTTTCAGCGCAAGGCTTCAATGCCGGTAAGGCAGAAGCCTGTATCACAGAATATTACGGAAAAGAAACCCTGGCAGAAAGGGCGTATGCAGGTTGTCACTCCGGAGATGTTTGCCAGTCATACGGCAACGTCGGCATCGGCCGGTCTGCATGAAGGAAATGTAATAGAGCATGAGCGTTTCGGAATAGGCAGCGTGCTTTCGGTTGAGGGCAGCGGAGACAGTGCAAAGGCCAGAATCAGATTCCTGAATGTAGGCGAGAAAACTCTGCTCCTGAAATTTGCCCGTTTTAAGGTATTGAAGTAGATTTGCAGTAAACAACTGATTACAAATGATTACAGAAACCGTTGCAATTGTCAGAGTGGGAGTAAGTCTGCTTCTTGGTGGAATAATCGGCATTGAAAGATATCTGCATAAACATCCAGCCGGCGTACGTACATTCATGCTGACCAGTCTTGGCTCCACTCTGGCTACATTGGCATCGGTCTGGATATGCGAGAACAATACCAATCTGCTGAACGGTGATCCGGGACGAATTGCCGCCCAAGTACTTACCGGTATAGGTTTCATAGGAGCCGGACTAATAATCAAGAACAACAACGACATATCGGGTCTGACAACTGCAACCGGCATATTCGTGACGGCTGCCATAGGCATTGCCGTCGGTGTCGGCATGTATCTGACGGCGGCTGTAGCCACTCTTGCAGTTACGGGAATACTGTTCTCGTCATTCCTGTTTCACGATTCCAGAAAAGACAAAAAACAAGAATAGCAAATGAAACGACATTATTTCGTGATTCTGGCAGCTGTACTGCTTGCGCTGCCGGTAAAGGCACAGCAGCCTGATCCCAATTTCTTCATCTATCTGTGCTTCGGACAGTCCAATATGGAGGCAGGAGCCCGTCCGGCCGATCAGGACAAGGACTGGAACGACCCGCGTTTCCAGTTTGTAGCCGCTGTTGACAACCCCAGAATGGACCGTAAGATGGGTGAATGGTACACCGCTGTACCTCCGATATGCCGTCCGAGCAACAATATGGGACCTGTCGATTTCTTTGGCCGCAAGATGATAGAGGTACTGCCGGAACAGTACAGGGTAGGCGTAATCAATGTCTCGGTTGCCGGTGCCAAACTGGAACTTTGGGACAAGGATGCCTGCGCCGATTATCTGGCAATGGAGGCTGCCGACCCAAGCCGTTCATGGCTGGTCAACATGGCTAAGGAATATGACATGAATCCGTATCAGAGACTGCTCGATATGGCGAAGATCGCCCAGAAGTCAGGCGTGATCAAGGGTATGCTGGTTCATCAGGGCGAATCCAATCCCGACGATTCCCTGTGGTGCTGGCGTTTGAAGAAGATACACGATGACCTGTGCCATGACCTTGGCATCAATCCGGACGATGTTCCTCTGCTTGCGGGAGAACTGAAGCAGGCCGAAGAGGGCGGCGTCTGTGCTGCCTTCAACCAGGTAGTTCTTGCCAACCTGCCAAAGACAATGAAGAACGGTTATGTGATATCGTCAATAGGCTGCGAAAGCACCGGCGACCAGTTCCATTTTTCAACCGAAGGCATGCGTCTGATGGGCTACCGCATGGCCGACAAGATGCTTGAACTGCAGGGCTTCAAGCAATCCGAGAACCGTACCGTTACCCTGAACCTCAAGAACAAGGGCATAGAGATAAGCCCCACACTTGCAGGCATCTTCTTCGAGGACATCAACCAGTCGCTTGACGGCGGTATATGCGCCCAGCTTATCCAGAACCATTCATTCCAGGCATACAATGTTCCCGATGCGCCCAACGCAAAGGAATTCTCAAAATCAGATACGGTGTTTTTCGGGTGGACCGTACTTGGCCGTGGCGATGCCAGAGGAACGGCACATGCCGTAAGCGACCATCCGCTGGTCAAGGACCTGAAACGCTACTATGACTTCGACCCGAATGACAAGTATGATGATGAACTGCGCTATGCACAGTATTGCGTACGCTTTGACATAGAGAACCCGGGCGACGGCTACGGTATTGCCGCCAACGGCTACGGTATTGCCAAATATGGAAACGAACGCCAGGGCAACTACTATTCGAACAACACCCAGGTGGCATCGATTCCTGTAGGAAAGGGCATCAGTTATGATTTGACATTGTATCTTCAGGGGCAGCAGTACCCGGGCAACATTACCGTTTGCCTTGAGGATGCCAGCGGAAAGTCCAATTCGAATGTCATTACAATATCGGGGCTTGGCGATGACTGGCAGAAATACACCGGAAGCCTTAAGGCCGAACGCAGCGTTGACAGCCGTCTGGCCATAATGGCCGATGCAGCCGGCACATTCTATCTTGACTATGTGACACTGCTGCCTGAAGCTTCACAACTGTGGAACGAAGGCAAGGACGGCCCGTTCCGCAAGGACCTGATGCAGGCACTGGCCGACCTTCATCCCACGTTCATGCGTTTCCCCGGAGGATGTGCCAGTGAAGGCACCAACTATTTCGGGCAGCCTTTCTGGAAGAACTCTATCGGCCCCGAAGAACAGCGCATAGGATTCCGCAATCACTGGGGCTACTGGACATCGCAGTATGTGGGCTTCTACGAGTATCTGCTCATGGCAGAATCGCTCGGTGCGACTCCGCTGCCCGTCCTTAACAACGGCGTAACCTGTCAGTTTGCAGGACACCAGTACATTGCACCGCTGGAAACAGAGGCTGACCGCCAGCGCTTCCATGACATTTTCGTTGACGACGCGCTTGATTTCATTGAGTTCTGCAACGGAAGCACCGATACGGAGTGGGGCGCCCTGCGTGCTGAAATGGGTCATCCTGAACCGTTCAACCTGAAGTATCTTGGAATTGGCAACGAGAACAAGGGCCCTGAATTCTGGGAGCGCTTTGACATAATCTACAAGGAGGTTACGGCAAAGTATCCGGAAATTGTAATTGTATCGACTGCCGGTTCCGCTGCCGACGGACGCGAATTCAATGACAATATGCACGAAATCGATACAAAGTATCAGAATACCGTCGTTGACGAACATTACTATCGCAATAACAAGTGGTTCTACAGCAACGGTGACCGCTATAATGTAGGCAAGGTTCGCGGAGCGGACAGCCTGACGTATGACCGCAACCGTGCAACGCGTGTCTTTGTAGGCGAATTTGCCAACAACAACAGCAACAACGACTATGCCAGCGCAATGGCCGAGGCTGCATACTGGACCAGTCTGGAACGCAATTCCGATATGGTGGTAATGGCGGCGTACGCTCCGCTTTTCTGCAAGAAGGGCTTCAACAAGTGGAACTCCAACCTGATATGGTTTGACAACCGCGGCATGTGGCGCACCTGCAACTATTACTATCAGCAGCTGTTCTCGGTAGCAGGAAACCGTGCATTTGAAATGACCGATGTGATGAACGGTTCCGAAGTTGACGGGTCTGTCTATACATCGCCCACAGTCGATACGGAAACCGGTGAAATCTTCATCAAGTTCGTGAATTCCGAGGCCGTGAACAAGAACCTGACGGTCAACATGGGCAAGGGCCAGAACCGCAGAAAATACAGCGCTACTGTCGAATTCATGACATCGCCCGATACCAAGGTCAAGAATCAGGGTGACCAGAACAGCTATTCCAGCGCACAGCCGGCAGCACCGGCCGGCGGACGTGGCGGCTTTGGCGGCATGGGCGGCGCACGCCAGTTCAGTTA
>JAKSIR010000007.1 GCA_024398695.1 Bacteroidaceae bacterium | reverse complement strand
TAAGTATCAGGTTCAGAGTGCGGCCTGGATATCGGCTGCAATCTGACGGAACTCCTCATCGGTCAGCTTGAGTTTGGGATTGCTGAACAGCATGTCCTTCTCAGACTGCATGGGAATGAGGTGTATGTGTGCGTGCGGCACCTCAAGGCCAAGCACGGCCTGGCCAACCTTGACACAGTTGAACACCTTTTTCTGGGCTGCGGCAATCTTCTTGGCAAAGAGCTGCAGGTCACACAGTTCCTGATCGGTCAGATCAAACAGATAATCGACCTCGCGTTTGGGAATGCAAAGCACATGACCCCTGACCATCGGATTGATGTCAAGGAATGCAAAGCAGTTCTCTGTCTCCGCAATCTTGTAGCAGGGAATCTCGCCCGCAATGATTCTGCTGAAAATGGTCATACCGGCACCGTGATTTAGAGAGATATCTCAAGAATCTCGAAACCTATCTTTCCGCTTGGAATCTGGATTTCAACGACATCACCCACCTTGTGGCCCAGAAGTCCCTTGGCAATGGGAGTCGTGCTTGAAATCTTGCCTGCCTTGAGATCTGCCTCGCTTTCAGGCACAATGGAATAGACTACGGTAGCGCCGTTCTTGGTGTTGCGCATCTTGACCTTGGTGAGAATCTGCACTGTCGATGTGTCAATCTTTGTTTCATCAATGATCTTGGCATCGGCAATCTGAGCCTTAAGGGTCGCTATCTTGCCTTCAAGCATACCCTGTGCCTCTTTGGCGGCATCATACTCGGCATTTTCCGAAAGGTCACCCTTGTCGCGGGCCTCGGCTATCTGCTGAATGATTTCGGGGCGGCGCACGCCCTCAAGATACTGTAATTCGGCTACCAGTTTCTTGTAGCCTTCTTCTGACATATATGCCATAATATCAATAATTTAACTGTTTAACTCCTATTTGAAAGACGTGAGTAAAAAAGATTCCAACATACATCTTTCAACAGATGTTGGAACCCCTTTCTTCACATACGTCTTCTATGCAAAGGTAGAATATATTTTTATTCTGCCAAAGTCATTCAGGTCTAAATTTTGCCCAAGTCCGAACAGTTCTGTTCCTGCACCGATATAGACTCTACAGCAGAGCTTCTATGTCGGCTTCCAGTTCTGAAGAATCATCGGGCCGCTTCACCAGAGTGCCTTCCCTGTCAATGAGGAACGCCGTAGGCAGCTGCTCGACGTTATATGATTTCAGAATTGTGGAATTCAGGCTGTTCTCGTCGCGCACCGATACCCATGGAATGTTTTCCGAAGCATTGAGCCAGAAACTCTCATCGTCATCGAATGACACCTGGTAGATTTCAAATCCGCTGTCGGAATACTTGTCATAGAGCTTGTGCAGAACAAGATTGTAGTTGGCCGAGAAGTCAGTTTTGTAAGCTGTAAAGTCCAGCAGCACCACCTTGCCCGTCAGATCGCTCAGCTTATGCACATTGCCTTTATAATCGGGCAGTTCCATATCAATTATCCCTGCCTCGACCACAATGCTCCTTAGGCGGTCAATCTGTTCCTGCGAAACAGGTTTCGGGGCCGATGTCTTTGCCATGGCCTTCATGGCCAGGTTATGAAGGTGCATGGTGCGCTCAGCCTGCGGATACAATATGTCCATGCTTGATGCCACGGCGGCAAAGGTTTTGGCCTCCTGGCGGCTGTTGTATGGATTGAAGATTCTACGACCGTTGACGCTCAGGAAAAGACAGTAGTAGGCGGCAGGCGAACCGGGATCCGACAGGATGAACGTGTTGCTCAGGTCTGACTTGAACACTGCAAGCAACTCGTCCGTACGTGCATTCAGGACTCCTGTTTCAGGACCTGCATAGCGCTGCTGCAAGTTCTTGAGGTCGGCAATGAACTGTGACTGGCGGGCTGCAACGTCCCTGATGGCCAGCGACGGGGCAGAGCCTTCGATAAGGTATTCACGCATGTCGGACAGCGAGGCAGTGACGCTGATTTCACAGACCGTATCGACGGCGAAATCTATTGTACGGGTACCTGTCCTGAGGCGGTACAGTTCAAAGCATCCCCGAGGGGCCGGCTGGCTGAAGCGGAACGCACCGTCCTGTCCCAGTCTGACGGAATCGACGGTGGTAATGCGGTCCAGGTCCATGCGGTCCAGATAGAGCATCATGTCCGGGGCACCGGCAACAGTCCCTGAAACAGCAAACCTGTCAACTTGGGGTTGACAGGCTGCCATAATCAGAGTTGCTGCGAAAAGGAGCAGCTTACTTTTCTTCATTGTTTTCCGGAGCAGGGGTGTTCCTGTTGTCGTCGTTATGGCGGTGCTCACGACGTTCGCCACGCTGCGGACGTTCGCCACGCGGCTGGCGCGCCGGACGTTCCTCGTAACCTTCCGGCTTCTCCAGAAGCGCACGGCGTGAAAGTTTGAACTTGCCGGTCTTGGGGTCGATGTCGATAAGCTTCACCTGAATCTTGTCGCCTTCCTTGATACCGGTCTCTTCAATGGTCTCATAACGCTTCCAGTCTATTTCACTGATGTGAAGCAGGCCATCCTTGCCGGGCATGAACTCGACAAACAGACCGTAAGGCATTACTGAACGAACCTTGCCGTCGTAAACTTCGCCCACTTCAGGAACTGCAACGATGGCGCGGATCTTAGCCAGTGCGGCCTCAATGCTGTCACGGTTCGAAGCGGCAATCTGAATCTTGCCTACACCGTCAACTTCCTCGATGTTGATGCTTGCACCGGTCTCTTCCTGCATACCCTGGATAATCTTTCCGCCCGGGCCTATTACAGCGCCGATGAATTCCTTCGGAATGGTAAGCGATTCGATTCTCGGAGCATGCGGCTTGAGGTCGGCACGCGGCTCTGGAATGGTTTCGAGTATCTTGCCGAGAATATGCTCACGGCCGGCCTTTGCCTGTGCCAGAGCCTTCTCGAGTATGTCGTATGACAGACCGTCGCACTTGATATCCATCTGTGTGGCGGTAAGACCCTTGATGGTACCGGTGGTCTTGAAGTCCATATCGCCCAGATGGTCCTCGTCACCAAGGATATCTGACAGGACAGCGTACTTGCTTTCACCCGGGTTCTTGATAAGACCCATTGCAATACCTGATACAGGGTTGCTGATCTTTACGCCGGCATCCATAAGGGCAAGTGTTCCTGCACATACTGTTGCCATTGATGATGAACCGTTTGATTCAAGAATATCAGATACGACGCGTACGGTATAAGGATAATCGGCAGGAATCTGACCCTTCAGGGCGCGCCATGCCAGATGTCCGTGTCCAATTTCACGACGGCCTGTGCTACGCTGTGCCTTTGCTTCACCGGTGCAGAACGGCGGGAAGTTGTAGTGCAGCAGGAAACGCTCGTCGTGCTGGTCAAGAACGTCGTCAACCATCTTCTCGTCATCCTTTGTACCAAGGGTTACCGAGCACAGTGACTGTGTTTCACCACGAGTGAAGATTGATGATCCGTGAGGGCCGGGCAGATAGCCTACCTCGCACCAGATGGGGCGGATATCGGTGGTCTTGCGGCCGTCGAGACGGATACCTTCATCAAGGATGCAGCGGCGCATTGCGTCACGCTCAACGTCCATGAAGTAACGGTCTATGAGGGCGTTCTTTTCAGCAAGTTCGTCTTCGCTGAGTTCGGTATGAGCTGCAGCGTATGCATCCTTGTAGTCCTGGGCAATCTTTTCAAAAGCCTCGGCACGTGCATGCTTTTCGAGAGCCTGCTTTGTAACATCGTATGCCAGAGGATATGTGACCTTCTTGAGATCTGCACGAAGGTCTTCGTCGTTGACCTCGTGGCAGTACTCGCGCTTGACGGTCTTGCCGACCTCTTCGGTCAGTTCCATCTGGATTTTGCAGTGCTTCTTGATTTCCTCGTGAGCGGCCTTCATGGCACCGAGCAGGTCGGCTTCGCTGACTTCCTTCATTTCGCCCTCGACCATCATGATATTGTCGTATGTTGCGGCAACCATGACGTCCATATCGGCTTCTTCAAGCTGCTTGAAGGTCGGGTCGATGACATACTCGCCATTGATGCGTGCTACACGGACCTCTGAAATAGGACCGCCGAACGGGATGTCCGATACGGCAAGTGCAGCCGAAGCTGCCAGACCGGCCAGAGCGTCAGGCATCTGTTCGCCATCGGCACTGAACAGTATGATGTTTACGAATACTTCTGCATGATAGTTGTCCGGGAACAGCGGGCGCAGTGCACGGTCAACAAGACGGCAGGTCAGGATTTCGTAGTCCGAAGGACGGCCTTCACGTTTGGTGAAACCACCGGGGAAACGGCCGATTGAAGCATACTTTTCCCTGTACTCTACCTGAAGCGGCATGAAATCGGTTCCGGGAACTGCATCTTTTGCGGCACATACAGTGGCCAGGAGCATAGTTTTGCCACAAGTCAGCATTACGGCTCCATCGGCTTGCTTGGCCAGTTTCCCGGTCTCCAGCTTGATGGTTCTGCCATCGGGCAGCTGGAATTCTTTTGTTACAATGTTCATCTTTGAAATATTAAGTGAAAAATATATACCTATTTATATGTAGCCGGCAAAATTAACATTTTGGAATGACAACAGCAACCAATTCGAATGAAAAATGGAATTATTTGATATTTGCGAAGGCAAATGCTATCTTTGCAGTCCCAAACAAGACTTGAAAAGATCATGATGGTTGACTCCATAAAGGACATGATTGCCCGCGAGGCCAAGGCCATTACGGACATCCCTGTCGGACCGGAATATGAGAAGACTGTAAAGCTTATAGTGCACCACGTCCACGAACTGGGAGCGAAACTGATTATCAGCGGCATGGGAAAAGCCGGACAGATTGCCATGAACATGGCTACCACATTCAGTTCTACCGGAACGCCTTCGGTTTTTCTGCACCCCAGCGAGGCTCAGCACGGTGACCTTGGCATCATCCAGAAGAACGACCTTTTCCTGCTGGTGTCAAACTCAGGCAAGACACGTGAAATCATTGAGCTGGCCGATCTGGCACAAAAGCTGGATCCGGAGCTCAAGTTCATTGTACTGACAGGCAACACGGACAGCCCGCTCACAAAAATAGCGGATGTCGTTCTGGCCACCGGCAATCCGGACGAAGTCTGTCCCCTTGGTCTCACGCCCACGACAAGCACCACTGTAATGAATGTAATAGGCGATGCCCTCGTGACGGAAACCATGAGGTGCATAGGTTTCAGTGCGGAGGAATACAACAAGCGCCATCACGGCGGATATCTGGGACAGCGGTCAAAGAATCTTTTATGAGAAGGGTTTTCGGCATTGGAGAGACCGTCTACGACATTCTGTTCAGAAACGGCAAACCGGTTGACGCTGTAGCCGGGGGCTCTGTGTTCAACGGCCTTATTTCACTGGGACGCACAGGAGCTGACTGCACTTTCATTACCGAGATAGGCGACGACGCCGTAGGCCAGCATATACTTTCGTTCATGAAGGAGAACGGAATAGATTCAAGTTCCGTTTCATGCTACAAGGGTCGGAAAACGGCCATTTCACTGGCATATCTGGACGACAGCGGCGATGCACGCTACAGTTTCTACAAGGATTACCCGAACAACAGGCTGGATTTCAGCCTCCCCGAGATACACAAGGACGACATTGTGATGTTCGGAGCGTATTACGCCCTGAACCCGGTCCTGCAGGACAAGGTAGGACCTTTCCTGGAGTATGCCAGGAACTGCGGGGCCATTCTCTACTATGACCTGAATTTCCGCAGCAACCATTGCAGCGAAGTGGACAGTTTGAGAGACACTTTCACAAGGAACTACCGTCTGGCCGACATTGTGCGCGGCAGTCACGAGGATTTGATGAACATTTACGGCACCGATGACTTCCGCAGGATATACAGGGAATGCATTTCGCCATACTGCAGCCATTTCATCTGCACGCGCGGCAGTCAGGGGGTGTTCGTTCTTGACGGTGAAAACGAGCATTCCTTCAAATCCAGAGTCATAGAACCGGTAAGTACGGTCGGAGCCGGCGACAACTTCAATGCGGGTATCGTTTACGGTCTTCTCAAGCAGGAAGCAGGCAGGGACAAGCTGGAACAGGCCGATGCGCAGGTCTGGGAGAGTCTGGCTTCCTGCGGGATTGATTTCGGCACGGAGGCATGTCTGAGCACGTCAAACTACGTGGGCATGCAGTTTGCGCAGGAGCACAGACTGGAAAGGAAATGAAAGGACACTCTTCTACACCGGCTCTTCTCAAGACCCCGTTTCTGACACTGGTATTCAATCTGCTGCTGGCATATGTCCTGTTCATGCTGTGCAGGCTGGTTTTCGTATGGCACAACTGGAATGCGCTGTCAGGGACACTGAATGGAAACGGCGTGGTGGCGTCACTCCTGAAAGGCGCGCTGAAGTTCGACACTGCAGGCATCATGTACCTGGGCATGCCTTACATAGTCCTGACGCTTATGCCACTGCACTGGAAGGAGAAACGTGGCTTCTATATTTTCCTCAAGGTCCTTTTCATCGTATGTTTCGGGGCAGGAATAGCCGCCAACATTGCCGATGTGATTTATTTTCCGTACACGGGATGCCGCAGCACGTTGGCTGTCTTCGACGAGTTCAAGGGCGAGAGTACGGCCGAAATGGCAAGCATCTTCATGGACAACATGCTGGCCAGCTGGCCTGTCGTGCTGGCAGGTGTGGCGTTGGTGGTTTTCATGTGCTTCGCAGTGCGCATCCCGGACACGGTAACGTTCTGTCACCTGTGGGAGTATTACATAGTACGCACGGTGCTGCTGTGCGCAGGAGTGGCTCTTGGCGTGGCAGGCATGAGGGGCGGATTTGCAAGGAGCATACGTCCAATTGCCATGAGTACGGCATACCAGTATGCCGGCACCACGGCACAGGCTGCCGCAGTGCTGAACACTCCGTTCTGCGCCATAAGAACCATAGGGCACGACTCCATGACGGTTCCCGTGTATTTCAGCGAAGATGAGCTGGAGGATATTTACAGTCCTGTGATTTTACCCGATTCCAACGCCGTTTTCAGACCGAAGAACGTGGTAGTGCTCATATTGGAGAGTTTCGGTGCCGAGTATGTGGGGCAGATGAACCGCGGGCGTGACGGCATTCACGACTGCACTCCTTTTCTGGACTCGCTCATGCAGCACAGCCTGTACTTTGAGTATTCCATGGCAAACGGCAGGAAGAGCATTGACGCCATGCCGTCCATACTGTCGGGCATTCCCATGCTGAATGACCATTTCATGCTGACAGGCACCATGATGTCAAAACAGGTAGGCGGTCTTGCCGGTTACCTGAAGGACAAAGGATACCGTTCGGTGTTCTTCCACGGGGCCGATGACGAGTCGATGGGGTTTCAGGCCTACGCGCGCCTGATAGGGTATGACGATTATCTGGGACGCAGCAGTTACGACATGGATCCGCGCTTTGGCGGCGAAAGTGACTTTGACGGGGTGTGGGCAATCTGGGATGAGGAGTTCCTGCAGTTCATGGTACAGCGTCTGAACGGATTGGATGAACCATTCGTGGCATCGGCTTTCACTGCATCGTCACATAATCCGTTCAACATTCCGGAGAGGTACCGCAATGTCTGGCCCGACGAGGGCAACCTGCCCATATACAAGACGGTCAGGTATTCCGACAACGCCTTGAGACGTTTCTTCGAGAGCGCATCCGGGCAGCCGTGGTTCGAAAACACGCTGTTCGTACTGACCGCCGACCACACGAATCTGTCAGAGCATCCGGACTACCAGTCCGATTTCGGGCAGTTCCGCATTCCCATTGTGTTCTACGCACCGGGTGACAGCATTGCCGGACGCCGTGAGTGTCTTGCACAACAGTCTGACATCCTGCCCACAGTCCTGGGATATCTGGGCTACGACAGGCCTTTCGTGGCATTCGGACAAAACCTGCTTGACACTCCCGACGAGGATGTGTGGGTAGCTGACTGCCAGAACGGCATCTATCTGTTCTACAGGGGCGGGCTGATGATCAAGTTCGACGGCAGCCGGACTCTGGGTGTCTACGAGTATAAAAAAGACACCCGCCTTGAGAACAATGTCCAGGGCAGGTATCCCGATGTTGAGGCCGCTATGGAGGCTCATCTGAAGGCCGTTGTGCAGCAGTACATGGAGCACATGGCTTCAAAGCCTCTGGTTCTGTAGCGTTTATCAGTACACTTTGACTTTCAGTTTGGCATAGGCGCTGTTGACCTTATCAAGCGCCTTCTCCACGCTTTCGGCACGTGCCAGTATGACACCCATGCGGCGGTGTCCCTTGATGAAGGGTTTGCCGAACAGACGTACCTGGACATCGGGCTCAGAGAGAATCTCGTCAAGGTTTTCAAATTCCACCATGTCGGTGTCGCCTTCAACGACGATAGCCTTCGAGGCACTGGGGCCGAAGAAGTTGACTTTCGGGATGGGAAGGCCGAGCACTGCACGTGCATGCAGGGCGAACTCCGAGAGATCCTGTGATATCATGGTGACCATGCCGGTGTCATGCGGACGGGGTGAAACCTCGCTGAACAGCACATTGTCACCTTCTATGAACATCTCGACACCGAATATTCCGTAGCCGCCAAGGGCATCGGTTATCTTCTTCGCAATATCCTGGGCCTGAGCCAGTGCCTTGTCGCTCATTGGCTGAGCCTGCCATGACTCACGGTAGTCTCCGTCAACCTGGTGGTGTCCTATGGGGTTCAGGAAAGTGGTGCCGCCGCTGTGACGTACGGTAAGAAGCGTGATTTCATAATCGAACTTGACAAAGCCTTCCACAATGACTTCACCGCCTCCGGCACGTCCGCCTTCCTGAGAAATCTTCCAGGAGTTGTCTGCATCGGCCGGTGTCTTGCATACGCTCTGACCGTGGCCCGATGAGCTCATGATGGGCTTTACGACGCACGGAGTGCCTATTTCCCTGATGGCGTCGTCGAATTCCTGACGCGTAGCGGCAAAGCGGCATTTTGAGGTTGGAAGCCCCAGCTTTTCAGCAGCCAGCTGACGTATTCCCTTGCGGTTCATTGTCAGGAAGGCGGCATTGGCTGTGGGAATGACCTTGTATCCTTCCTTTTCCAGTTCAATGAGCGTCGGGGTGGCTATGGCCTCGACTTCAGGAATAATCAGGTCGGGCTTCTCCAGTTCAATGACTTCACGGAGAGCCTTTCCGTCAAGCATGTTCAGAACATGACTGCGGTGTGCCACCTGCATGGCAGGAGCATTTTCATACCGGTCACACGCAATAACTTCGACGCCAAAGCGCTGCAGTTCCAGCGTCACTTCCTTGCCAAGTTCTCCTGATCCGCACAGGAGAGCTTTTTTGGCCACTTTTGTAAGCGGAGTTCCAATCTTCACCATTGCTTGTATTGTGTTAAAGTTGTTGCATGTCGTTGAGCCTCTTATAGTAGCCGTTCAAGGCTATGAGCTGCTCGTGAGTACCGCGTTCCACAATGCGGCCTTCGTGCATGACGCATATCTCGTCGGCTCCCCTGACGGTGGACAGACGGTGCGCTATCGCTATGGTCGTGCGGTCTTTCATAAGGCGCTCCAGGGCTTCCTGGACAAGACGCTCGGACTCGGTGTCAAGAGCCGATGTAGCCTCGTCAAGTATGAGCACCGGCGGGTTCTTGAGTATGGCGCGGGCTATGCTGATACGCTGGCGTTGACCGCCGGAAAGCAGGCATCCGCGGTCACCTATCTTGGTGTCATAGCCGGCTTCGGTCTCCATTATGAAGTCGTGGGCGTTGGCTATCCTGGCCGCTTCGACTACCTGTTCACGGGTTGCGCCGGGTACGCCGAAGGCTATGTTGTTGAAGAAGCTGTCATTGAACAGGATGGCCTCCTGGTTGACGTTGCCCATCAGACCGCGTATGGAATCGAGCTTCATGTCGCGCAGATCGACGCCGTCAATGGTGATGCTTCCCTCGCAGACATCGTAGAAACGCGGCAGCAGGTCGACAAGGGTGGACTTGCCGGAGCCCGACTGGCCCACAAGAGCGACGGTCTTGCCACGCGGTATTGTCAGGTTTATGTCATGCAGCACTTCGCGTCCCTCCTCGTATGAGAAGGATACGCCCTGATACTTGATCTCGTTCTCAAGGCTGTTCTTGACAATGGCGCCCTGTTTGTTGACTATGTTGTTTTCAGCCATCAGGATGCGGTCTATCCTCTCGACCGATGCCAGTCCCTTGGGAATGGAGTATCCGGCCTTTGAGAAGTCCTTTATGGGGTTGATGACGCTGTAGAGTATCGTCAGGTAATATATGAACTTGGTGGCTGTAAACGAGGCCTCTTCGTTCAGAATGAGCTTGCCTCCGTACCAGAGCACTATGACTATGAGTGCCGTGCCCAGGAATTCGCTGACCGGATGGGCAAGGGACTGGCGCATGTTGACGCGTATGGAAGCCTGACGCAGCTGGTTGCTTTTGTCAAGGAAACGGCGCGACATCTTGTCTTCGGCCAGGAAGGCTTTGATTATTCTGAGTCCTCCCAGCGTCTCCTCAAGCTGGGCCATGGAGTCACTCCAGTAGGACTGCACTACCAGCGATTTGGCCTTGAGCTTGCGGCCTATGGTACCCATGATCCAGATGATTACCGGGCCGACAAGGACCGTGAATATGGTGAGCCGCCAGCTGATTGCTATCAGCGTGCCTATATATACCAGTATCAGTATTGGGTTCTTGATGAGCATGTCGAGCGACTGGGCTATGGAGCCTTCAATCTCTCCGACATCACCGCTGACACGGGCAATGATGTCTCCCTTTCTCTCCTTGGAGAAGAATGCCATGGGAAGGCTTACGACCTTGTCGTATATCTGCGTTCTGATGTCACGTACTATGCCGGTTCTGAGCGGTACCATGACGGCGGTCGCGCCGAAATAGCAGGCTGTCTTGAACAGCGTGAGGACAATGAGGACGACGCCAAGCAGAAGCAGGACGGTGGATTCTCCGTATATGTCGATGAAATCTGTGATTCTGCAGTAGAAGTTATTCCTGATGGCCTTTCCCATGTCAGCCATTCCAAAGGTGACTGGAGTGTAGCTGTAGACCTTCTGGTTAATCTGAAACAGTATCTCAAGTATCGGGATTATGAAGGCGAAGGAGAATATGTTGAACAGGGCAGAAAGCAGATTGAACACCACGCTGCCCACAAGGTTCCTGCCGTAGGGTCTGACAAATCTCTTGAGGAAACTGAACAGTTCTTTCATCCTTGTGTAATATATTGTTTGTATTTTTGCGCGAAGATAATATATTTGCAGGCATGAAACAAATTTTACGGGGAGCCTTATTGTCTTTCGGGTTTTCCTGTACGCTGCAGGCATATGCCGTTGATTTTTCGGCCGGACTGAACTTTGACGGGCTGTTTGACAATAGGGAATACAAGAACGACATGCTGCCGCAGACTATATACGGTATGCGTCTGATGCCTGAACTGAGAGTTTCAGACGGGAGTCACAGTCTGACCGGTGGCGTTTCCGGTATCTGGGAGTTCGGAGCCGGTTCACAGCCTGACCCCGATGTCATACTCTACTACGGATACGGTGGCGGGAAATGGAGTTCCCTGTTTGGCAGTATTCCAAGAAAAAGGCTGCAAAGACAGCTTCCGGACTGTATGCTCTACGACTCGATTGCATTTTTCGAACCGACTATCAAGGGTACTGTGGTACAGTACAGCGGCAGTATGCTTCAGGCCGAATTCTACTGCAACTGGTTATCGAGACAGACACAGACCCAGAGGGAGGCTTTCCGTCTGGTTTCCGACGGTTTCGCAGGACGTGACGGAGCGTTTCTGTCGGGCGGATGGTTCATTGCGCTGACACATTTTGCCAAGTCCAAGGAAAGGGGTCATTACATTTACGAGCAGTTGCAGGCCAATCCGTATGTACGGCTTGACTTCCGCAATATGCTGCCCGACTGTCTGTCACTGCAGGCCCAGGTGGGTCTCATGGCAAACATCCAGCGTCTTAGGGCTCATGACTACTGGGATACGCCCATGGGGGTTCTGGCAGGTCTGGAGGCATCGTGGAAGAGCCTCAAGCTCCATTCCACCGTATATTCCGGCAAGCCTCTCCTGCCCTATCTCAACGACGGTGAGGCCGGCATGAGGTTCCACCGTTCCGACCCGTTCTACAACCATACGTCCTTCTGCAGGACGGGGCTCGAATATACGTTCATCACAGACAGTGCGGTGAATTTTTCGTTCTGCTGGGATGTAAACTTCACCCCTGACTCTCCCGTACATAACCGCCAGCTCATAAAGCTGACTTATGACTTTGATTTCAAATGAGAAAGTTGTGTATTCTTCTGGCACTTGTCCTGACGGCCGTATACAATGATAACAAACTGGACGGGACGATACTGCGTTCCGAACACGCCACGCAGCCTGAACTGCGTATTGTCAACACGCTGCAGTATCTTCCCGTCGGTGCCGCAGCGGCCCTCAAACTGGCGGGAGTGGAAGGCAGGAGCAACTGGCCGCGTTTCAACGCGAATATCGGACTGCCGCTGCGGACTTCATCATGTTCCAGCATGAGTGTGTTTGCCGGTTTTGACTATTTTCACACGGTATGGAGATCCTGGACCGCAGGCACACAGTTCAGTCTGGTATTCTGACAATGAATGGAGATGAAAAAGTTTTGGCATAATATTTCAGTCAGCATCCTGTCCGGACTTATATGGATACTGTCTCTGCTACCGCTGAGGCTGCTGTATGTGGTGTCAGACATCACATGGCTGGTCATGTATCTGTGTCCGCCACTCAGATACCGCCGCAGAATTGTATGGAAGAATTTGAAGGGCTCCTTTCCCGAGAAGACCGACAGGGAGCTGCACGGCATCGAGCGACGTTTCTACCGCCAGTTTCTGGACCAGATTTTCGAAATGTTCAAATCGGCCTCAATGAGCGGAGCATGGATTGGAAGACATATGCGCTTTGAAGGCATTGAGCTGATTGAAAAGGAGTTTGCAAAGGGGCATTCCATGATCATGTATCTGGGACATACGGGCAACTGGGAGTGGATTTCATCACTTCCTCTGCACGTTCCGGCTGAGCTGGGTACCTGCTGTCAGGTCTATCACCCCCTGCACAGTTCCGTGACGGACAGCGTGATGCTGTGGCTACGAGGTCAATACGGTGCCGAAAGCATAGCGCTGAAACGCGTGTACAGAAGGCTGCTGGAGATGAAGAAAAGCGGCAAACCGTTCATTGTGGGCATGATATCGGACCAGGTTCCGCTTTACTGGGACACTCACTATTGGGGCACTTTCATGAACCGCTACACTCCGTTCATGACGGGTTCCGAGCTGCTGGCCAAGAAGATGGGACTCACCACCTGCTACGGCCACCTGACACGTGAAAGACGCGGGCACTACGTGGTGAAGGTCGTTCCCATGTTCGGAGCCGATGAGAATCCCGAAGAGAACGTCATGACCGGAAAATACGTGCAGCTGCTTGAAGACAACATAAGAGAGAGTCCGCATCTCTGGCTTTGGACTCACAACCGCTGGAAGCGCACTTGGGAAGGCTACAAGTCGTGGCTTATGAACGAACTCAAATCAAACAGGAGGGACAGCGAGAAGGAATGAGTGCGGATGGTTCTCCTATCTGGCACTCAGGTCATCATGAAGCGTCTGCAACAGGGCTTTTCCCTTATGCATTCTCAGGCTGTCACCGTCTTCTCCCGACTGATATATGACCTGACCGGCATTGGCATCGAACATGGTCTGTCCGGTGCTGTCAATGAAGCAGAATCCGTTGTTGAAGGTGTAAAAGGCAAAGCGGTTGTCGTAGCCTTCTGACAGCACGTCGCGGCTATATTTGAAATCGGAATGGTCAAGTCCCAACTGGCCGAGCAGAGTGGCGGCAATGTCAGTCTGACTGACAGGGCAGCTGTATGCAAGGTGGCCGCAGTCCAATGCTCCGCCTGTCAGCACGAAAGGTATATGGTGCACGTGGTCAGCCTGCGGGTGTCCCGACCTGGGATAGCAGAAGCCATGATCGGCGGTTATCACCACAAGAAGGTTATCCCACAGACGGCTGTCACGTAAGCTGTCGACGAAGGCACCGAGACAACTGTCGGTAAAGGCAAAGGCATTGGGTATAAGGTCGGGCAGCCGATGGTACGGAACCTCAAAGGGTTCGTGGCTGCTCAAGCTGAGAATGGTGGTGAACCTCGGGCTGGCGGCACTGCGTTCAGACAGTTCCCTGAAGACACGCGTGAAAAGCACATCGTCATTTGCACCCCAGGCATTGGTGTGACGCTCCTGAACGCTGAAGTCCACGCTTGATATGACCTTGGAATAACCGGCAGAGAAAAGCCAGCTGTTCATGTTGGTAAAGTTGATGTCGCCGCCGTAAATGAAGTCGCAGTCATAGCCGGCAGCCGACAGTGTTGCCGGAATTGAAGGCAGTTTCGAGCATTTCACCGGTATTTTCATGATTGAAGCTGTAGGCAGGGCAGGATGTCCGTTGACCACACATACAAGCCCGCGGTCCGTACGGAAGCTTCCTGCAAAGCACGAGTCGAACGACACGCCTTCTCCGATTATGCGGCCGAGATTGGGGGATACCTGCTCCATTCCGCCGAATTCAGCGATAAAATCGGCTCCGTAACCCTCCAGTATGACAAGCAGAATGTCGGGTCTTGCTACACGCAGCAACTGCGGAGTACTGCCAGAACCTGTCACATACAGGCTGTCGGCCAGCCGGCTGCGCTCCTCTTCCGGATAGTATTCGTACCACTGCGAATAGTCATCGGTCTTGCTCAGGGAACTTATCAGGCTGAACCCGGGATTGACAGCGGAATGGTTCAGGAAGCTGTCACTGGAAAAATAGGCGTGCCCCACGTTCATGGTAGATTCGCTTACGCCTCCGCGTATGGCCAGAAACAGCGGTGAAATGAGCAGAATCAAGCCGAATGTGCAGGCGGCCTTCCTTCTGACGGGTTCTATTCTGCAGCGCCTGCTCCTTAAGGGAAAGGACAGAGCCTTGTAGAAGAGCCATGCCACAAGTGCCACCAGCAGGAGTCCCAGCACGACAAGAACAGGCTGCACGCTGGCTACCGCCTCCTTTGGTGTCTCAAGGTAGAACAGGACCGATGCGTCAAGCTTGTATCCCCAGAACGGGTACAGGGCGGCATCGCCTATGAATATGAGTGACAGAAGGACCGATGCGAGCGCGTCGTACACTCTGATGACCGTCCGCAGCGGAAAGGACTGCCAGAGCACGCTGATTATGGTGGCAAGCAGAGGCAGCAGCGTGAGATATGAGGCCACCGACACGTCTATGCTTATGCCATGCATGATGACCTGCAGCCATTCGCCGGGACCGTATCCTCCCGAGATGCCCCCCGCATAAAGCATGAACAGGGGCTTTTCAAGCATAAACAGCAGTATGAGCACTGCGAAGTGCCATATCAGAGTGCCGAAACGGCCGAACATCAGTTCCGTTCTTTTCATGTCATTTCCGTCCAAAATCTGCGGGTATTTCACCCCAGACCGATGTATCCCACTTGATTATCGGATTCGAGTATCTGTTTTCCCTAAGCCAGCGTTCCGCGCCTTCAATTCTCCGGAACACCTGTTCCGTCATTTCGTTACGCTCAAGTCTGGTCTTGCACTGCTTCTGTCTTACCCATGAAATTGCATTGCGGCTGTCGCTGTAGACCGGCCAGTCAAGGCCGCGTTCCTTATACAGGGCAAGAGCGTGGACTATGGCAAGGAACTCTCCAATGTTGTTCGTGCCCAGGACGGGGCCGAAATGGAACTTCTCCTCCATGTCACCCAAATAGACAGCCCGGTACTCCATCTGGCCGGGGTTGCCGCTGCACGCGGCATCGACGGCAAGGGCCTGACGTATGACCTGAGGCGGAAGCGGTTTGGGTTCCTTTTTCTTCCGGCCCTGGGGTTTCTTCTTTTCGATGAAACTGTCAGGTGGGAGCAGGAATGCCTTTTCAGCTTCCTCGCGGGTTTCAAAGCTTTTGTAGACGGCTCCCTTCCAGCCTTCAACCATGAGTCTGCAAAGTTCCCAGGAGTCATAGACTCCCGGAGTCTGTCCTATCCAGACAACATAGTATCTGCCTGCTGCCATCGGTGTGAAGCGGTTTTACATACGTTCGGGCATCTCGATGCCAAGCAGCCCGGTGCCAAGTTTCAGGACCTTGCCGACACAGGCGGCAAGGACAAGACGCATGGACTTGAGTGTCAGGTCCGGTTCGTGCATGATGCTGAAGTCATGATAGAACTGATTGAACTCCTTGGCCAGATCGTAGCTGTAGTTGGCTATGACCGAAGGGTTGTAGTCAACGGCAGCCTGTGCCACTACATCTGGGAATGAATTCAGCATCTGTATGAGGCCGGTCTCCTTTTCCGATATGGCTGCATCCGAAGGTACGCTGCTGCAGTTCAGCCCTTCGGCATCGGCCTTTCTCATTATGGAACGTATTCTGGCGTATGTGTACTGTATGAACGGTCCGGTATTGCCGTTGAAATCGATGGATTCCTTTGGATTGAAGGTCATGTTCTTTCTGGCATCGACCTTCAGTATGAAGTACTTCAAGGCCCCCAAGCCCACAATGCGCATTATCTCATCGGTCTCTTCTTTGGATATGCCGTCCAGTTTGCCCAGTTCGGCCGATGTCTGACGTGCCGTCTCTATCATCTCGTCCATGAGGTCATCGGCATCGACCACCGTGCCTTCGCGGCTCTTCATCTTGCCCTCAGGCAGTTCTACCATGCCGTAAGAGAAGTGCACCAGATCCTTGCCCCACTTGAAACCCAGACGGTCAAGCAGGATTGAGAGCACCTGGAAATGGTAGTTCTGTTCGTTGCCTACAACGTAAATCATACGGTCAATCGGGAAATCCTGGAAACGCAGTTTGGCAGTTCCTATGTCCTGGGTCATGTAGACCGATGTGCCGTCGCTGCGCAGAAGCAGTTTCTGGTCCAGCCCGTTCTCAGTGAGGTCGGCCCAGACTGAACCGTCCTCCTTGCGGAAGAACAGGCCCTTTTCCAGACCTTCCATGACCTTGCCCTTTCCTTCAAGGTAGGTCTGTGACTCGTAGTATATCTTGTCGAAGCTTACACCCAGACGGCGGTAAGTCTCGTCGAATCCGGCATATACCCAACCGTTCATCTTCTCCCAAAGGGCACGGACCTCAGGGTCGCCGGCTTCCCATTTTACCAGCATGGCGTGAGCCTCCTGCATGAGCGGAGATTCCTTCTCGGCCTTGGCTTTTGCCTCTTCCTGCGCCTTTTCATCGAGGGTTTCATAGTCCGCAGGAAGCAGGCTCTTCACTTCGGCACGGAAGTGCTTGTCAAACTCCACATAATAGTCGCCTATCAGGTGGTCGCCCTTCTTGCCTGTCGATTCCGGTGTGGCGCCGTTGCCCCACTTGAGCCATGCGAGCATGGACTTGCAGATGTGAATGCCGCGGTCGTTGACTATGTTGGTCTTGACTACACGGTAACCGTTGGCTGCCATGATATTTGCAAGAGCACCGCCAAGCAGGTTGTTGCGCACGTGGCCCAGATGCAGCGGCTTGTTGGTGTTCGGCGACGAGTACTCTATCATGACCAGCGGACTCTTGTCTGTTGCCTTCTGTATGCCGAAACTGTCATCGGAACTTATCCGTGAAAGCATTTCAAGCCATACGCTGTCAGAAATCACAATATTGAGAAAGCCCTTGATGACGTTGAAAGCGCTTACGGCAGCCACATTGTCCTGCAGCCACTGTCCGAGTTCGGTCGCGGTCTGTTCCGGACCCTTGCGCGACATTTTCAGGAACGGGAACACTACGACGGTAAGATTGCCTTCAAATTCCTTCTTTGTTTTCTGAACCTGCACCGATGCGGCTTCAATGTTCTGGCCATACAGGGCTTCTACTGCCTGAACGATCATTTCTGCTATCAACTGTTCTATTTTCATATATTATGATTGTGGACTGCAAAGTTACTGAAAAAATGGCTAATTTTGCCGCTCCATACCTTATTTATGCGGAACATATGAACAAATTACCGACAGTCACGAAGAATCTGCTGCTCATCAACGTCCTTGCCTGGATGGGCACTATGGCTTTAGGCAAATACGGAATTGACCTGCACCGCATTTTCGGACTGCATTTCTTCATGGCTCCGTCGTTCAGACTCTGGCAGCCAGTCACATACATGTTCCTTCACGAGGGATTCGAACACATTTTCTTCAACATGTTCGCCCTGTGGATGTTCGGGCGTGTCATGGAAGTGCACTGGGGGCCTAAACGTTTCCTGTGGTTCTACCTTCTTTGCGGAATAGGAGCGGCTGCATCGCAGGAAATCTGCCAGTTCCTGCATTATGAAATCACCCTGGCACAATACGGTGCCGTGTATGCAAACGGAATGACCGTTCCAATGGTTACATACCTTGACTCCATTCTGACCGTAGGAGCTTCGGGTGCGGTTTACGGCATTCTTCTGGGATACGGAATGACGTTCCCCGACAGCCAGCTGTTCATATTTCCATTTCCGTTCCCCATTAAGGCAAAATGGCTGATAATAGCCTACTTCATCCTTGAACTCGGTCTTGGCATCAGAAACAATGCGGCCGACAACGTCGCGCATTTTGCACATCTCGGAGGCATGTTGGCCGGTTTCCTCATTATCCTGTACTGGCGGCACAAGGAGCGTCGTGAAAACGACAACCACATCAAGTTCACCTGGTAATGCAACTGCTGGATCTTATCAAGGACAAATACAACGAGAGCATTCTGAACCGCCTCGTCATCCTGAACTGTGCAGTGTACATCGTCACTCTGCTCATTGACGCCGTCCTGAGCTTTTCCGACGGAGGCCTTTCCGCAGCTGTCATCACGCAGTTCCAATGGGATCTGGGCAATCTGCCCTTCAGACCGTGGACACTGCTGACAGCACCTTTTACAAGTTTCGGGCTCTGGCATTTCCTGTTCAACATGGTCACGCTGTACTGGCTGGGCGGCCTGTTTCTGACAAGAGGCACAAGTAACGCCCTGCGCGGCCTGTATATTCTGGGTGCCATGGCCGCCATGGCCGCCATTATTCTTGTCAGCCTGATTCCCGGCATACACGAAAAAGACTGGCCTGATTCCATTCCACTGGCTTCATCGGCAGTTCTGGCCATAGGCTCCGCACTGGCCTTCCAACTGCCTGACAAGACCGAATCGCTGCCTGTCATCGGACAGGTAAAAATCAAATGGCTTATCCTGGCACTGGGCATAGTTGACATTTCCATGCTGCCAAGAGTCACGCCGGTCAACGACATTGCGCATCTGGCAGCAGCAGCATTAGGATGGCTGTTCCAGCGGCTGATATGGAAAGGCAAGGACATCACGAAACCCGTTACCGATGCCTTCATTTTTCTTGACACATGGCTAAAAAAGATAAAGTGAAGACTTCCATGTCACTGCTCAGCAAGATTTTCGCCTATCCCGCTCTGGCCGTGAATCTTGTAACCGGAATACTGCTGACCGTCAGCGCATACTGTTCGCTTCTGCCGCCTGTCGGAGAATGGCCGCTCCTGTCGCTGTCCGGGCTGGCGTTCCCGTTCCTTTTTATCGCCAACCTGATATTTCTCGTTCTCTGGCTGACGTTCAAAAGGAAATTCGCACTTATGCCGCTTACATTTCTCCTGATTACGGCAATGCCGGCATTCCATTACTGCCCCATCCATCCGGGCAGGTGCGAAACCAATCCGGACCTCACCCTGATGTCATACAATACTTTGAGTTTCGGCACATCGGCCTTCGGGGACTTTTCGTCAAAGAACCCCGTTCTGCAATATTCCTGCTCGACAGGCGCCGACATAATCTGTTTTCAGGAAGCGGTGTCGACAGTCGTAACGGAAAGAGCCGCTGAAAACAGCGAAATACATAAACGGTATCCGTATTCCGCAGCCGAAAGGACCAGCGGACTGGCATGCCTGTCCAAATATCCGATTCTCAGCTACAGAATCGTTGACTTTGACGGGGCAAAGGCCAACAAGTGCATGATTCTCAAGATATTGGCAGACACCGATACCATTACCATATTCAACTGCCATTTCCAATCCAACCACCTCAACCCTGGCGACTTTGAAGCAGCACATCAGGATGATGCCCTGGAAGGCGGCAAACGTGTGCTGCGCAAACTGCTCAATTCCACGTCACTCCGCGCAAAACAGGCTGAAATTATCGCTGAAATGGCAAAAAACACTACAGGACCGGTTATCGTGGCAGGCGATTTCAATGATTCTCCCCTCTCATACGTGCACCGGCTGTTTGACCGGCATCTTACAGACTGCTATGCCAAGGCTGGAACCGGCATCGGCCACACATACAACAAGCACTATCTGTTCTACAGGATAGACCACGTTTTCTGCAGCGGCCACTTTACCCCGACAAAATGCCGCATTGACCACGGCTGCGGCCTGAGTGACCACTACCCCATCATAACCGAATTCGTCTGCAACAGCAGACACTGAACAATATGAATATCAGGAGTTTGACATTATTGGCCGTATTATGGCCATTTTCGGCCGCCGTTACAGCGCAGACGGCACCTGACTGGGAAAACCCGCAAGTCTTCGGGATAAACAAACTGCCGTATCATGCCACCCTCGGCAACCCAAGCAGCCAGAGTGACAATCCCGAGATCACATGGCTTGACGGAGTATGGAAATTCCACTGGTCAAAGGATCCTGAATCGCGGCCCGCAGATTTCTACCGTACCGACTGTGATGTATCAGGCTGGGATGACATCCACGTACCGGCCAGCTGGCAGATGCAGGGCTACGGCATCCCGCTGTACACCAACTACAACTATCCGTTCAAGCGGGACCAGCCCCGCGTGACAACAGAGCCGGACCGCTCGTGGACAGTATATGAGAACCGGAATCCGGTAGGAAGCTACGTTACCTTCTTTGATATAGCAGAACCGGAGGGCAAGAACTGGATTCTTGAATTCGAGGGTGTGGAATCGGCCTTCTACGTATGGATAAACGGCAATATGGTAGGCTACAGCCAGAACAGCATGTCACCGGCCGAATTTGACGTATCCCAATATCTTGTCAAGGGGCAGAACCGTCTTGCAGTCGAAGTTTACCGCTACTGTGACGGTTCATACATTGAGGATCAGGATTTCTGGCGTCTTAGCGGCATACACCGTTCGGTAAAGCTGTGGAAAAGGCCGCTTGTGCATATATCGGACTACGCAGTATCGGCCATTCCATCGGAAGATTTCAGTTACGACGTCACGCACATTGAAGTTGGAATCACTAATGCAGGCACCGGGAAATCCCAAAAGCAGGAACTGATTATTGACAATACGAGACTTGCCGTGCCGCCGATAATGCCGGGTGACACCATTACACTTGAATGCGAGACAGTCAGCCGGGGCCGCAAACTGTGGTCCGCGGAAAAGCCAAATCTGTACCAGGCCACGATAGAGCTGCTTGACAGCAAGGGAAAACTCTCGGAAAGATTTGTGCAGAACTACGGAATACGGCGCGTTGAGATCAGGGGCGAAGTCATGTACATTAACGGGCAGAAGGTCAAACTGCGCGGGGTGAACCGTCATGACCACCATCCGCGCACGGGACATTTTGTAGATTACGCCACTCTTGAAAAGGACATCAGGCTCATGAAGCAGGCCAACATAAACATGCTGCGCACTTCACATTACCCTGACAGGACTGCGCTGTATGAACTCTGTGACCGCTACGGGCTGTACGTCATGGACGAAGCCGACCAGGAATCGCACGGATACGGCATAGGCAACAATGTTCTGGGAGCACGCCCCGAGTGGAAGGACGCAATGTGCGACCGCGCCCGCTCACTGGTCATGCGCGACCGCAACCACGCATCAGTGCTGTTCTGGTCGCTTGGCAACGAAGGCGGCCGCGGAGCCAACATGAAGGCCATGCGTGAGACCATTCTTTCCATTGACACCACCCGTCTGGTCTTCTGCGATTCGGACCGCAGCCAGTCAGACCTGTACGATGACAGCTACCTGCCCCCCGCAAGACTTGCAGCCACAGCCCAGCGCGTCACTGACAAACCCTTCTTCATGCGCGAATTCGCACACATGATGGGCAATTCAGGCGGAAACCTGACAGAATACATGGACGTGATCTATGCCGACAGCAGCATAGCCGGAGCGGCCGTATGGGACTGGGTTGACCAGGGAATAGCCAAACCCATTGACGGCAGTCCGCTAAGGTGGAAAGGCCAGGGCCTTGAACTTGAGAAAGGCGAATACTGGGCCTACGGCGGCGATTTCGGCGACAAGCCAAATGACGGCAACTTTGTCATCAACGGTCTGCTGGCCCCCGACCGCACGCCCCATCCGCACTACTACGAGCTCAAGCACGTGTATCAGCCGCTGGAATTCACGTTTGTTCCCGATCAGGGCATCAGGGTACGCAGCCTTGACTGGTTCACAGACATAAGCGAATACGATTACATAATTACCTCTGACATGCCCGAAAGCGTTGGCGGTAACACGAACATACGCCTCAAACCTGATTCCGAAGGACTCCTGAAAGTGGATTTCGGGGAAACCGGCCAGTTACCGCCACACCTCCAGGCACCGTACCTCAACGTATCGGCCGTACTGCCCAATTCCACCCTCTGGGCCGATGCAGGGCATGTCGTGGCATGGGACCAGTTCAAACTCACGGTTGACTGGCTGAACGGTTCTTCAGTGGTGCCGCCATTCGATGAAAAGTCCGAACTGACGGCCGATTGGGACAAAAAAACCGGGAACGTGACAGTAACCGCTGGTCCTCACAGCATTACCGTCAGCCCGAAAGGCTCTCTGACAAGCATAAAAAGCGGTGACGAGGAACTTCTGGCCGGCACGTTGGAACCGTACTTCTGGAAGCCTGCCAATGACAACCAGCTGCGCAATGACTATGAACGCAGTATGGGCGTATGGCGCAATGCCGCCGACGGTATTGTTCCGACAGGTATTTCCATAGACCGCGTGGCTGTGGACAAAGCTGGCAGGGAACAGACATCTGTCGTGACAGTGACAGACTCCCTGCCTGTCGGAGCCCGGCTTGTCATCCGGTATTATCTTCACTGTGACGGCATGGTCGGCGTTGAAATGGAATACGAACCATGCGGAATCACCGTTGCCAATATGCCCAAATTCGGCATGCGCATGCGGACCGGCTGTCAGTACGACAGCGTATCCTGGCGCGGCCGCGGACCCTGGGAGAACTATCCGGACCGCAAGAACGGGGCGATGATAGGGACATACACCCTGCCGCTTTCCCAGTGGCAGACTGACTATGTCTATCCTCAGGACAATTCCAACCGCTGCGACATAAGCTGCCTGACTCTTTATGGCGGGAAAGATGCAGCAGGAGCGGGAAAGCGTCTGCTACTGACGCTCCCCATTGAAGAGACCTGTAACGTACGCATCTGGAACTGCAGCGAAGAAGATATAGAACAGGCACGGCATGGTTTTGAACTCCCCGTCAGAGACTATCTCAACATAAACATTGACAGCGAGATAATCGGTGTAGGAGGCAACGATGCCTGGGGTGCCCGTACCGAACCGCAGTATATACCGGATGCCCGCGTCCCGCACAGAATCGGTTTCCTGATCAGCTACGGTGACTGGAGGACAGAACCCGACAAATACTACAAGCCGCTTGCCTTCGACTGACAAGAGTCCGGCAGACACACGCGAAAGTAGAGTATAAAAGTACCGTGTGCGATATAAGGAATTGAAAAATTCCCTATATTTGCACGCTTGTATTTTTACGTGCGCGAAATATTAATAATTAATCAAATAAAAACTATGCAGAACAAAGGATTCGTAAAGGTGTTTGCAATAGCGCTGACAGTCATCTGCCTGTTCTATCTCTCCTTTACCTTCAGAACCCGCAGCATTGAAAAAGCCGCTGCACAGAGCCAGGATGAGCAGGCCTATCTTGACTCTGTAATGAACCAGAAGGTCTGGCTTGGCATTTACTCGTTCCGCGAGTGCCGCGAAATGCAGATCGGTCTTGGACTTGACCTGAAGGGCGGCATGAACGTGATTCTTGAAGTGTCCATTCCCGATGTTGTCAACTCACTTGCAGGCAACACATCCGATGCCGACTTCTCGACGGCAATGGCTCAGGCACGCAAAATCTCCGTTGCCAGCCAGGACAACTTCGTGGACATTTTCTACGCAGAACTCAAGAAGGTCAATCCGGATGCCAGAATGAGTTCATACTTTGCAACGTCAAACCTCAAGGAACTTATCAGTGTCAACACCACCGACGAAGAGGCAGTTGCAGTTCTCAAGGAACAGGTCAATGCAGCTGTAGGCAACGCATTCAACGTTCTGCGTACACGTATAGACCGTTTCGGCGTTGCACAGCCGAACATTCAGGAGCTTGCAGGAAAGCAGGGCCGCATCATGGTCGAGCTTCCGGGCATCAAGGAGCCGGAACGTGTCCGCAAACTCCTTCAGGGCTCGGCAAACCTGGAATTCTGGGAGACATACAAGGTAAACGAGATTCAGGACATCCTTACCGCAGCCGACAACCGTCTGCGTGCAACACTCGATAACGGACAGAAAGAAGCACAGCCGCAGGAAGAATCTGTCGAGAAGGAAGATTCAACTGCATTGGAAACGGACCTCGCCGCACAGCTCGTGAACAACGTCAGTGAAAACGTGCAGGCTTCAATGGCCCAGCAGAAGGCTGCTCTCATGAAGACCAACCCCCTGTTCGCACTGCTCCAGCCGTATCCATACGACGGATGCATTGCAGGTATAAGCCACTACTCCGATACGGCTAAGGTAAATGCAATGCTTGCACGCCCCGAAATCAAGACTCTGATGCCTCGTGACCTCAAGTTCATGTGGGGTGTAAAGGCAATGGACGAAGGCGGTCAGTATTTTGAACTCTATGCCTTGAAGACAAGCGGCAAGAACTACGGCGCAGCCTTGAACGGTGATGCCATTTCAGACTCAAAGGCCGATTTCGACCAGTTCGGACGTCCAAGCGTAAGCATGACAATGAATACCGACGGCGCACGCAAGTGGGCCAACATCACCGGCCAGAACGTAAACCGCAGCATTGCCATCGTACTTGACGGTTATGTTTACAGCGCTCCTAACGTACAGGGCGAAATTACCGGCGGCAACTCGCAGATTACCGGCAACTTCACCGTTGAAGACACCCAGGACCTTGCAAACGTCCTCAAGTCAGGTAAGATGCCCGCTCCTGCAAAGATTGTCCAGGAAGACATCGTTGGTCCGTCACTCGGTCAGGAATCAATCCAGAAGGGCTTCACCTCGTTCATCATCGCCTTCATTATCCTGATGATATACATGTGCGTCATCTACGGATTCGTTCCGGGCATGATTGCAAACGGTGCCCTGCTGTGCAACTTCTTCTTCACACTGGGTATCCTCACATCGTTCCAGGCAGCACTGACAATGTCGGGTATTGCAGGTATCGTCCTGACACTTGGTATGGCGGTCGATGCCAACGTGCTTATCTATGAGCGCACCAAGGAAGAGCTTGCCGCCGGCAAGACCGTAGCATCGGCCCTGAGCGACGGTTACAAGAACGCCTTCAGCGCAATCTTCGACTCGAACTTCACATCAATCATTACCGGTATCATACTGTTTGAATTCGGTACAGGTCCTATCCGCGGATTCGCCACGACCCTGATTATCGGTATTCTCTGCTCATTCTTCACAGCCGTATTCCTTACACGTCTTGTTTATGAGCGTGCCCTTGGAAAGGGTAAGATGCAGAATCTGACCTTCGTGACATCTTTCTCAAAGAATTTGATGAAGAATACAAAAATCAAGTTCATGGAAAATGCCAAGAAGTCGTTCACCATTTTCGGTATCATTGCAGTTGTCTGCATCGCAGCGCTTGCAATCCGCAAGCTTGACAAGAGCATTGACTTTACCGGCGGCCGTAACTTCGTAGTACAGTTCGAGCAGCCCGTTGAACCCGAAGACGTACGCAACATTCTGGCTGCCGCCATCGAAGAGGACAATGCAATCAACGAGGGCAATGTCCAGGCTATCGCCCTCGGTACCGACCACAAGACAATACGTATCTCCACCAATTACCGTATCAATGAGGATTCAGAAACCATCGACTCGGAAATCGAAGAGTTCCTGTTCACAGCTCTCAAGGGTGCCGGCATGCTTAGTGCAGACCTTGACCTTGCAACATTCATTGACCGTGAGAACCGTGAAGGCGGCTCAATCATCTCATCGCAGAAGGTAGGTCCTTCAATTGCCGAAGACATTACACGCGGTGCAATCATTTCCGTGATCCTGGCCCTGATTGCCATATTCCTCTACATTCTCTTGCGTTTCCGCAATGTAGCATACTCGGTAGGCGCCATCTTCGCACTTTGCTTCGATACCCTCATTATTATAGGTATGTACGCTCTCTGCCACGGCTGGATGCCGTTCTCACTTGAAGTTGACCAGACATTCATCGGTGCGGTACTGACAGCCATCGGTTATTCAATCAACGACAAGGTGGTCATTTTTGACCGTATCCGCGAATTCACCGGCCTTTATCCGAAGCGCGACCGCAAGCAGCTGTTCAACGATGCTCTGAACACTACACTTGCACGTACAATCAACACTTCGGTAAGTACATTGATAGTACTGCTGGCAATATTCTTCCTTGGTGGAGACAGCATCCGCAGCTTTGCCTTCGCAATGATTCTGGGTGTTGTGTTCGGCACATGCTCTTCATTGTTCGTTGCAGCTCCTACCGCCTTCCTGACAATGAAGAAGACCAAAAAGGAAAAGGAGGAATTCGCTGCAGCTCAGAAATAAGCGACAGTCCGACTTGTAATTTTAATCGGGGTCTGATATCAGACTCCGATTTTTTTACCGATATTTGAAATGACTAACCTATAGACACTAATGAAAACCAGATTGATTGCGGCCATTGCAGCCTTACTTGCAGTGATGCCGGCCTCAGCACAGAATGAGTTGTCAGATTCCCTCAAGCAGGAAATAGATGGAATCACATTACTGAACGGTTCCATGAAACCGACAATTGACAAGTATAAAAAGAACGCGAAGAAAGGCAACCTGGACGCAGCGGCGGCTCTTGGCGTTGAATGTCTGAACGGAAAGAACGTCAAGTCAAACCTGACACTGGGACTTGACCTTCTGGAAACGGCAGCAAAGGGCGGCAATGTTGAAGGGGCATACCAGCTCGGTTCAATGTACTTCCTGTTCTGGGCAAAGAACCCGGACAACACCACCTACTTCAAAGCCGGAACACGCTGGCTTAAGAATGCCGTTAACGCCAATGACAACCGCGCATTGGGCGTTTTGGGCAAGTTCTATATGGAGTTCGGCAAATACAATGACGAAACAGCCTATATTGATGGCGCGATTAAACTTATGGAAGGCATGGACGGCATCGGCATGGTCAACAACACCGACAACAACATCCTTAAGGCACAGGCCATTCTCGGTACGGCAAATCTTGCCAAGTGGCGCATGTCTCAAGACACGACCGCATTGCGGAATGCCAAGCGATGGTATCAGACTCTGCTGAAATCCGATCTGGAGTTTCCCGACTACACCCCGTACGTAGATTCTCTGCAGTTTGTCCTGAGCATGGGCGTGCCGATGCGCATTGACCCGATGCCCGATCCTGATGCAGAACAGCCACAGGCTCAGGGCGGATTTCCCGGCATGGGAGGATTCGGAGGCGGATTCGGCGGAGGTTTTCCCGGTATGGGCGGAGGAGGCGCCCCACAGGCTCCTGCAGGCCCACAGGCCACATTCCCCGGTGGAAACTGGCAGATGCAGCAATTCATAAGCCGCAACACCAACTACCCCAAGAGCCTTGAAGATGCCAAAGTCAAAGGCAGTGTCACGGTATCGTTCACAATTGACACTGACGGAGCCGTCATCAATCCCGAAATCAGCAAGAGTTCCGATGTCCACATTATGGACAAGGAAGCGCTCCGCACCATTATGATAATGCCCGACTGGACTCCGGCCGAACAGGACGGCAAGCCCGTCCAGGCCAGACACACAGCCAATGTCAACTTTGGAACTGGCGGAGGCATGGGCGGATTCGGCGGATTCGGATTCTGAGCCTGTCATACATGACATAAAGAAAGAGCCCGGCCTTGACGGTCGGGCTCTTCAATTCATTATGCCTGATTACTTTACTTCCCAGATATCGTTGGTCTCAAGCAGTTCGGCAAAGCTGTGATACTTCTTTGCCGCCTTGACCTCTTCAATCTGAGCGGTAACTGCATCGTCATAGGTAGGAGCCTCGACATCACGTATGACACCAAGCGCTACGGGGAATCCGTCACCGTCGCCCATCAGAGCAAGCTTCAGCTGCAGGGTGTTGTCCTGGCAATGTGCATCGTGAACGAGTATGTCCTTAAGAGTGATGCCATTCTCCCCAATCTTGACGACCTTCAGGCCGAAGCCCTCCTGAACAAGACCGTACTCGTTGTTTTCGCCGAACACCAGAGGTTCTCCGTGCTTGACGTAGATAGCGTTCTTGGCGCGACCCTCCTTGTTATATACTGCCTCGTGGGTTCCGTTATTGAAAATCACGCAGTTCTGAAGAATTTCACAGACTGAAGCTCCCTTGTGATTATAGGCAGCCTTCAGAATGTCAACCGTACCGGGAGCATCGGTTGCAACGGCACGCGCAAAGAAATGTCCGCGTGCGCCGAAACAGAGTTCTGCCGGACGGAACGGATCTTCTACGGTACCGTAAGGACTTGACTTGCTGACGAAACCACGGGGCGATGTAGGCGAATACTGTCCCTTGGTAAGTCCGTAGATACGGTTATTGAGAAGAATCATGTTCAGGTTTATGTTACGGCGGTTGGCGTGTATGAAGTGGTTGCCTCCAATTGCCAGACCGTCACCGTCACCTGAAATCTGCCATACGGTCAGATCAGGATTGGCAACCTTGCAGCCTGTTGCAATGGCTGCCGCACGGCCGTGAATGGTGTTCATGCCGTAAGTTGCCATGTAATGCGGCAGACGGCTCGAGCAGCCGATTCCCGAAATGACTGCGGTATTGTATGGAGCTACTCCGATTTCGGCCATAGCCTTGTGCAGTGAAGCCAGAAAGAAATGGTCACCGCAACCCGGGCACCAGCGTGGCTGGCCCTTCTTGAAATCCTGTGCTGTATATTCGCTCATAGTTTTTACTTGTTTAAGATTTCATTAAAGGCACTTACCAGTTCGCTTACAACGAACGGCTGACCCTTAACCTGATTGAACTGATAAGGAACAAAGCCATCGACCTTCATTCTCAGGAACGATGCCAACTGACCCATGTTCTGTTCTGCCACAACAACCTTCTTATACTTCTTCAGTACTGCAGCAGTGTTGGCCGGCAGCGGGTTGATGAACTTGAAGTGTGCCATTGCGACCTTCTTTCCTGCGGCACGCATCTCATCCATTGCGGCACGCAGATGGCCGTATGTTCCACCGAAACCTACAATGAGCAGATCGGCGTCATCCTTGTCACCAAGGACTTCAAGATCAGGAACCTGAATGTTGTTTATCTTCTGCTGGCGCAGACGGGTCATCAGGTCATGATTTTCAGGAGCTGTTGAAATGGCTCCGGTCAGGTTGTCCTTTTCAAGTCCTCCAAGAATATGACAGAAACCTTCACGGCCCGGAACAGCCCAGTAACGTGTGCCGTTTTCAGCACGCATGTACGGAGTCCATGTGCCCTTCAGCTCTTCCGGAACGTATGGAGGATTGATTGCGGGATAGTCTGCAAGATTGGGCAGCTTGAATGCGGCCGAGCCGTTGGCTACGAATGCATCGGTCAGCAGAACGACAGGAGTCATGTGTTCAAGAGCCATCTTTGAAGCCTGGAAAGCGGCATCGAAGCAGTCAACAGGACTGGTAGCTGCAATTACAGGCATGGGGCTTTCACCGTTACGGCCGAACAGAACCTGCAGAAGGTCCGTCTGCTCCGACTTGGTGGGAAGTCCGGTAGCGGGACCGCCACGCTGTACGTCAAGAACGACCAGCGGCAGCTCCATGATGACAGCCAGATTCATGGCCTCGGACTTGAGGCATATGCCGGGGCCCGATGTCGATGTCACGGCAAGAGCGCCTGCGAACGATGCGCCTACTGATGAAGCGCAACCGGCAATCTCGTCTTCGCACTGGACTGTCGTGACGCCAAGCGACTTGTGCTTTGACAGTTCGTGAAGTACGTCTGTTGCAGGAGTTATGGGATATGAACCCAGATACAGTTTCAGTCCTGCCTTTTCGGCAGCGGCAATGAAGCCGTATGCGGTTGCCTTATTACCGGTAATATCCATGTAACGGCCCGGCTCCTTGGTCTTTGATTCCACCCTATAGACGTTCATAGCCGAACTATGGGTGTTGTGGCCGTAATCATAACCGGCCTGAATGACCTTTATGTTGGCAGCTGCAAGTTCGGGCTTCTTGGCGAACTTGTCACGCAGATAGTTGAATGCTATTTCAAGGTCGCGGCTGAAGAGCCAGCATACAAGACCCAGAGCGAACATGTTGCGGCACTTCAGGACTGACTTGGCGTCCATACCAGTATCGGCCAAAGCATCCTTGACCATCTGTGTGAGAGGGCATGCAATTACGCGGTCCGGATCGACGCCCAGCTCGGACAGAGGGTCATCGGTCTTGAAGGCGGCCTTTTCAAGGTCACTCTTCTGGAATGCGTCCGTATCGATGATGATTGTTGCGTCCTTCTTGGCATACTTGAGCTGCGTCTTCAGAGCTGCTGCGTTCATAGCCACCAGAACATCACAGAGGTCACCAGGAGTATACACCTTACCGGCGCCGATGTGAACCTGAAAGCCTGAAACGCCCGTCAGCGAACCCTGCGGGGCGCGAATGTCTGCCGGATAGTCCGGAAAAGTGCTGATACTGTTTCCGACTGTTGCGGAAACTGTGGAGAAGATGTTGCCGGCAAGCTGCATTCCGTCACCGGAGTCGCCTGAGAAGCGGACAACCACCTGATCCAATTCTTTAATCGTCATAGTATATCTTGTAATTTGAGTGATTCTGAAAAATCAACGGCGCAAAATTACAAGATTATTCCATCCGATATTCATTTCTCAGTCCTTATTATATATAAATGACCCTATTTTTTCATTTCTTTTTGCATATATGCATAATTTTATGCAGATAATATGCAATTTCAAATCAGACCTTCTGCGGTCGGCTGTACGATTTTAACGGTTCACTATGCCATAACTGATTGCAAATCCGCCATCATCGCCAATCCATCTTATGATTGACATAAGGGTTTCATTCACTAGTGGCCAA
>JAKSIR010000069.1 GCA_024398695.1 Bacteroidaceae bacterium | reverse complement strand
TCAACGATTGAACCGTCCTTGTTTACTATGAACTGCAGAACCACACGTCCCTGAATGTTGTTTTCACGACAGATTGACGGGTACTTGATGTGGTCGCTCAGATACTTCAGAAGAGCCTGCTGGCCGCCGGGGAACTCAGGCATGTCCTCTACAATCTGGAAAGGAACATCATCCGGTTCCGGTTCCGGTTCAAGGACTATTTCCTCGAGAGCGCTGATATCGATGAATTCCGTCTGGTCATCAAGAGATGCGAGGTTGGTCTCCTCTATCTCGGCGTCGTTTTCCACAATATCGATGATTTCAGCCTTTGACACCGATGCAGGTGGGGGCGGAACGACTTTCTTTTCAGGAAGGGTGATAGGGATGAGTTCGTCATCAAGAGTCACCTCTCTTGGTGCTGAAAAGACTTCGCCGTCATCACTCTTTTCCCTCGCCGTCCATTCAAGTGCGACGAACATTACAGAGAACGCGAATACAAAGCCCATAAGGAGAGAAGTGGTTTTGCCCCTCTCAAGATCTGCGCTTTCCGACTTTTTGATTTCCATATTGATAGTTTTGATTTTTCGCCAATTGTGTGCGTGGCAAAAGTAACACTTTTTTTGCTCGATGGACATGGCAGGGTATTAATTTGTATTTTTTTAGTACATCATTTGCCCACAAACGGGGTCACAACTGAAGAATTCCTTATTTTTGTCTCACCTTTTAACATATGAAAGCAAAACGACACCTTCTGCCGGCCGTTGCAGCAATGCTTTTCCTCACGGAGGCATCGGCCCAAAGTCTGCAAAGCTCCATGGAGTTCCTGAAGTACCCGGTTTCGGCACATCAGGCAGCCCTTGGCGGACAGGCCGTGTCGGCCGCCGACAGAAGCGCGTCACAGTTTCTGGCCAATCCGGCGCTGCTGTCGGAAGTTGAAAGCGGCATGGTCGGACTGAACGCCATGACCTGGATCGGCAACACCGTCATTGCCGGGGCACAGTACGGAAACTCCCTGGGAGAACGCACCATGTACGGCTTTTCCGCCCGGTATGTCGACTACGGGAGCTCGGCCAGGACACTTCCCGACGCTACCGTCACCGGCACTTTCTCGTCAAAGGACATGGCCGTAGGAATTTCCTGCTCATACATGTTCACCGACAACCTGAGCGGCGGCGCAACGGGAAATCTCATTTTCTCACACTACGCTTCAATGACGGCGGCATCGGTCGGAATCGACCTTGGACTGTACTGGAACAATCCGGACAAGGGACTGAGTCTTGCCATAGCCGCCCGCAATCTTGGCGGCCAGATCAAGGCCTTTGAAAACGAATTCCAGAGAATGCCGTTCGACCTGACGGCAGGAATAAGCTGGAAAATGGAACATTCGCCATTGAGGCTCACGGCGACGCTTGACGGTCTGACCGACTGGGACGAAAAAGACTTCTATTTTCCCGATGGTCATGTTGCGGGCAAAGGACAGATACTGAGACGGCACTTCTCATTCGGAGCCGATTTCATGCTGACAGACTGTCTGTATGTGGCCGGCGGATGCAACCTCAGGACAAGGGACGAGCTGTCGGGAGACGGCAGCAAGGGACTTACAGGCTTTTCGGCAGGAACCGGGCTCAGGCTGAGCAGAATGAGTTTTGACCTGTCTGTAGGAAAATATCAGATTTCACATTCATCAATGGTTTTCAACTTCGCATTCAGATTATGAAACGGATCATCATAGCTATGGACGGCCATTCGTCATGCGGCAAGAGCACTATGGCAAAGGCACTGGCCGCAAAGACGGGCTACACATACATCGACACCGGCGCCATGTACCGCGCCGTAACACTGTTCTGCATTGAAAAGGGTCTTGTCGGCAATGACGGCACAATCAAGGTGCAGGAGCTTGAAAGCCTCCTTCCGGAAATAAGCATAAGTTTCGGAAAGGATGCTGACGGAAAGCAGTACACCATCCTGAACGGCCGCAATGTGGAGAAGGAAATACGTGGGATGGAAGTCTCCTCGAAGGTCAGTCCGGTTTCGGCCCTTCCGTTCGTGCGCGAAGCAATGGTTGCACAGCAGCGCATCATGGGCGGCAAAGGCGCTGTCGTCATGGACGGGCGCGACATAGGCACTACCGTCTTCCCTCAGGCCGAGCTCAAGATCTTCGTCACCGCGCGCGACGACGTCCGCGCGCGCAGACGCTATGATGAAATGGTGATGAAGGGTGAGAATCCCGTATATGAGGAAGTCCTCGAAAACGTACGGCAGCGCGACTACATTGATTCACACCGCGAAGTGTCTCCGCTGCGTCAGGCTGACGACGCGATTGTGCTTGACAACAGCGACATGACCATGGAACAGCAGGACGAATGGCTCATGCAGCATTATCTCAACGCGACCAGATGACATGACTGCAAGATGAGAGTCGGAATTGACAATGATTCGGGTTTCTGCTTCGGTGTACTTTCAGCAATAGGGAAGGCCGAAGAGGAGTTGCGCGGCGACGGATCCCTGTATTGCCTGGGTGACATTGTCCACAACGGAATAGAGTGCAGAAGGCTTTCCGACATGGGCCTGCGCACCATCGGCCACGAACAGTTCAATTCGCTCCCGCCTGGTTCAAGAGTACTTCTCAGAGCCCATGGCGAACCCCCGTCGACATACAGTACTGCCAAAGAGCGCGGAATTTCCCTGATTGACGCCACATGCCCGGTCGTGCTGAAGCTCCAGCAGCGCATACAGGCCCAATATCATGACATGGACCCGGAAAGACAGCAGATAGTCATTTTCGGACAGAAGGGCCATGCCGAAGTTCTTGGTCTCGTAGGACAGACCGACGGGAATGCCCTGGTCATTGAAAATGCCGGCGAAACCGGTCAGATAGATTTTGACAAAGACGTTTTCCTGTATTCCCAGACCACGAAATCGGCCGAAGACTATGCCAGTCTGGCAAGCCTCATCGAAAAGCGTCTGAAACCCGGATGCAGGCTGGTTACCGCAAAAACCGTCTGCGGCCAGGTATCGCACCGCAGCCAGCACATACGCGAATTCGCGAGCCAGTACGATCTGGTACTGTTCGTGTCGGGCCGCAAGAGTTCGAACGGGAAAGTGCTGTTCGGCGAATGCCTTGACGTGAACCCGCGTTCATACCATATCGAAAACAAGGATGACATTGACTTCAGCCTTCTGGAAGGAGTGGAAAGCGTTGGAATATGCGGCGCCACATCGACCCCGAAATGGCTTATGGAGGAATGTCGTGACCACATTATGAATTACTTCACTAACCGACAATAACTTATGGGACTAAAATTCAATGAAATCGGCAGGACTGGAATGAAAGTCGCCAATCTGGCCTTCGGAGCATCGTCACTGGGCGGTGTTTTCCACGAAATTGACGAAAGCCGTGCCATCAATGCCGTATTCACGGCCGTTGAGAACGGTCTGAACTTCATTGACGTTTCACCTTACTACGGCCACTATAAGGCGGAGACCGTTCTGGGGAAGGCACTGAAGGACATTCCCCGCGAAAAGTATTTCCTTTCAACCAAGGTGGGCCGATACGGAAAGGACGGCGTCAACACATGGGACTACAGCGCAAAACGGGCCACGGAAAGCGTATTTGAAAGCATGGAGCGTCTCCACGTTGACCATATCGATCTGATAAACGTACACGACATAGAGTTTCAGGCCGGTCTTCCGGGCGGGTTGCAGAAGGTCGCCGACGAAACGCTGCCCGCTCTTGTGGAACTGCGCGAAAAGGGAATCGTGAGTCACGTGGGCATCACCGACCTCCAGCTGGAGAATCTGAAATGGGTCGTTGACCATGTACCTGCCGGAACCATCGAAAGCATTCTGAACTTCTGCCACTTCTGTCTGAACGACGAAAAGCTGAACGACTACCTGGGCTATTTCGAGCAGAAGGGAATAGGCGTAATCAACGCGTCGCCTCTTGCCATGGGCCTGCTGACGGAGCGTGGAGTTCCAGACTGGCATCCGGCCCCGAAACCGCTTGTCGAAGCCTGCGCCAAGGCCGCACAGCACTGCAAGTCAAAAGGAACATCCATTGAAAAGCTTGCCGTGCAGTATTCCATAAGCAATCCTCGCATTGCCACCACGCTGTTCTCATCGGCCAACCCCGACAATGTTCTGAGAAACATCAGAGTTGCGCAGGAGCCGCTTGACTGGGACCTGGTGTTTGAAGTCCAGGAAATCATTGGAAGCCAGAAACGTGTAAGCTGGTGCAATTCATGAAGATAATAGACGCTCACTCACACCTGTGGCTGCGCCAGGACACCGTCGTCGACGGCAAGCCCATACGCACCCTCGAAAACGGGCGCTCGCTGTTCATGGGCGAAATACGCCAGATGCTGCCGCCGTTCATTACCGACGGACACAATACGGCAGAAATCTTCCTGTCCAACATGGACTACGCACAGGTGACAGCCGCCGTCGTGGTGCAGGAATTCATTGACGGTCTGCAGAATGACTATCTGGAGCAGGTCCAGACAAAGCACCCCGACCGTTTCCTGTGCTGCGGAATGGCCGAATACCGCAAGCCCGGATATCTGGAGCAGGCGCGCAGCCTTCTTGACAGAGGATTCAGGGCCATTGCCGTACCCGGTCACCGTCTGGGCACACCCGACGGAGGCCGCATTTCACTGACCTGTCCCGAAATGATGTCCATGTTCCACCTGATGGAAAGCCGCGGAGCAATCCTGTCCATTACCCTCGAAGACGGTGCAGTCCAGATTCCCGAAATGGAGGAAGTCATCGGCGAGTGTCCGGACCTGAAAATTGCAGTGGGCCATTTCGGTATGGTTACACGTCCCGACTGGCAAGAACAGATAAAGCTTGCACGCCACAGGAACGTCATGGTTGAATCGGGCGGCATAACCTGGCTCTTCAACGACGAATTCTACCCGTTCAAAGGTGCAGTGGAAGCCATACGGGAGGCATCGGACCTTGTGGGCATGGACAAGCTCATGTGGGGTTCGGACTACCCGCGCACCATAACCGCCATAACCTACCGCATGTCATACGATTTCATACTCAAGACCCGTGAACTGACGGATCGGGAAAAGGAGCAGTTCCTTGGACTGAACGCCGCACGGTTCTATGGTATGGAGACAGAACTGGATTTACCTTACATAAAAAACATGTCAGAATGAAAAAGAAATCAAACGGAACCGTCATCGCCCTGGTGATGGTCATATCGCTGTTCTTCCTGTGGGCCATAAGCAACAATCTGCTGTCATCGGTCGTAAAGAAAATGATGACCCTTTTCAGCATTGATCAGGCAAAGGCCGAATTTGTAGAAACATCATACTGGTTCGCGTATTTTCTGTTTCCAATCCCGATTGCCATGTTCATGAAGCGTTTCAGCTACAAGGCCGGCATCATACTGGGACTGGTCATAGCAGCCGCAGGCGGACTGCTGTTTCTGCCCGTGACCCGGGTCAACAGTTTTCCGCTGTACCTGTGTGCGTTCTTCATAGTGGCCATAGGCATGTGCTTCCTTGAAACTGCGGCCAACCCGTACGTCACCGAGCTTGGCGACCCTGCCACAGCCCCCAGAAGGCTGAATCTGGCACAGGCCTTCAACGGGCTTGGCGCCTTCATTGCCGCAATGTTCCTGAGCAAGCTTCTGCTCCTGGATTCCGACAACGCCGCACCGGGAGCTGAAATCCATACATTCCGCATGACCTACGCCATATTCGCTGCAGTCCTGCTGGCTATTGCAGTGGTGTTCATATTCACGAAACTGCCAAGAATCCAGACTGAAGACGAGGATTCAAGCGCAACAGGACTCATATCGTTCAATGTCCTGAAACGCCGCCACCTGCGCAACGGCGTCATTGCCCAGTTCTTCTACAACGGCGGTCAGACTGCGGTCAACAGTCTGTTCCTTGTCTACTGCATCAACTACGCGGGCATGGACAACGGACGCGCCACCACGCTGTTCGGCCTGTACATGCTGTGTTTCCTTCTGGGCCGATGGATAGGCACCACACTGATGGTCAGATTCCGCCCGCAGGATCTCCTGACCGCATATGCCGTGGCAAACGTCCTTCTGTGTCTGGCCGTCTGTCTTGCAGGAGGCATGATTGCCGTCTATGCAATGATGGGCATATCATTCTTCATGTCCATCATGTACCCCACCCAGTTCTCACTGGCGCTTGTTGACCTGAAAGGCGAAACCAAGAGCGGATCGGCCTTCCTTGTCATGGCCATAGTCGGCAATTCAATACTGCCGCTGCTTACGGCATACGTGCAGAAATCACTCTCGAATCCGGGCATATCATACCTTATCCCGCTCGTCTGCTTTGCCGTCTGCGCATGGTACGGCTGGAAAGGTCATAAAGTCACCGATTGAATAATATGAAAATTGTAAGAATACCGTCTCCCGGGGTCATATCGGTCGAAGAGGCCCCCAAGCCACAGGTCACAGAAGGCCATGTGCTGCTGAAAATCAACTGTGTAGGATTCTGCGGTTCTGACCTGAACACATATCTGGGCCGCAATCTCATGGCAAAGGAAGCCGTCATTCCGGGGCACGAAATAGGTGCCACCGTCGAGACCATCGGAGCAGGTGTCCCCGATTTCCTGAAACCAGGAACCGTTGTCACCGTCAACCCGTATACCAATTGCGGACACTGCGCGGCATGCCGTTCAGGCCATGCCAATGCCTGTGAATTCAACGAGACTCTTGGCGTACAGCGCGACGGGGCCATGCGCGAATACATGGTACTGCCGTGGGAGAAAATCATACCCGCGCAGGGTCTGGACGCCCGCGACTGCGCGCTTGTGGAGCCCATGAGCGTGGGATTCCATGCCGTTTCCCGCGCACAGGTCACTGACAGCGACACCGTAATGGTGTTCGGATGCGGCATGATTGGCGTGGGTGCCATTGTGCGTGCATCACTGCGCGGCGCAACCGTCATTGCCGTTGACCTTGACGATGAAAAGCTGGCGCTGGCAAGGCGTCTTGGAGCGGCGCACGCAATAAATTCAAAGACTCAGGACCTGCATGCGACCCTTATGGAACTCACCGCAGGCATGGGTCCTACCGTTGTGGTCGAAGCCGTAGGCAGCATCCCCACATACCAGGCGGCAATAAACGAAGTGGCATTCTCGGGCCGTGTAGTCTGCATAGGCTACTCGAAGAACGATGTCACCCTGACCACATCGCTGTTCGTGAAGAAGGAGCTCCACATTTTCGGCTCACGCAACGCCACTCCGGCCGATTTCGAGGCTGTAATCCGCTATCTGAAACGCGGACAGTGCCCCACATCCGAGCTCATTTCGGCATGCATCAAGCCCGACCGGGCACTTGAGGAAATGAGGAAATGGGCCGATGCTCCCGGAAAATATTTCAGAATAATTGTTGACATGAACTGAATTATGTGTAAATTCGCACTTGGAACATCATTTTATCCGGAGAGTTTTTAACACTTTTTGCAACAAAAAAATTCACAATTATGAAAAAAACAGTTCTGATTCTCGTTGCCGCACTCGGCATTTCAAATTTTGCAAGTGCACAGTTCTTTGTCGGAGGTTCTCTCGGTTTCGGTTCCGATAAGAACAAGTATCAGTTGCGTACAGAAAGCGGCTGGAGCGAAAAGGAGACAGCGTCCGACAACAAGTCATTCCACATTTCTCCACTTGTCGGATATACGCTTAATGAAGACTGGGAAATCGGACTTTCCCTTAACTGCGCAATCAGTAAGAACAAGACATTAGATTCAGATAGCAACACCTATGGGACATATCTCTATGGACGCCGTTATTTTGATCTGCCGGGAAAATTCTCATGGTTCGTTGATGCCGCACTGAATTTCAGCAGCAACAAACAGACAAGTGACTACACCTTCGACAGTAACAGTTACACGAGAACAGACAAGAGCAGTTCACTCGGTTTGTATCTTGAGCCAGGTATCAGCTATGATTTCAATGAACATTGGAGCGCCGATATCTATTTCAATATGATGAGCCTCGGTTATTCAATGTCCTGGGGCAAGAACTCAGACGAACAGCACCCGCTGTACGACAGGAAGACATACAACAACGAATTCGGTTTTGATGCTGCATCAGCTTCAAATTCATTCTCTCTCTATCTGACATACAGCTTCTAAGCATATTACGGATTTAAATCGGACAATGCAGGCCCGCGACAGTGCGGACTTGCATTGTTTTTTTTCATATCTTAGCACCCGGATATGAAAAGGTCTGTATCAGTATCTCTTAAGATTGCGCTTCCGCTGCTCATTTCCGCCATAGTGCTGTATTTCACATACCGCGACTATGACTTTGCAATGTTCCGGACAGACATGAAGCGCATAAACTGGCTCTGGCTGGCCGCCGCCCTGTCATTCAGCGCCTTGGGACCGCTGTTCCGCGGACTGCGCTGGAACCTGCTGCTGGAGCCCATAGGATATGATGTTCCAAAGAAGGACACCATACTGACGGTCTTCACCGGATATGCCGCGAACATAATAGTGCCGCGTGTAGGTGAAATCTGCCGGTGCGGCATGCTTGAACAGAATGCAAAAGTCCCTTTTTCAAAGGGTCTCGGCACTCTGGTGGCCGAGCGCGTGGTAGATGCCGTGCTGCTTGGACTGATTGTACTGGGCAGCATACTTGCACAACTGGGACAGTTCCGCCTGCTTCTGACACCCGATGCTGAAACCGCCGTAACAGACACGGCCGCAACAGCAGCGGCACCACCTTATGAAACCGCCACGTTCTGGTACTGGACCGCCGGCATCATTGCATTCATTGCAATCTGCCTGATACTGTCTGTCAGACTGCATGTCTGGGATAAGCTGAAAGGTTTTGTGCTTGGATTCTGGGAAGGTTTCCTGTCATTGAAACAGATAAGGAGGCTGCCGCTGTTCCTCATATACTCGTCCGGCATCTGGATATGCTACTACTTTGAGCTGTATCTGGCATTCTACTGTCTGCCCACGACAGCCGCTGTAGGTCCTGTTGCAGGTCTGGCCTGCTTTGCCGCCAGCAGCATAGCCGTACTTGTACCCACGCCCAACGGTGCCGGGCCGTGGAACCTGGCAATAGTCAGGATGCTGGGCATTTACGGAGTGCCCGAATCCGATGCACAGCCCATGTCATTCGTCCTGCATTTCTGCCAGACCATGATATATCTGCTATGCGGATTCATTGCATGGGTGGCGCTGAAGTTCATTCACCGCAGCGCAAAGGCATCGGCCAAAACAGACAAATAAGA